>NZ_JBFAXL010000017.1:0-153873 GCF_040680795.1 Streptomyces sp. NPDC051976
CACGTGACCGGGGCGCCAACGGGTCAGGAGGTGGAACGCCGCGGCCGGTGCGGCCACGAGCCCTTCGCCCCTGACGGACCGCCATGGGGCGGGGTGGGTCCGCTGCCGGCGGGCAGGTGCCCGGACCATCGGGGTGGAGGGGCCCGTCTGCTGGGCCGGTTGGCGGCTGTTCCTGCGGGGCACCGCGGCAAGCAGCCCGCGGACGTAGTGGCGCGTACGGGCGGCGATGTTCCACCCGGTTGAATCGATGGCGGCCGCAGCGCGGAACAGGTTCGCGGTAGCCGTGGCTGCGCATACTCGGGCCTCGGCCGCTAGGCACGGGGCTCTGGCTGTGAACCGCGCTGCCGCCCTCCCGAACAGTCGCCGTGGCGCGGGCCGACACCGCGTCCACGTCGACGTCTGGGTGCCGTACGACCAGGCCGAGGCGCGGATAGGGCACGGTGGAAGGTCGCTCGCTGCCGTTCCATAGGCGACCGTGATCGCCATCGCCGAACGCGCCGCCCATCTCCTCACCGCGGACGCGGAGTTCTGAGCCGGCGAGCACCCGGACCGGACCGACCGGACGGACCGCACTCGTCACAGCCGTCACAGAAGGGCCCACCACAAGGAGGCCGTCGCCGTCCCAGGCGATATACGAGGGCGTCCCGCGCGGGCTCGGGGCGCCACCGCCGCCACGCGAACCAGTAGAGGCCACCGAGAGCCTTGATCACCGCCAGCAAGGCCGGTACGACGAGCCGGTCGATCATGACGCGGGCTCCGCGACAGGGTGGTGGTGCAGGTGGTTGACGTTGCCCTCGGCCGGATCCACGACCCACCACTCACCAGGCGGCAGCGCCCCGCCGACCAGTTCGTCCTCCGCCCACCCGGCGTCCGGGCGCAGGTTCGTGAGGTGCGGGTGCAGGATGTCGAGAGCCAAATCGTCGTCGGCGGCCAGCGCGCGCATCAGCCCTTCGCGGCTGTCGTAGCGGACCCCCTCGCTGAAGCCCTCGAGCAGGGCCGAGCCCGCCGCGCGCACAGCGACGGCGGTCCGGTCGAGCACGTGGGCGTCAGAGACGGCGACGTCAGTGGTCTGAAGCGTTTCGGACATGGTGGTACTCCCGTCCGCAGAGGGGTGACGAAGCCGGTCGAGGGCGAAACTGCGCGTTGCTTCTTGCGCTCTCGTCTCGAAGGTAGACAGCCATCGAATTAACTCCAACAGCAGGTAAAGCATGGCTAGCGGGGCAGGGTCCTCTCGGTTCGTTCCCGACGAGGAAGAGAATGAGCTGAGGCGGTGGCCACCCACCAGGTCAGCCGGTGCTCACCTGGTGCTCAACGTCGCGGGCCTGGCCGTAGACCTCGCGCTTCCACATCCACTCGACGATGCGGTTACGACCCGCGTCCGCTGGCATGCCTGAAGGCGCTACTGAACTTGGTTGGGTGATGTCGGTGCCGTTCGCCTGGCAGTCGGCTGTCGGCACCGGTAGCCCTGGGCGTGAGGTACGCGCAGGGCGGCTGACTGACCGACGCCGAGAGAACTACGCGGGAGTGGTTGCGGCTCCGGCCGTGGAGCGTTTCGAGAGCGGGCAGAAGAACGCGGAGGTTGCCGCTGCCCTGCGGATCAGTGTGCGGTCGGTTGAGCGGTGGCGTCGGGCCTGGCGCGAGGGCGGTGGGGCCGGGGTTCTGTTGATGGGGTCGCCGGGAAGACGGTGCCTGGGCCCGGTATCGCACGGGCTTCGGCGGTGATCGCGCTGCACCTGATTGAGGCTGTCTTCCGGCGTTCCGACCGAGGTTCCGAACAGAAACGAACATCTCCCGGTGTGCTCATTGCGGACGAGATGCCCTCTTTCGGCGAGTCATGTCACAGCTCTTGACGCCCGATCCGCCCCCTCCTAACTTAATCCAACGTAAACACCCGTCATACAACCCCGTCATCCAACACATCTTCACATGCTTGACTCGGCGGGGACCTGCTCCCCTGCGAGGGCGCAGCCATAGGCCCCTTGCGCACCCTGCGGGTGCCCCGGCGGGCCGAACATGTCTGACACAGCCAGCCCTTGTACACAAAGCCCGGTCAGCGCCGCAGCCGCGCTCACCGTTGGAGAGGGCTGTCATTGGTTGCTCAAAACGGCCCTGGGCCGATAGGAGGCTGCGATGCGAAGACGACTCATGGTGCGGATAGCGGCACTCACCGCTGGCATTGCGGCGGTACTGGGAACAACAGTGGCCGCGTCAGCGGGTGATGCCGCCGGCGCGAGCCCTCCCCCCGGGCATGCTGGAACGGTGAACCTCGTACCCGGTGCGGCGTGGAGCGATCAGAACGGCGCCCTGGCCCAACTACACGGCGTCGGCATCCTCAAGGACGGCAGCACCTACTACGCCTACGGCGAGGACAAGTCAGCCGGCGGAACCTACACCGCCGTCGCCTGCTACTCCTCTTCCGACCTGGCGTCCTGGACTCGGCACAGCGACTCTCTGAGCCGCCAGGACAGCGGTGACCTCGGGCCGAACCGGGTCATCGAGCGCCCCAAGGTCATCCGGAACCCGCGCAGCGGCCAGTACGTGATGTACATGCACGTCGACTCGTCAGACTACGGCGACGCCCGGGTCGGCGTGGCTACAAGCAGTACCCCGTGCGGCCCGTACACCTACCGCGGCAGCGTTCGGCCGCTTGGACAGCAGAGCCGCGACATCGGCCTGTTCCAGGACACCGACGGCGCGGGCTACCTGCTCACTGAGGACCGGGCCAACGGGCTGCGCATCGACCGGCTCTCGGACGACTACCTGACGGTGGCGTCCTCGGTCGCCGTGCTCGCCGATCTGGAGGCGCCGGCGATGGTGAAGGTGCATGGCACCTACTACCTGTTCGCCTCGCACCTGACGGGGTGGGGCACCAATGACAATGTCTACGCCACCGCCTCTTCCCCGTCCGGCCCGTGGTCGGCGTGGAAGCCGTTCGCACCGACCGGATCGCAGACTTTCAACTCTCAGACCAGCTTCGTCCTGCCGGTCACAGGCCGGCACGGGACCAGCTACGTGTTCATCGGGGACCGCTGGTACTCCAGTCACCTGTACGACTCCGCTCCGATCTGGCTCCCGATGACGATCGGCGGAGGAGCCGCGAGCCTGTCCTGGCAGCGGGCCTGGTCGATCGATGTCAACGCCGGCACGTGGAGTCCGCAGCGCACCTACACCACCTACGAAGCGGACTCGGACGCAGTTCTGGGCGACGGGGCCGCCGTGGTCGCGTGTACGGCATGCACAGGCAGTTCGGCCGTCGGAAAGTTGGGAATGCCGTCTTCTTCCCCGTTCACCTACGACGACTTCGATCCCGCCCTGAAGTACACGGGAACCTGGACTCCTGCGACCAACCAGGACTGGTCGCAGGAGGACTACGACCAGACCGAGACGTACAGCACCACTGCCGACGACAGCGTCAGCGTGGCGTTCACGGGGACGCAGGCCCAGTGGATCGGCCCGAAGAACACCAACGGCGGCATCGCGGATGTCTACCTGGACGGCTCGAAGGTCGCCACCGTGGACACGTACACCGCCGGCGGCAAGTCGTACCAGCAAGTGCTCTATTCCGCCTCCGGCCTGGCCGCAGGTGACCACACCTTGACCATCAAGGTCACCGGCCAGAAGAACCCGGCGTCCAGCGCTGACACCATCGTCGTCGACGCGATCAACCTGCCTGGCTCAAGCCAGACAGCCAAGGCGGGCAGCGTGCAGATGAGCGACGTCACCGTCGATCACTCCGGCGAGTACACGCTCCAAATTTCCTACGCCAACCCGGATGCGGCCAATCGCTATGCCTACCTGAGTGTCAACGGCACCCCGCCGGTGAAGCTCGCCTTCCCCACCACCGGAGGGACTTCGGCTGTGAACACCGCTGTCGCCCGTGTACGCCTGAAGGCCGGAGGCCAGGGCAACACTCTCCGCTTCACCAACCCGGGTGGGCCGGCACCCGTCATCGACACCGTCTCTGTGCCTGCGCCCGAGGCTTCTGGAAGCTGACCGCTGTGGGCATGTGCGTGCTCCTTGAATGCGTCCGGGCTGGGAATGAACCGCCACCCCAAATGCTCCTCAGCTTACGTCGGCGCATTGTGGTCAGACCACAAACACTTCGCGGGGAGCGGGCGCGCAGCGGCGGCCTCGGCGCCGGGCCTGGTCGCCACGCAAGTGGCTCGATGCCTACGGGCAGGCACGGTCAACGGCACCAAGATCGATATCTACGCCTTCAACGGCGGTGCCGACCAGAAGCGGTCGCGGGGCTGACCGTCGATGGAGATCGGCCTGACTACGGCTCAAGCGCCCGAGTCCACCCACTCATCCTCGTGCGCGCTCCGACGCGACCCCCGACCTCAACGGAAAGGTGCTACCCATGATCATCAGGACACGGCACCGCAGACATGCAGCCCGCCGGTGGCGGGCCGCGCTGGTCGTTTTCCTCACCCTGTTCGGGACTCTAGCGGTGTTGCTACTGCCCGCCACGCAAGCGAGCGCGGTATCCGCGTCGTTCACACTAGGAGTAACCAGGACCGACCAGAACGGTCACACCCCCCAGCTGCATGGCCTCGGCATCGTCAAGGTCGGCAACACCTGGTACGGCTTTGGAGAGGACAAGACAGGAGAGAACTCCTCCAACACCTCTTTCCAAGACATCCCCTGCTACACCTCGACCGACCTGGCCAACTGGACGTACCAGGGCGTGGCGCTGACCAAGCAGGGCAGCGGCGACCTGGGCCCCAACCGGATCGTGGAGCGGCCGAAGGTCATCTACAACGCCTCGACCAGCACATACGTGATGTACATACACATCGACAGCACGGACTACTCCGAAGCGAAGGTCGGCGTGGCGACCAGCAGTACCCCCTGCGGCCCTTACAGCTACCGGGGCAGTTTCCGTCCGCTGGGCTTCCAGAGCCGGGACATCGGCCTGTTCCAGGACACCGACGGCAGCGCCTATTTGCTGACCGAGGACCGCGCCAGCGGGCTGCGTATCGACAGACTCTCGGACGACTACCTCTCCGTCACCAGCGCTGTGGCGCTGCTGCCCGGCGCCGAGGCCCCGGCCATGGTGAAGACGGGCGGCAGGTACTACCTGCTCGGCTCGCAAATGACGGGGTGGGCCACCAACGACAACATGTACTCCACTGCCACCTCCCTGAGCGGACCCTGGTCCGCCTTCCGGGACTTCGCCGCACCCGGCACCAATACCTACAACAGCCAGACGGCGAACATCATCACCGTGCAAGGTGCCTCGGGCACCACGTACATCTACGCGGGCGACCGCTGGAGCACCAGTGATCTCGGAAGCTCCCAGCTGATCTGGCTCCCGCTGACCATCAGGGGAACGACGGTGAACCTCGGCCAGTACCCCACCTGGTCGCTCGACGTCTCCGCCGGAACCTGGACGCCGAACAGCGGAGTGCCTGCCGCCGGCGTCCACACCCTCACCAACGCCGGCAGTTCGATGCGGATGGACGCCTCCGGCTCCTCGACCTCCAACGGCGCCCCGGTCATCCAGTGGCCGTCCAATGGTGGCGCCAACCAGAAATGGACCCTCGCCAAAGTGGCGGACAACATCTACACGCTGATCAACACCAACAGCGGACTGTGCCTGGACGTGCCGAACCAGTGGACGGACTCCGGCGTTCACCTGCAACAGTGGACCTGCAACGGTGGGACCAACCAGCAGTGGTCCCTCGACCTGGTCGGCAGCCTCTCCGGCAGCAACTACATGCTCGTCGGGGTGGGCAGCGGCCTGAACATCGGCGTCGCGGGCTCGACGACCCAGCGAGCGGCGGTGGACCAGGAGAACACCGGCGCGAGCACGAACAGCCTTACCTGGACCTTCTCCTGAACCCTCAGTCGCTGATGTTGTGCCGATCTTGGACCTCGTTTCGAACGCGATTCCCGTTCGGGTGATCTCGCGGGTTCGGTGCACAGGGGTGGGGCCTTCTGAACAGCTCGTTGGTGTCGAATCACCGAGCAGCGTCAGGAGGCCCCGGTATTGGAGTGTTCCGTGTCGATGGCCTGGTCCGGGGGCATCTTGGCGGAGAGGCCCTGCGGCCGCCTGATGGAGGATCGCCCGGGCTACCGAGGCACCGCGAGGCAGGAGATTCGGATAGGTGAAGTTGTGCGGGCGGCGATATGACCCTCTGTCAGGCACTCTGTCGGGTGCCTGCGCGGGTGCTTACCGTTGTGTCCGGACACCGCCAGGACTACAGAACGGGGGCACTATGCGGGTGAACGCGATTGCGGCGAACCCTGTGGTGCAGGAGGGAAACCGTGGCGGTGACGAGGACGGGCACCCGGGGACTCCGTGGACGCCTCCGCAGGAGCCTCCGTCGCCTGACGGGGACATCCCGCCTGGGGACGGAACGCACCGAAAGTGACGATGACCGGTCGCACCGTTCGGCCCGGTTGGGCGGCGCTGGTGCGCTCCCTGCTCGACAGCGGTGCGTTGGCGCCGCAGTGGGCGGAGGCCCTTACCGCGGTGGACCGCGCCCGGTTCCTGCCGCCGGTGATGTGGCCCTACGACATGGAGACCAGAACAAGCACGGGCGTCAACTGCGAGGTTGACGCCGGGCGCTGGTACGGCTACGTCGATGCGAACGTGCCGATCACCACGCAGTGGGACGACGGCCGCCACGAGGGTGCCGCTGTGGGCACGGCGCCGACGTCGTCGGCATCCGCGCCCTCTGTGGTCGCCGCGATGCTGCGCGACCTGGACGTGCGCGACGGTATGCGTGTCCTGGAAATCGGTACCGGCACCGGATGGCACGCCGCCCTCCTTCCCGCTATCTCGGCGACAGCCACGTCACCACCGTTGAGGTGGATCCTTCTGTTGCGACCGCCCTGCACGACGCCCACGTGCACCCGCAGGTTGTCGTCGGTGACGGGCTGCTCGGGCACCCGCCGGGCGCCCCCTACGACAGGGTGATCGCGACGATGGCGGTGCGCTCGATTCCCTACACATGGGTGCAGCAGACAGCCCCCGCAGGAGTGATCGTGACACCCTGGGGCACCCACTACTCCCACGCCGACGCCGTGGTGCGCCTGGTAGTGGCCGATGATCAGAGTAGCGCTGAGGGGCGGTTCACCCGGCCGGTGGAATTCATGAAGGCGCGCGCCCACCGGTTGGCGCGGGCGCCGCATGCTGAGTATGTCCCCGGCGGGGACGTCGCCGCGGCGGCCGACTGCGTCACCACCACCGGTCTGACCGCTGAGGATCTTGGCCACCCGTTCCGCTTCGTGGCGGGCCTGAGCGTCGGGCGCGACTGCGTCAGCTTCACCGACAGGCGAGGCCCCAGCGTCAGCTTCTGGCTGTACGGGATCTCTGACCGCTCCTGGGCCGCGGCCGTTCTGCACGACGAGCAGTCGGAGTCCACGGTCTACCAGGGCGGGCCCCGCCGCCTGTGGGACCACCTCGAGGCCGCCCACTACGGGTGGGCCGAGGCCGGCAAGCCTGACGTCACCCGGTTCGGTATGACTGTGACAGCCGAGCACGAGCGGGTGTGGCTCGATAGTCCGCAGCACCTGGTGTCAGGAACGCTGGCAGGTTGACGGTGGTGCCTGTCGGCCCCTGCCAGTTGACGTTCACTCCCCGCGGTGTCGCAGCCCTTCGAAGACGACGAGGAACGGCGCTACGAAGCTGGATGCTTGAACCGGACTGGAGTGACCGAGGATGACGATCAGCACGCCGGCGGTTAAGGCCGAGCAGTACATGACCAGGTGCATGGTGGGTCGAGGTGGCGGAGCCTGCGATCTGGGCATACTGGTGGTGCTCCCGTCTTTCCGAGTCGGATGAGGCGGGCCGCCCGTATCGTTTCGCCGCGCTGCGGGTGGCCCACCGAGTTCCTGTTCGTGTGGCTCCACATGCACCATCACGGACCAACAAAGAAGCCGTCGCCTGACCGGCAACGGCTCGTACTCAGACCGACCTTGAAGTGCCTGTGGCTTTGCGGTCGATCTGGGCTCTGACCTGCTGGTATTCCTGCCGAGATCGCGAACGATCCGTGACTTCCATGGTGTACCCGACACCCCTCTCAGGCAAACCCACGCCCCTGGGCCTACGCCGAACGGTGGTCGTCTGTAAGCGACTTGGGTAAGACCGGCCGCCTGGCCACCGCACATGGCGGCGTTCTTCGGTCGCGACAAGATCGTGGTCGCCAAGGCCAGCACACTCGTCTTCGGGCGCTCCTTCCGCGAGGGCGGCTTCATCAACCGGCCCACGAGGTTACGCCGACCAGTGCGTATGCCCAGTTCGTGTATTCGGCCGGGGGTAAGGAACACGGCCGGATGGGTGGGATGCGCACGTGCATCCGCGCGGCCCGCATGATGGGAATACGCGGCAGTGCGCGAGATCTTCGCGGAGACTCTGCACGACCTGATCGCCCCAGTCATCTACAACACAGCCTGACCATGCGCGTACAGCGACTCGGTGACCGACATCCCTGCCAGTCGGGGGCGGGCGGTTTCAGGCGGTGGCAGATGGGTGTCCAACTGGTCGGTGGGGCTGCCTTTGCCTGGGTGGGCGGTGTGGACATACTCCACGGCTGTGGGTCGCGGATGCCGAAGATCTCCAGGTGGCGCCACCGGTGCGAGGCAAGCGGGGACCAGCCCTGCCGCCGCCCTGACCTGGCGTTGGGTGACCGCGGCTACCACCACGACAAGTTGGGTCGTCTCGTCTGCGACCTCGGCTGTTGCCGCTGATCAACCGTCGCGGCACTGAGCACGGCTCGGGCCTCGGCAGGCAACGCTCGGTTGTGGAGCGCGGGTTCGCCCACCTGCACTGGTTTCGCCGTTGGCGGATCCGCTGGGAGAACCGCGACGACGTCCACGAAGCGTTCCTCGATCTCGGGTGCGCCCGGCCTGACTGCCTGAGGGCCTGGGCTACGGCGTCAACTCCCTGTCGGCTGTGGCGGGTTGCGATAAAATAGCTGCACAACCTCCTGTTTCCCAGGACACGGGGTGGGGGCCGGGGCGGCGACAAGGGACGCCGCCCCGGCTCCTCCGCCCTCACGGGCGAGTCGGTAGCCCCTACCGACTCGGCAGCGGACCGGCCTTGCCGGTGGCGCTGTTCATCCTGGGAAAAGGTGGAGGTTGAGATGGCCGAGAAGGAGAAGGAGTCGTGGGCTAAGCAATTAGCAGGGCGGTTCGTGGTGGCGCTTGCAGTGAAAGTGGTGTGGGCAGCCGTGACGCGGATCGGCCTTCGCGACGACGTCATCTGATCGTGCGCCGTCGGACTGGTCCCCGGTATCCCTTAGCCGGGGACCAGTTCTCTTCTGGCCGGGGCGGCCACAGCATCGCTCGGGGAAGTCTGAGGGCTTGTCCGGCAGGTCACGCCGCTCGGTGTGGTGCGCCGGTTCGACGGCGGCGGAAACGCGGACTACATCCACACCGACCCCTTGTCCAGCTCCGCCGGCGTCTACCTCCGGAACGGCGGTGACGGCCACGGCGGCTGGAACGACCTCGGCCAGGTGGCCAGCGGATCCGGGAGGTCCACGTTGCCTCGTCGAGTGACTTCGCCACCTGGCGGATGATCCTCAGCCCGGTTTCCCGCTCACGAATCCGCCAGCGAGCGCGGGCGCCAGGAGGCGGCATGTGGTGACGGGTGGGAACTCTCGGTTCCTTCCCGCTCGTCCGTTCCTAGTAATAACCTCATGACGGAATGTGAAGGTGGTGCGGAGTGGACCCGGTATCGGTAGGGCTGCTGGCGGCGCTGGCCGGCGGGGCTGGCGGGGAGCTCGGGCGGCAGGCCTGGGCGGGGTTGACGGCTTTGGTGCGGCGTCCGTTCCGCCGCGACGCCGGTGAACAGGCGCCGGTGGTCAGTTCCGGGGAGGCGGAGCTGGCACGGCTGGAACAGGATCCGGCAGACGACCAGCAAGCGCAGGCGCTGAGCGCCGCACTCGCGGTGCGGGCCGCGCTGGATTCGGACTTCCGCACCGGCCTTGAAGCCTGGCAGGCGCAGGCCAAGCTGGTGAGAACTGGCGACGGCACGTTGCACAACTCCATCAGCGGTGGTACGCAGCACGGGCCGGTGCTGCAGGGCCGGGACTTCTCCGGCCTGTCTTTCACTGCCCCGCCTTCCGGGCCCTCCGCACCTGCCGCGCAGCCCGCGGCCGGTACCGGCGACAGCGACAGCACCTCCCGAGCGGCGCGGGGTTGACCGGCGTGGGGCGGACAGAGGCAGCGCGCGACGGCGCGGCGGATGGCGGGGTCAGCAACACGATCAGCGGCGGGATCTTCTTCCACGCGGTCATCCAGGGCCGGAACGTCACCGTGCAGCTGCCGCCGCAGATCACCCCGGCCCTGTCCGGACTGCCCGCCCCCTCCACCGCCTTCACCGGCCGCGACCAAGACGTCGGCCGGCTGCTGGAGAATTTGGCCCCGGGCGCGAGCGGCCCGGACGCCGGGCGGGCAGTGCTGGTGACCGCCGTGTCCGGTCTGGCCGGCATCGGCAAGACCGAACTGGCCATCCAGACCGCCGCCCGGGCCCGCAAGAAGCCGGGCTGGTTCCCCGGCGGGGTGCTCTTCACCGACCTGTTCGGCTACGACCCCGAGCGCCGCCTGTCTCCCGAACGGGCCCTTGAGGGCTTGCTGCGCGCACTGGGCATGCCCGGCGATCACATACCCGACGGTCTGCAGGACCGGCAGCGGCTGTACCGCAGTGTGCTGGCCGCCTACGCCGAACGCCAGCAGCGGATCCTGGTGGTCGTCGACAACGCTTCCTCCGCCGAGCAGGTCCGCCCGCTGCTGCCTACCGACGGGGTGACCGCGGCTCTTGTCACCTCCCGCCACACGCTCGACGGACTCGACGCCCGCCTCCACGACCTCGACATTCTTGAGGAGTCGGCCTCCATCGCCCTGCTCGACCAGGCGTTACGCCACGCCCGAGGAGACGGTGACACCCGCATTGCCGACGATCGGGAAGCGGCCACGCTGATTGCCCGTCTCTGTGCGGGTCTGCCGCTGGCCCTGCGTATCGCCGCCGCCGTCCTGGCTGCCGCGCCTGCCCGTCCCGCGACCTCCCTGGCCACCGCCCTTGAGGCCGAGCACACCCGCCTGGACAAGCTGACCCGCCCCGACCGGGCCGTACGGGCGGCCTTCGACTTGTCCTATCGACTCCTCGACGGTGATCACGCCCGGCTGTTCCGGCTGCTGCCCCTCAACCCCGGCCCCGACCTGTCCACCGAAGCCGCCGCCCACCTTGCCGGCACCGACACGGACAGGGCCGAAGAACTGCTGCAAAACCTGGCCGACGCGCACCTGGTCGAGCCCGGGCGGGTCTGGAGCCGCTGGCGGATGCACGACCTGGTCCGGCTCTTCTCCGACGAGGTCGGCCGCGCCCGCGCCACGGACGACGGCCGGGATGCGGCGCTGGCGCGATTGCTCGACCACTACCTCACTGCCGCTCAGGCGGCCGACATCCACCTGGTGACAACGCCGGGCCTGACCCTCCCGGACACGTTCACCGACCGCGATCAGGCGCTGGCGTGGCTGGATGCCGAACGGAACAACCTCGTCGCCGCCGCCACGGCCGCCCCCGCACAACACGCCGCCGCGACAGGTCTTGTACTGGCTCTCGGCGCGTTCTTCGACCTGCGCCAGTACGCCAACGACTGGATCCACCTCAGTACTGTCGCCGTCGCTGTCTGCCGTGAGGCCGGAGACCGTCGCAACGAGAGAGGAGCGCTCGAAGGTCTGGGGCGCGCCCTCATCCGTGCGGGCAGGTTCAACGAAGCTGTCGACACCTTCACGGCGGTTCTCGATCTCTGCCGAGAGGCCGGAGACCGCCACGCGGAAGCCGCGACGTTGAGCAATCTCGGACAGGCCCTGGCGTCCCTGGAGAAGTACGTGGAGGCTGCCAATGTCCTCACCGATGCTGCGGGCATTTTCGAGGAGGTGGGGGACAGCCTGGGCGGAGCCAGGGTGGTGGGCATCTTGGGGTCCATCCACATCGAACTGGGCGGATCCGAGGAGGCCGTCGGCTACATGTCCGAGGTTGTCGCTCACTGGAGAGAGGTGGGCGACCGCCACGCAGAGGGCGTGACGCTGGACACCCTCGGGCTGGCCCTGGTCGGCGCCCGCAGGTTCGGGGAGGGAGTCAAGGCTCACACCGATGCCGTTGCCCTCTTCCGTGAGTGCGGTGACCCGCACGGGGAGGCACTCGCTCTGAACAACCTCGGGGCCGCGTTGATCCGGATGCGTGAATTCGACGGGGCCGCCGACGCCGTCCTCGGTGCTGCTCGTCTCGCCAAGGGGATCGGAAATCCTCGATGCGAGGCCATGGCGCAGGCCAACTTCGGGCAACTTCTTGTCCAGAAGCGGAGCTTCGACGAGGCCGTCGCTCCGCTCACCACCGCTGTCAGCCTCTTCCGCGAAATCGGCGACCGCCGCAGCGCCGCCTCCACACTGAATCTCCTTGGCCACGCCCTCGCCGAAGAAGGCCGATTCGATGAGGCCGCAGACGTTGGTACGCAGGACGCGTCGCTGTGCCGGGAGCTGGGCGACCGCCACGGCGAAGGCATCGCGTGGAAGAACGTCGGGCTCAGTCTGTGTCAAGTCCGCAGGCTCGACGAGGCCATTGAGGCTCTTTCCACCGCTGCTGCCATCTTTCGAGAGACCGGCGATCGGCGCCGCGAAGCCGAAGTACGACACCAGGTAGCGCTGGCCCGCCCCGCACGTGGTCGGCCCAAGCAGCGCAAGCGTCGTGGTGCGAGATGACAGCGCGGTGTCACTTCGCCCAGTGGTTCAGCGCGTGATGAGGTAGCGGTGTTCGGGGCGGCCGTTGGTGCCGTAGCGGAGTTCCAGGCGGGCCGTACCTTCCTTGACGAGGTAGGACAGATAGCGTTGTGCTGTGGCGCGGGATACGCCGGTTGCTTCGGCGGCCTCGGCGGCCGACAGGGCGCTGCGGCTGGCGCGTAGGGCCTGGTGGATCGCGCTGAGGGTGGGGGCGGAGTGGCCTTTGGACGGGATGCGGGGGACTGCCGGTGGGCGGGCGGCACTGAACAGAGCGTCCACGTCGGCCTGGTCCGCCGTGGCCGCCTGGCTGAGCGCGTCCACGCGGTCGCGGAGTTGGCGATAGGTGGTGAGGCGTTCGGCGAGGTCGGCGGAGCCGAAGGGTTTCACCAGGTAGCCGACGGCTCCGAGTTTCATCGCGGCCCGGACGGAGGAGATGTCGTGGTCTGCGGTGATCACCAGGGCGTCGGGGCGGGTGGCGACCTGGTCCTGGCTGAGGTGCCGCAGGACGTCGAGCCCGCTGCCGTCGGGCAGGAAGATGTCGAGCAGCAGCAGGTCCGGCCGCAGGGCGGGGACCGCGAGCAGGGCATCGGCCACGGTCTCGGCTCGGCCGACCACGTCGAAGCCCTGGACGCGGCGCACGTAGTCGCTGTGGATCTGGCCGACGCGGAAGTCGTCGTCCACTACGAGGGTCCGGATCATCGGAGGTCACTTCCCATCGGCAACGCCTTCGTGGACAGTGCGGCCCCTGGCGCCGGCGCTGTGCCCGGTTGCGCGCCTTGTTGTGTGCCTTGTTGTGGCAGTACGACCGTGAAGACCGCGCCTGGGCCTTCGCTGACGGTGATGGTGCCGCTGTGTCGCTGCACCAGACGGTGCACCAGTGCGAGCCCCAGGCCGCGTCGCGCGGTGCCCCGCTCGGGGCGGGTGGACCAGCCGTCCTCGAAGATCGACTGTGCGGTGCCGGGGGCGATGCCCCGGCCGTTGTCCGCCACGCGCACCACGATCTGGCCGTCGCCCTCGGTCACCGTGAGCAGGATCCTGCGTCCGTCGTCCGCGGGAGGTGCCTCGGCCGTCGCGTCGACGGCGTTGTCGAGCAGGTTGCCGACGATGGTCAGCAGCCGCCGCAGGTGTGGGGGGTCGTCGCTGAGCGCGGAGTCGTCGGTGAGGACGACCCTTACCCCGCGTTCGGCGGCGACCGTGGTCTTGGCCACGATGAGTCCGACCATCAGGGGGTTTCCGATGTGGCGGCGTACGGCTTCGGTGAGGGCCTGTCCGGAGCGGGCGGTGTCGATGGCGTAGTCGTACGCGGACTTGTGGTCGCCGATGTCCAGCAGCCCGGCCACGGTGTGCATCCGGTTGGTGAACTCGTGCTGCTGGGCCCGCAGGGCGTCGGTCAGCCCGCGTACGGAGTCCAGTTCGCGCAGCAGGCCGATCAGCTCGGTGCGGTCCCGTACGGTGACCACGGCGCCCAGTTCGCGGCCGTGCAGGGTGACGGGCATGCGGTTGACGACCAGGCAGTGGTCGTCGGTCAGGACGCTGACGTCGGCGCCGGTGAGGGTGCCGTCCAGGGCGCGGCGCAGGCGGCCGTCGGGCAGGACCTCCTCCAGCCGGTGGCCGAGCGCGGTGCCGATGCCGAGCAGGCGCCGGGCCTCGTCGTTGACGACGGTGATCCGCCCGTCGGGGGCGAAGGCGACGACGCCTTCTCGGATGCCGTGGAGCATGGCTTCGCGGTCCTGCATCAGGCAGGCGAGCTCCTCCAGTTCCAGCCCGAACGTGGCCCGCTTCAGCCGCCGCGCCAGCAGGTAGGCGGCCGCGGCGCCGATGGCGGTGGCGAGCGCGGCGTACAGGCCGAAGGTGGGCAGCTCGTTCCACAGTTCGCCGAGCACGTCGCGTTCCGGCAGGCCCACCGACACCTCGCCGATCAGTGCGCCGGAGGGGCTGTACAGGGGGGCCTTGCCGTTGGCGGACCGGCCCGTCGCGCCCTGGTCGATGCCGACGTGCGGGTGGCCGTCCTTCACCACGATCGGCTCCGCGACCGGTTTGCCGATCAGGGCCGCGATGGGGTGGGAGTGACGTATGCGGTGCATGTCGATCACGACCACGTACGACGCCCCCGAGGCCCGGCCGATGCGTTGGGCGACCGACTGCACCACGGCGTCGTCACCGTACTGCGTGCCGTGCTGGATCTGCGGATCCGCGGCGGTGATCTTGGCGACTGCCAGGGCGCGCTGCTCGTAGGAGTGGTCGAGTTCGGCCCGCTGGGCGAACGCGAACAGGATGAAGCCGATCAGGCCCGTGAGCGCGAGGATGACCAGTTGGTTGGCGAGGATCCGGGTGGAAAGCCTCCGCCTTCCGCTGGGTCCTGCCCGGAATCGGATGGGTGTCACGGGGTACCTCTTCGCTGCGGTGGTGCGTCATGCCGGACCGGCCCGTACCGGATGGGCGGGTGGCGTGATTGTGCCGCATGGCCGGGACGCTGCCCACCCTTCACCCGCTGAGCAAAACGAGCAGAAGTCCCCGTTACGCGGCTATCGCGAGATAGCTCGGAAACAGCGCGGTAACGCGCGCCGCTCTCTAGCGTCTGCCTTCCTCGGTCGGCGAGGACTCCCCGGACATCACCCGACAGAACAGCGGGGGATTTCCGGGGACCCCGAAAGAAGGAAGGAAGCGGCCTCATGGCTTCGCGAAACGACGTCGGGAGGATTGCGGAGGCCGGTGCGGCGGATCGTGCGAACGCACGCATCGAGATCACCGGGCTCACGAAGAGATTCCTGACTCCCGCCGGCGAGGTGTTCACCGCGCTGCAAGACGTCTCGTTCACCGTGGAGCCCGGTCAGTTCTGCGCGGTGGTGGGTCCCACAGGATGCGGAAAGTCGACGACGCTGAGCATGGTGTCCGGGCTCGACCGGCCCAGCGAGGGCTCGGTCCGCGTCGGCGGCCGCGAGGTGGACGGCGTCACCGACGGCGTCAGCTTCATGTTCCAGACCGACGCGCTGCTGCCCTGGAAGACGGTCCTCGGCAATGTGCTGATGGGCCCGGTGTTCCGCAAGGTGCCCAAGCAGCAGGCGCAGGCCTCGGCGCGTGACTGGCTGCGCAGGGTCGGCCTCACCGGGTTCGAGGACCGCTACCCCCACCAGCTGTCCGGTGGGATGCGCAAGCGCGTGGCGATGGCCGCGGCCCTGATCAACGAACCCGAGATCCTGATCATGGACGAGCCGTTCGGCGCCCTCGACGTACAGACCAAGGCGATCATGTCGACCGAGCTGCTCAGCCTGTGGGAGCAGATCCGTCCGACCGTCATCTTCATCACCCACGACCTGGACGAGGCGGTGGCGCTCGCCGACAAGGTGGTCGTGATGACATCCGGCCCGGGCTCGGTCAAGGCGGTCTTCGACATCGATCTTCCCCGGCCGCGCGGCTCCGTCCAGGAGATCCGCTTCCAGCCCCGCTTCATCGAACTCCAGCACCGGATCTGGGACACGCTGCGAGAAGAGGTGGAGCGTGCCTACGCACTCACCGCAGGAGGCAACGCATGAGCACGACGTCCACCGCTTCCACCACCTCCGCCACCGGTGGCGGCAAGGTCTCGCCCGCGAGCGCCGCCCGGCGCGCCGTACGGCGCCGAGCCGCCAGGGTCTGGGCCGGCCGCATCGGCCTCGCGGTCTTCGTGATCGGCGGCTGGCAGGCGTTCACGACCTGGGGCATCGTCGACCCCTTCTTCTACGGGCAGCCGTCGGGCATCTGGAAGCGGCTCATCGAACTCTTCCAGCACGGCACCCAGTTCGGCTCCTTCTACCAGAACATCTGGACCACCATCCAAGAGGCGCTCGTCGGCTTCGCCGTGGGCTCCCTCACCGGCATCGTCTTCGGTGTCGCGCTCGGCCAGAGCCGCTACCTCTCCGACGTGCTCGGTCCCTACATCAAGATGGTCAACGCGATCCCGCGCATCGTCCTCGGCTCGATCTTCATCGTCGCCTTCGGTATCGGAGTGACCCCGAAGATCCTTCTCGCCGCTGTACTGGTGTTCTTCATCGTCTTCTTCAACGCCTTCCAGGGTGTGCGCGAGGTCGACCGCAACGTCCTGGCCAACGTCAGGGTGCTCGGCGCCTCCCGCTGGCAGATCACCCGGCACGTCATCGTGCCCTCCGCGCTGACCTGGATCATCGCCAGCCTGCACAGTGCCTTCGGCTTCGCCATCGTCGGCGCCCTCGTCGGGGAGGTGCTCGGCGCGCAGAGCGGTCTTGGCCTGGTCATCAAGACCGCGCAGAACAACTTCGACCCCAACGGCGTGTTCGCCACGATGCTCGTCATCGCGGTGATCGTCCTCGGCGCCGAATGGCTCATCGGCAAGCTCGAACGCCGCCTGCTCTCCTGGCGCCCGCCGGCCCCCTCCGAGGCGAACGCGCTCTGATCCCCCTCCTGCTGTCCCGTCCAGACCACCAGCACCCGCCATCCTGAAAGGTGTCAGCCCCGCCATGCCCAAGAGAACCCTCACCGCATCGCTCATCACCGTGCTCGCCCTCGCCGCCGCCACCGCGTGTTCAGGCAACTCCGGCTCGTCCGGCTCCGGCGGCACCCCGACCGTGAAGCTCATGGTCGGCGGCATCGACAAGCAGATCTACCTCCCGTACCAACTCGCCGAGAGCCTCGGCTACTACAAGAAGTACGGCGTCAACGTCAGGCTGAGCACCGAGCAGGACGGCGGCGTCGGCGCCGAGGAGGCCATGGCCTCGGGCCAGGTGGACATGGCTGGCGCCTGGTACAACCACACGATCGAGTTCCAGGCGAAGGGCAAGGCAGTCGAGGACATCGTCCAGCTGTCCGGCGCGCCGGGGGAGCGGGAGATGTGCACCACGAAGAGCGGCGTGACGTCCGGTGCCGACTTCAAGGGCAAGACGCTCGGCGTCACCGACCTGGGCTCGGGCACCGACACCCTCACCCAGTTCATCGCGGCACAGAAGGGCGTGAAGACCAAGGACTACCACCGGCTCGCGGTCGGTGCGGGCTCCACCGCCGTGGCGGCGCTGCAGAACGGCAAGGCCGACTGCGTGATGACGACGCAGCCGACGGTCGCCGCGATCGAGAAGAAGGGCGTCGGCACCTCCGCGGTCGACCTGGCCACCACCGACGGCGCCAAGGCCGCGCTGGGCGGAGCCTTCCCGGGGGCGAGCGTCCTCGCCCGTACCGACTGGGTGACGTCCCACAAGGACGCGGCGCAGCGGGTCGTCGACGCTCTCGTGGCCACCATGCACTGGATCAACACGCACAGCGCCGCCGACATAGCCGACAAGCTGCCGCAGTCCTTCGTGCAGAACCAGCTGGTCACCAAGGCCGACTACATCAAGGCGCTCAATGAGGACAAGGGGCAGTTCCTGCCCGACGGGATCATGCCCGCCGGCGGCCCCAAGACCGCACTGGCCACGGAGCAGATGGTAGGGAACGTGACCTCGTCGGTGGACCTCAGCACGACGTTCACCAACGAGTTCGCGATCACCGCGAACAAGAAGGAAGGCTTCACCACGACCACGACACCGGCCGGGGCTGCCGGCTGAGGCCCGGACGCACGAGCGGGCCGCCCAGGCGAACGCAGCCTGGGCGGCCGCGGGCGTGTCGGCTCGACCGGTCGCACCATCAGAGGACCAACCAGAGCGGGCCGAGGCTGCAGAGGAGTGGCTGACGTGGCGTGGTGGAAGGGCGCACGGTCTTCCCACCGGCCCCGCCCCCGTACAGCAGCCGACGGAGATGGCCGTGCTCCCCGCCGCCGCCCGCCAGTGGCAGGCGTGACTGTCGGAGTCCGCGCAGGCTCGGGGCGGGCAGCGGCGCGGTGGTCGTCGCGCCCGCCCCGAGCACGCACGTCT
Source organism: Streptomyces sp. NPDC051976 (assembly GCF_040680795.1). Classification (NCBI taxonomy): domain Bacteria; kingdom Bacillati; phylum Actinomycetota; class Actinomycetes; order Kitasatosporales; family Streptomycetaceae; genus Streptomyces; species Streptomyces sp. NPDC051976. The sequence continues at coordinate 18,585 of NZ_JBFAXL010000017.1, forward strand.
CCGGCTATGCGGCGGGGAGGAGTTCGGCGCGGCCGAACAGCAGCGCGTAGCCGGAGGGGAGCTGGCGCAAGATGCGGGTCAGCAGGTCGGGGCCGGCGTAGGCCGCGACGGCGGAGAAGACGGATCCGGTGTCCCAGCGGGTGGTGGCCAGCGAGGCGCCGGTGCGGGCGGCGAGGTCCTTGACGAAGGCCCAGCCGCCCAGCGGCTGGGTGTCGGGGATCTGGGCGGTGAGGATGCGTGCGGCTTCGAGGGGCAGGCGGGCGGCCAGTTCGACGCGTTCGTCGCCGGTCAGCTGGCGTCCCAGTCCGGCGAGGACGAGGCGGACGGCTTCCTCGGCCTTCTCAACGGTGGGGTAGGCGCCGTCGTAGCGGACCGTTTCCAGCAGGTGCTCGTAGGTCCTTCCGTGGTGCTGCTGGAGTGGTGCGCTCTGGTCGGACATCATCGGTGATTGCCTTTCTGTCACCAGGGTCGGGGTGGCCGTGCGCGGTCACCGGGGGTGGGTGGTCAGGTGGGCTGGGGGCGGCCGAAGAGGAGGTCGTAGCCCACGGGGAGCTGGAGCAGGATCTCCTTGAGAGGGCCGTCGCCGGCGGCGTCGGCGACCGTGGACAGGACGGCGCTGACGTCCCAGGCCGCGGTCTGTTCGGTCGCGCCTTCGATCCAGGCCGCGGTCGCGCGTACGAACCGCTCCGGGGGCAGCGGCTCGGCGCTTTGCAGCGGGTTGAGCAGGATCAGGGCGAACTCTTCCGGCAGACGCGCCGCCAGTTGGGCGCGTACCTGGCCGACCAGGTGTGCGCCCAGCAGGGCGAGCACGACGCGGGCCGCGCGTTCGGCCTCCTGCAGCGTGCCGTATTCGCCGCGTTCCTTCACATGATCGAGGAACGCTTGGCGTCGCAAAGTCATGTCGGCCGCCACCCTTCCTCAGGTCCACGGGGTGCGGAGGACGGGCGAGGGGGGAGATCAGGTACCCGTCCTCCGCCGCTGGTCAGGCTTCGTCCGTCCGGCTCAGCCGGAGATCTCCCTGTGGCCGGATCCGACGCCGATGGAGATCTTGCGGGGCTTGGCGCGCTCGGCGATCGGGATGCGCAGGGTGAGCACGCCTGCGTCGTAGTCGGCCTGGATGTGCTCGGTGTCCAGCGTGTCGGCCAGCACGATCTGGCGGGAGAAGACGCCCAGCGGCCGTTCCGACAGCTCCATCTGCACGTCGTCGGCCTTCGTCACGGGCCGGCGCTCGGCCTTGACGGTCAGCATGTTGCGCTCGACGTCGATGTCGATCGCGTCCGCGCTGACGCCGGGGAGGTCGAAGGCCACCACGTACTGGTCGGCCTCGCGGTAGGCGTCCATCGGCATCGCGGACGGCTTCGACCAGGTGCCCGGGCCCATCATCTGCTGGGCCAGCCGGTCCAGGTCACGGAAGGGGTCGGTGCGCATCAACATCGGAAAACACCTCCAGGAAGTTCGGGCAGTTGCTGCCAATGCGCTTCACTGAAACCGTTGTAACATGTCATCCAATGGATGACAAACATGGTGTCGTCCAAGTGGTGACGACAGAGGAGGTGCCTGTTGACCCCGGCCGACCAGCCGACCCCGAGCATCCCCGACGCCCACAGCCCGGCGTCCTTCCTCGCCGCCGCCGCGGCCCTTGCCGCGATAGACGACACCCTGCGCGATGCCCAGCACGAGACCTCCGACGCCGTCGGCCCCGGCGCCGAGCAGGCACTGGCCTCCCTGATGCTGCTGCGGCAGGTGCGCGAGCAGCTCGCGGGCTGGGAGACCGGCCTGATCGAAACCGCCCGTGAGGCGGGCGCCAGCTGGGCCGACCTCGCCCACCCCCTCGGCGTCGCCAGCCGCCAGGCCGCCGAACGCCGCTACCTGCGCGGCCGCCCCGGCGCCGTCGGCACCACCGGCGAGCAACGCGTGACGGCCACCCGCCAGGCCAGGGCCGCCGAACGCGCCATCGCTACCTGGGCCCGCGCCAACGCCGCCGACCTGCGCGGCCTCGCCGGACAGATCACCGCCCTCGCTCACCTCGCGCCCGAAGCGCGCTCAGCCCAGGCCGCCGTGCATGCCGCCCTGGGCGCCACCGACGCCGCCGAGCTCATTGCCCCCCTGACCGACATGCGCCCCTACCTCGATGCCCACCACACCGACCTCGTCAAATGCCTGGACGCGCTGGACGACCGGCTCCCGACGACAGCAGTTGACGATGCCTGACTCCCGCCACAGAGATTCACAGAATGCGGGTGCGGTCCGGGCCGCCCCGAACCATGCCGACGGCGGGCAACGGTCCGTCTCGGCCCGAGTCCCCTCCGTCCATGACGTTCCCACAGAAAGAGACCCAATGGGCAGCAGTGTCGAGACGCTGGAATTTCAGGCCGAGACCCGCCAGTTGCTCCGATTGGTGATTCACTCGATCTACTCGAACAAGGACATCTTCCTGCGCGAGCTGATCTCGAACGCCTCCGACGCACTGGACAAGCTGAGGCTGGAATCGCTGACCGACTCCAGCCACGTCGAGATCGACACCACCGACCTGCACATCTCATTGGAGGTCGACAAGGACGCCCACACACTGACCGTCCGCGACAACGGGATCGGCATGACCCGGGACGATCTCGTGGAGCTGATCGGCACGATCGCCAAGTCCGGCACCGCCGGCTTGCTGGAGAAGATCAAGGAGTCCAAGGACGCCGCCACCGCCGAGAGCCTGATCGGGCAGTTCGGCGTCGGCTTCTACTCGGCTTTCATGGTTGCCGAAAAGGTCACCGTGCGCACCCGGCGGGCCGGCACCGACTCCGGCACCCAGTGGGAGTCCGACGGCGAGGGCACCTACGACCTCCAGGCCGTCGACGGCCTGCCCGTGGGCACCTCGGTCACTCTGCACCTCAAGCCCGCCGACAGCGAGGACGGGCTCGCCGACTACCTGTCCCCATCGAAGATCCGTCAGATCGTCAAGCAGTACTCCGACTTCATCCGCTGGCCGATCCGGATGGCCACCGAGCGCACCGACGCCGAGGGCGATACCACCCACGACGTCGACACGCTCAACTCGATGAAGGCGCTGTGGGCCCGGCCGCGCACCGAGGTGACCGAGGACGAGTACAACGAGTTCTACCAGCAGATCAGCCACGACTGGCTGGCCCCGGCCGAGACGATCCATATGCGCGCCGAAGGCACCTTCGAGTACGAGGCGCTACTGTTCATCCCCTCGCAGGCACCCTTCGATCTCTTCTCCCGCGAGACCAAGTCCGGCGTGCAGCTGTACGTCAAGCGAGTGTTCATCATGGACGACTGCGAAGCGCTCATGCCCAACTACCTGCGCTTCGTCAAGGGTGTCGTGGACGCCCGCGACCTGTCGTTGAACGTCTCCCGCGAAATCCTCCAGCACGACCGCCAGATCCGCGGCGTGCGACGGCGCCTGGTCAAGAAGGTCCTCGGCGCCATCAAGGACATGCAGTCCAAGGACGCCGAGCGCTACGCGAAGGTGTGGGCGCAGTTCGGCCGGGCCCTGAAGGAAGGCCTGGTCGAGGACACGGACAACGCCGAGGCCCTGCTCGAGCTGGTGTCGGTCGCCTCCACGCACGACGCGGAGAAGACCACCACGCTGCGCGAGTACGTCGAGCGCATGAAGGACGGGCAGGACGCCATCTACTACCTGACCGGCGAGAGCCGCACGATGGTGGAGAACTCCCCGCACATGGAAGCCTTCGCCGCCAAAGGGTACGAGGTCCTGATCCTCACCGACCCCATCGACGAGGTGTGGGTGGACCAGATCCCGGCCTTCGACGGCCACCGTCTGCAGTCCATCGCCAAGGGCCAGGTCGACTTCGACGAGTCCGCCGACGGCGACCAGGAAACCGACGCCGAGAAGGCCCAGCGTGAGCAGCACTTCGCCGCCCTGCTGCCCTGGCTGACCACCACCTTGTCCGAGCAGGTCAAGCAGGTCCGCCTGTCGTCACGCCTGACGACCTCGGCGGCATGCATCGTCGGCGACGCCCACGACGTGACGCCGACCCTGGAGAAGATGTACCGGGCGATGGGACAGCAACTGCCCACCGTCAAGCGGATCCTGGAACTCAACCCCGCACACCCGCTGATCACCGCCCTGCGCACAGCACACGACGCAGGCGCCGACGAACCCGCACTGGCGGAGATCGCCGAGCTGATATACGGCAGCGCGCTGCTCGCCGAAGGGGGCGACCTGCCCGACCCGGCCCGCTTCACCCGGCTGCTCACCGACCGCCTGCCCCGCACGCTGTAACCACGGGTGCCACCCGGCACCCGCCGAAGCGCCCGGTCGCACCCACCTCACACTCCCCATGAACCCGCCCGCCCCGATACCCGTACTGGTGTCGGGGCGGGCGGGTATCGCTCCGCTGTCATCCCGCCGCGTGGGACGAGTCTTCTACTGGACCCGTTCGCCCGGCCCGGCCCCGTTCGTGTCGTCTTCGTCGTCGTCCGATCCGGGCAGGTGGACGTCGAGCACCTTGATGTTGATCTCTACGACTTCCAGGCCCGTCATGGTCTCCACCGCGTCCGTCACGCGCGTGTCGATCTCTTTGGCGGCGTCCTCGATGGGTTCGCCGTACTCCACGATCACGTCCAGATCGATCGCGGCCTGCTTCTCGCCCACCTCGACCTTGACACCCCTGCCCGGGTCGGAAGACCTGGACATCCTGTCCCGGACTGATCCCAGCGCCCTGGAAGCGCTGCCGCCGAGGGCATAGATTCCCTCGGTCTCGCGGGCTGCAATTCCGGCGATCGTGGCGACCACGTTGTCGGCGATGGTGGTGGTGCCGTGTCGCCTCCCACCGTTGCCGCTGGTGTGCGCGGAAGCGCGGTCGGTGACGTCGGTGGCGGCCATCGAAGATCCTCCAGACAAGAGGCGTCGTCGGCGAATGGCAACACGGCGCTGCGGCGATCGGCAGGTCCGGCATCGCTGTTCGCCCTCGTCTCCCAATGTCCTCCCGGCTCGGGCAAGCTGCCATTCGGGTGATTCAAGGACCAGCAGCGCCAGGCCGCCGAGCACGCCAAGGCGCAGCGGGCCCAGCCCGGTCACCGGGCGCGCCTTAGCTCACCGCCTGTCTCACGAGCGCACCGATCCGCGCCTCCACCTCGGCCGTCACCTCGGTCAGGGCGAAACCTGCCGCCCACATCGTGCCCTCGTCCAGTTTCGCCTGGTCGCTGAAGCCGAGCGTCGCGTAGCGCGCTTTGAACTTCTCCGCGCTCTGGAAGAAGCACACGACCTTGCCGTCCAGGGCGTAGGCGGGCATCCCGTACCAGAGCTTCGGCGCGAGGGCCGGGGCGTTGGCTGTGATGACGGCATGGACCCGCTCAGCCATGATCCGGTCCGAGTCCTGCATCTCGGCGATCTTCGCGAGTACGTCCCGCTCCGCCTCCGCCGCCTTGTCCGCGCGCGAGCCGCGGCGGGCTGCCGTCTTCAGCTCTTGGGCGTGGTCCTTCATCGCGGCCCGCTCCTCGGCCGTGAATCCCTCGTGCGTGCTGCTTTCGGTGCTGCGCATGGCAGATCTCCCTTTGAGGGGCGCGTGGGTGGCGACGTGCCGCCACATCCGGTATCGGCACGCAACGTGCCGATCGAGTCTGAATACTGCGCCCAGCCCTCGGCATTGTCAACGGCACGCCACGTGCCGTTAGAATGGCGGCATGACCGACACGCCCGCCACGCCGAGGCGCCGAGGCGCCGCGCGCACCGAGGAGCTCCTGCAGGTAACCCTCGATCTGGCCGCGGAGGTCGGATACGCGGGCCTGAGCATCGAGGCGGTCGGCCGACGGGCCGGGGTCGGAAAACACACGATCTACCGGCGCTGGCCGTCCATGTCGGCGATGCTGCTCGACGCGCTCAGCCGCGTGTGGACCAGCGACCTGGACTACCGCGACACCGGGGACGTCCGCGCGGATCTGCGCGAACAGTTCCTCCGCTCGGGCCTCGCCCTCTCCAGCCCGCCGATCGGCCCCGTCTACCGCGCGGTCATCGGCGAGGCGCAGGCCGATCCAGTGCTGCGGGCGACCCTGCACGAACGATTCCTGGTCACCGTCGAGCAGCGCACCCTCGACCGCATCACCCGCGCCCAGCGCACCGGTGAACTGACCTCGGCGGCGAATCTGGAATTCGCCGCCGAGGTGCTGTGCGGCACGCTTTACTACCGCAGCCTGCTGTCAACCCGCCCCATCGACGAGGCCGCGGTCGACGGACTGCTGGACATGTTCATGGCCGCCTACGGAACCAGCAGTTAGGACTCGACCGCACACGTCGGATCCACTCTCCCGATCCCAGGACCGTGCAGGTCACAACCGCGCAACAGGGCGACCGTTGGCCTCGGGCGTCACCGCCTGCCGGCTCGGTCGCCCACGGCTGTTCAGCAGTTGTGCGGTGCCGGACCGGCCCAGTTCGCGCCGTTCGCGTACGCGTGCCAGGTGCCAAACGCGTCGGCGCAGTTGACCTGTGCGTAGGCGATGAACGTGTCCGGGTCGGCGTCGTGGATGTACATCCCCGGCGAGTCGACGTCCTTGACGGCGGTCGAGATGGGGCCGGTCACCTTGCCCCCGTTGCTCTGCGAAATGATGCTCACGAACACGGTGTCGCTGCGGTAGGGCCCCTGCTGGTAGGAAGTGGCCCACTGGAAGTGCGCCCAGGTGTAGTAGTTGCAGGTGTTGTACATCTGCTCGACCTGGCCGGCGTACATCCCGTGCGCGGTGACGTTGCCCGGCGAGCCGATGTTGATGTAGCCGCAACTGGCCGTAGCCGCTTGCGCGGTGCCGACGGCTCCGAGGCCGACACTGGCCACGGCAAGCGCTGCCGCGGCCAGAGTGCGGGCGGTGCGTGTGATCATGGTTCCCCCCTCAAATGTGCCGAGTTTCGAGCATGGGACCGGAATCGCTTCAGCCCACGGGGCCTCAGCAATTCATCCCAAGACGGGCGGGACAGTTCCTAGTTCCAGTAGAACCACTGGTACGTGCCGCTGTTGCACGGACCCATCTGGTAACCGTTGGTCGGATTGCCCCAAATATCCGTATTGTAGTTCTGGCCGCTGTCGAGACACACGTCCGACCAGTGAACGTTGCGGAACTGGTAGTAGGTGCGCCCAGCGGCGTCTTTCCCCACGTAGGTGACGCTCCACAGCTGGTAGTCGCCTCCGTTGCAGGAGAAGACCCCAGACGCATACATCTGACCCGAGTCAATGCATTTCCCGAGGCCGTTCTGAAGCTGGTAGTACTGCGTTGACGAGATGTCGGTAAACCTCTGAGCAGCCGTGCCGTTGCAGCCGTACTGCTGGAGGTGGCCGGGCCCAGCGTCGAGACACCTGCCCGACTCCTGGTTGTACAGCGCGCCGTTGCGCCAGGACGCGTTGGCCGATCCCGCGGTGGTGAACAGCAGGAACAGAACAGGCGCGAGCATCAGGACCGCTACGCGAAGTGCTTTGCTTGTTGCGCGGGACATTCGTGACCCCTCCGTGCCGAATGTTCGCTCACTGGCGCGACGAGGATGCCGACATGGGTAGCCGCCTGTGCGCCTCTTGCCGCCGTACGTTGCGTGAGCATCCTGAGATTTTCGGATGAGCCGGGACCGGGACACGATTGCCTGTCCTGATCCTGTTCCGGCGAAGTTAGCTTCACGAGTCCTGGGTTCGTCCTAGGTTCGTCCTAGCGCGAGGTCAGCCCGGTCATCGTGGCGCGGCGCCGCCGCCCCATGAGCCGGCAGGTTCCGGAGGCTCGCGCCGAAAGCCGCGCCCTCGGGCCGCCGCTGAGGCTGCGCTCAGCGAGGGGAAGCCCGGCGCCGGAACCGGGTTTCCGGCGCCTTCCAGACGTCGATCTGCCGGTGCTGCCGGACGTCGAGGTGGGTGCCCTCGGCTCTGTTGCCGCCCGCATGAGCTCCATGACCAGGTTGAGCATCGTCACGAGAGACCGCATCGTCAATCGAGCGATCTCCGAGTACGCCGCACACGGACCCGCCATCGACCGGGGCGATGAGCCTGTCGCCGGGTACGTTCCACGGCCAGGGGGTCACGATGCCGCCGCAGCGGTCAGTTCGATGCCGATCGCGGACAGCTGCGGGTCGACGTCACCGGGCCCACGGCAGGAACTCCGTGTTGTGGGCCAGCAGTTCATCGGTCAGCCGCTCCGCCAGGTCCAGCTGACCCACCAGAGGGTGCGAGAGCAGGGCGGCGTGTACCCGGTCCCGGCCGCCGCGCAGGGCCGCGTCCAGGGCCAGCTGCTCGTACGCGAAGACGTGGGCCACCAGGCCGGCGTAGAGCGGGTCGAGGGGCGCGACGGGCAGGGGCCGGGCGCCGTCGGCGTCGATCCTGCTGGGGACCTCGATGACGGCGTCGTCGGGCAGGAAGGGCAGCGTGCCATCGTTGCGGACGTCGGCCACCTGGACGCGGCCCTGGCGGGGACCCGCGCCGAGAAGCGCCGCGGTGAGGGTGAGTGCGGCGTCGGAGTAGTGGGCGCCGCCGCGTCGGCTGAGCAGCTCCGGCTTGCTCACCAGCGCCTCGTCGGCGTACTGGGCCAGCAGCTCGCGCTCCAGGTGGGCGACCTCGTCGGCGCGGGGAGGCTGGCGGCGCAGCTCGGAGACCATGCGGTCGTGCTGGTAGAAGTAGCGCAGGTAGTAGGAGGGGATCACGCCGAGGCGGCCGAAGAGGTCGGCCGGCAGCTCGGTCTCCTCGTGGAGCGCGGGGGAGAAGTCGTCGATCAGCCGGGGGAGGACGGACACGCCGGTCTCGTCGTCCGGGTGCCCGAGCAGGGTGACGTCGCGTTCCCAGGTCAGGTGGTTGAGCCCGACGTGATCCAGCCTGATCAGTTCGGATTCCACGTTCAGAAGCTGCGCGAACAGCCGCTGAAAGCCGATCGCGACGTTGCACAGGCCCACCGCGCGGTGTCCGAGGGTCTGCAGTGCCCGGGTCACGATGCCCACGGGGTTGGTGAAGTTGACGATCCAGGCGCCGGGGTTGACCGCACGGATCCGGTCGGCGATGTCCACCACCACCGGGACGGTGCGAAGAGCTTTCGCCAGCCCGCCGGCACCGGTGGTCTCCTGGCCGACGCAACCGCAGGTAAGTGGCCAGGTCTCGTCCTGGGCCCGGAGCGCCTGACCACCGACGCGCAACTGGATGAGGACGGCGTCGGCGTCGGCCACCGCACTCTCCAGATCGGCGGTCGTGGTCACTACCGCCGAGTGGCCCTGGTGGGCGAGGATCCGCCGGGACAGTCCCGCGACCACGGCCAGACGCTCCGCGGCTGGGTCGACCAGAACCAGTTCCGCCACGGGGAGCGTGTCGCGCAGCCGTGCCAGGCCGTCGACGAGCTCGGGCGTGTAGGTGGAGGCGCCCCCTACGACGACGAGCTTGACCGGGCCGGGTGCGGCGGCGGGCGCGGCACCGCGCCTGCCGCGGGGTGCGGCGTCGGGGGTACGGGAAGAGGGCAACCGCTGCTCCTTGGACGGGCCGGCGGGGCGCCGGCGCGACGAGGCGAACAGCGTGCAGTTTAGTAAAGTTTCATTACTATTGTAAATGGTTGAGTAAGGTCTATTTACTCAGAATCAGCGGATCGCGCCCTGCGGCGACTCGGTGGACCTGGCGTCCGCCAGCCGGGTGTCGATCAGTCGCGGCCAGGCCGTGCCGGCTGCCACCGACACCGCTCCGATCAGCACCGCTGCGTCCCCGAGTTCGGAGATCTGCACCCGAGGCGGGAAAGGGACCATCTGCGCGAGGCGGGAGCGCAGCGGGTCCAGAAGCACCGCGCCGTTGAGCCCGACGCCGCCGCCGACCACCACGAGTGGCACGTCCACGACCAGAGCGATCGTCGCGATCGATCCCGCCATCCGGTGGGCCTCCTCGCGGACCACCTTCAGGGCGAACGGGTCGCCCAGCCGGGCCCGCGCGAACAACTCCTCAGGAGTCGGCGGCTCCTCGCCGCCCGCCGCCCGCCCGGCACGCACCTCGGCGCGGTGGCCGTCGGCGATGAGGGCGCGCAGCGAGTCCGCGGCCGGGCTGTCGACGGCGAACGGCCGGTGGCCCGGGTAGTCGATCTCGCCTGCGGCGCCGTTGCGGCCGCGGCGCAACCGGCCCTCCAGGACGAGGCCGGCGCCCACGCCGGAGCCGACGGCGAGGAACGCGAAGTCCTCGCTCTCCCGCCCCGCCCCCCGGCGCAGCTCGCCGAGTGCGGCGAGGTTGACGTCGTTGTCGACGTCCAGGAGGTTGGGCAGTACCGGCGAGAGCGCCTCGATGATCGGGTACCCCTCCAGTTCCTGCTCGCTGGTCACCCGCATCCGGCCCGACTCGGGTTCGACCACCCCGGCCACCGCCACCATCGTGCCGAGCACCCCCGCCGTGCCGGGCGCCGCGTCCGCGGTCAGCCGGGCGTGCACCTCGGCGATGTCGGCGAGCAGCGCCGTGGCGCCGCCCTCGGTACGGGGGTGGTCGTACCGGGCGACCACCCCGCCCCCCAGGTCGGCCAGTGCGCCCCGGATCCAGCGTCCCCCGATGTCGATGCCCAGGACCTGGCCGAGGTCGAAGGCGGGCTCGAAGAACACCGCTCCGTAATGCAGTTCGCCCTCGGGGCGGGCGGCCTCGCGGACCAGGCCGGCAGCGGTGAGCGTCTCGATCGCGTGGTTCGCCGTCGGCTTCGACATGCCCAGTCGCCGGGCGACCTCCGCCCGGGAGAGCTTGTGCTCGCGCACCAGGGCGTCCAGGACGCTGCGGGCGTTGAGGTCGCGCAGTGTGGCGAGGTTGGCGCTTCTGGCAGTCATGCCGCCGATGATAAGGGTCCGCCTCTTACCGGAATCCCGGTCTCGCGCAGTTGGCCGCCGGAAATCTAGTAAAGGAACGATACTTGACTTGCCTTGACGGGCGCCCCCACACTGTCCGTCATCTCGCCTCGCCGACCCACACCCCGAGGAGTCGGCGCCCCTCGCGCGGCCTCTCCCTCTTTCCCAGCGGCTCACCCCGTGGCTGCGCCATGCCCGAAGGGAATGCGATGCCCCCACTACGAAAGCTGATCGCCGCCGGAGCAGGACTGTCCGGCATCCTGGTCACCCTGGCCCTGTCGAACGGCTCCGCGGCGGTCGCGGACACCAGCAACACCCTGGTCGTCGGCTCGACGAGCAGCGCGAGCTTCAACCCCTACGCGGGACTGGGAACGACGATCGACTCGTTCGACGCGGTCCAGGGCATGACACACAGCCTGTCCAGCGGCGTCACGGACCCCAGCGGTGACGACCCGGGCACCCGCCCCAAGCCCGGTTTCGACTCCGACCTGTTCACGCCCGACGAGGCCCTGAGCTCCACCAACATCGCGCACCTGGCGACGAGCGGACTGCGGCCGCTGTCGTACCGGCTGGTGACCGAACTGCGGGAGGAGACCTGGCACTGGGGCAACACCGGCAGCCTGAGCGCCGGCACCAGCGGTTACTGGACCAGCGCAGGGGACGCCAACCCGATCAAGGAGTCCTACGGCTACGACATCGCGCACGGCGGCACCTCGCAGCCCGGTGGCGAGGCCGCGTACGTATCCCGGCTGGACGACAACAACAGCACCAGCTACTGGAAGAGCAACCCCTACCTGGACCAGCACTACACGGGTGAGGCCAACACCGCCCATCCCACCTGGGCCGTGGTCGACCTTGGCTCCGCCGCCACGATCAACACCGTGAAGATCAAGTGGGCCGACCCCTACGCTGTCTCCTACCAGGTGCAGTTCTGGCACGCCGACAGCTCAGCGGCGAGCGACCCCAGCCCCTTCGACACCCCGGACCAGGGGCATTGGCAGACCCTTTCGGGCGGTTCGGTCAGCGGTCAGAACGGAGGCACCGACACCCTCACGGTCGGCTCCCAGAAGGCGGAGTTCGTCCGGGTGCTGATGAACACCTCCTCGGGCACCTGCGCCAACGGCGCCAGCAGTGACATCCGCAACTGCCTCGGCTTCGCCATCAAGGAGTTGTACGTCGGCAACACCAGCAGCGGCGGCACCTTCACCGACGCGGTCAAGCACGGTGACGAGACGGTCCAGTCGGCGACGTACACCTCGTCCAACGACCCGGCGGAGGACGCCTCTTCGGTCCGGCAGTTCGATCAGCCGGGAATCGATGCGGTCTACGACAGCGGCGCCAACCAGAACCTGCCCATGATGGTGCCGGTCCCGGTGCTGTACAGCACGCCGGAGAACGCGGTGGCGCTGCTGCGCTACCTGGAGTCCAAGGGCCGCAAGATCGCTTCCGTCGAGATCGGCGAGGAAGCCGACGGCCAGTACACCACCCCGGAGGACTACGCGGCACTGTGGTCGCAGTGGGCCACCGCCCTGCACGCCTTCGACCCGACCCTGGTCCTCGGCGGCCCCGCCCTGCAGGACTCCACCGCGTCGAGCTGGAACGACTCCGACAAGACCAACGTCGACTTCGGCGCCCGATTCATCGCCGCCCTACGGGCCGACGGCCATCTGAACGACCTGAAGTACTACTCCTTCGAGCAGTACCCGGTCTTCGACGTCAACAACTCCACCGACGCCTACAACCTCCTGCTCAACGAGCCGCAGCGCAGCGCCGACGTCCTGGCCCAACTGCACAAGACCATCCCGTCGAACATCCCGCTGATGGTCACCGAGCAGTCGGCGTACGACGACACCCTCCAGGGCGGACTGTGGCAGGCCGACTTCCTCGGCTCGATGTTCACCGGCGGTCTGGCCGGTGACTTCAACTACCAGGCACTGCCACAGCACCTCTACGACGGCATCGCCTCCAACATGTTCACCGCTGACTCGCACGGCCAGTGGACCGGCAACACCTCGCAGTACTGGGCCAGTTCGCTCCTCGGCAACACCTGGCTGCAGCCGGTCGACGCCGCCCAGCAGCTCTACCCCGTCACGGTGCCCGCCGCCCTCAACTCCAACGGACAGCAGCAGCTCACCGCCTACGCGGTGCACCGACCCGACGGACAGTGGGCGCTCATGGTGATCAACAAGAGCAAGACCGCGACCTACAAGAAGCCGGTCAGCATCCAGGGCTCCAGCTTCACCGGGACGGTCGACTCCTACAACTGGGGCGCGGACCAGTACGCCTGGCACGAGTCCGGTGACACCGGCTCCGCGTCCCCGAACACCGGCCCGGCGCACACCACGGCGGCCGCCGCCTCCTCGTACAGCTTCCCGCCCTTCTCCATCACCGTGCTGCGCGGAAACGCCGGCTGACCTCTCTGAGGAGTCTCACCCATGGCAACCCATGCCAGAAGCAGATCGCGGCAGCTCCTCGCCGCGATAGCCGCGGCCGGCTGTACGGCCGGCGCACTGGTGGCACTCGCCGCCGGCGGCAGCGCCTCGGCGGCCACCACGCCGATGCGGCCCTTCCCGCAGCACACCACCTACAAGGTCGGCGTGATGCCCACGGCCTCGCAGAGCACTCGGGACGCGGCGGTCAAGAAGCAGTACGACTCCTGGAAGTCCACGTATCTGGTGCACGGCTGCGCCAGCAACGAGTACTACGTGTCCACCAAGGGCGACGGTGACGCGCCGAACAACGGCACGGTCTCCGAGGCGCAGGGTTACGGCATGAACATCGTGCCGCTGATGGCCGGTTACGACAGCAGCGCCAAGGCCGAGTTCGACGGTCTGTGGCAGCTGGTGAAGGACCACACCGACCAGTACGGCCTGATGCAGTGGAAGCTCGACGGGAACACCTGCAAGTACGCCGACTCGGGCACCCCGGACGGCGCGACCGACGGTGACCTCGACATCGGCTACGGGCTGATCCTGGCCGACCAGCAGTGGGGCGGCTACTCCGCGGACGCCAAGGCGTGGCTGGCCAAGGTCTACGCCCATGACGTCGCCTCCGACGGGCACCTCAAGTGCGAGGACGACGGACCGACGAACGACACACGGCCGTCCGACTTCATGATCGACCACCTGCGGGCGTTCGCCGCCTACGACACCGCGCACGACTGGGGCAAGGTCGTCACCCGCACCGAAGCCATCGTCAACGAGTTCACCTCCGGGTACTCGTCCAGCGCGGGCCTGCTGTCGGACTTCGTGGTCAACGCCAACACGTCCACCCCCGACCCCGCCCCCGCGAGCTACCAGGAGAACCAGCCCGACAACATCGTCGGCTACAACTCCATCCGCAACCCATGGCACCTGGGCACGGACGCACTGCTGTACGGGCGCACCACGGCGGCGACCTCGTTCAACACCGCCGTGAAGGAGTCGAACTGCCTCAAGTCGATCTCCGGCGGCGACCCGAAGAAGGTCCAGCCGCACATCAAGCTGAGCTGTGCCAACGCCAACGTCTCCGGCGACACCCAGGCGGAGGAGGCCGGGGACCTGGCGGGCCCAGCGGCGATGGCCGCAGGCGACCAGGCATGGACCGACGCGATCTGGGCGCAGCTGGCCACCAACCCGTTCGGCGACACGTACTTCGGCGAGACGCTGAAGATGCTGGTCTACGTCGTGATGGCCGGTGACTACTGGAACCCGGCCGACGGCGGCCCGACGCCGACCACCACCCCGCCGACCACTCCGCCGACCACCGGGCCGGCCGGCAACCAGTCGTACGAGGCGGAGAACGCCGTCCTCGCCGGCGGCACTGCCGTGACGTCCTGCACGCACTGCTCCGGCGGCGCCAAGATCAGCTATCTGGGCAGCGGCGGCACGGCCACCTTCAACGGCATCACCGAGCCCGCGACCGGTGACTACACCCTGACCGTCTACTTCATGAGCGTCGGCTCCTCGAAGTCCGCCGTGATCACCGCCAACGGCGTGGACCAGACCGTCACCTTCCCGCAGACACCGGACTACAACACCGTCGTCACCCAGACGGTGACGGTCCACCTCAACGGCGGCGGCGGCAACACCATCGCGTTCTCCAACCCTTCGGCCGGTGCCCCCAACATCGACCGCATCGTCGTCTGATCCAGCCCACCCTTCCCGCAGGCCGGGCCGGGCGCGTCGCAACGCCCCCGGCCCGGCCTGTTCCCGTTCCCGACCGTACCCACCGACCCGAGGAGGTCCCATGTCCGGCCCCACCCGTCGCGTTCTCAGACGCGCCCTCCGCCCCTCGCCGACCGCTGTCCTCGCCGCCGCCTGCCTGCTCGCCCTCGGCGCCGCCGTTCCCGCGCACGCGGCGACTGGCCAGACCGTGCCCGGGGACCTGGCCTGCAGTGCCCTGACCACAGCCACCACCAGCGTCAACAGCACCAACGCGGCGGACACCACCGACTGCGACCTCTCCACGTCGTGGCAGAGCAACGGCACGCACACCCAGGAACTGAGCGTCGACCTCGGCGTCGCCACACCCATCGGCCGCGTCGTGATCTCCTGGGGCTCCGGCTACGGGACCAGCTTCCGGGTCCGTACCTCCGACAACGGCACCAGCTGGACGACCCGCTCGACCGTCAGCGCGGGCACTGGTGGTACCCAGACGGTCCTGCTGCCCTCTGTCGTCTCCGCCCGGTACGTCGAGCTGTACCTCCTCGACTACGCGGGCAGCTCCGGCTACAAGGTCAAGGAGTTGGAGGTCTTCGGACCGACCGCCTACCCCCCGCCCGCGCAGCCCGCCTGGACCGGGCAGTTCACCGGTTACGGCACCACCGCGTGGAAGGCCGCCTGGGGCATGTCGGACAGCTCCACATGGAACCTCCAGAACCTCAAGAAGATCACCGACAGCACCGCGCCGGGCGACGGCTCCGCCCTCCAGGTCACCTATGGCGCCGGCTCGTCCTCCGCCTCCTGCACGAACTGCCCCACGCAGGGCGGCGCGCAGTACTACACGGACCTGTCCACGATGGGCATGTCCGCCCTCAAGCAGTCCCGCACCCTCGACCTGAGGTACGCCCTGAAGGTCCCTGTCGGCTTCGACTGGGGCAAGGCCGGCAAGCTCCCCGGTCTGTACGGCGGCACCATCGGGGAGGAGTCCGGCGGCGCCCACGGCAACGGCTGGTCGACCCGCTATATGTGGCGCGGTGACACCGCGCCGAACGAGGGCGAGGTCTACCTCTACACGCCTACCAGTGCGGGTCCCACCGGCTACGGTGTGGACCTGGCGCTGGGGGACTGGAACTGGGCCGCGGACGGCGCCTGGCACACCGTGGAGCAGCTCGTGGACCGCGGCACCGGCGACATCACCGTCTGGCTCGACGGCCGGCAGGTCACGTCCCTCGTGGGGGCCGCGACCGATATCGGGTCGATCCCCTTCAGCGGTGTCTTCTTCTCCACCTTCTACGGCGGCCACGACACCTCGTGGGGCCCGGCGAAGACCACCCACACCTTCTTCGCCGACTTCTCCCTGTCCACCTCATTGCAGCACTGATCCGCGACGCCGGTCGTACGTGTGCGGGGCCCGCCCCCCACACGTGGCCGGGGTTGCGATCAACCGGTCTGGATGCGGTCGATGTCGGGCGCGTAGGTGTGGGAGTCCTGCGCGCAGGCATATGCGGATCGGCGCGAAGTGATGGCTCGTCGCGGGCGCCGGTACGTCGGTTTCGGCGCAGCTCACCACTGGCAGGACCCGCACGGCGCGATCCCGCGGATTCCCGCCGGGTGCGAGCAACCACTCGGAGCTGGCTCATTGGGTATCTGAGTACGAGTCTTTATCATAGCGCTGAGGACACGCAAGGATCCTTAAGGGGCCGTGGCTGTTCGGGCGTAGATGGGGCCTTGACAGCGCGAGGATTTCGCGCCAATCTGCGCACATCTCTTGGTAAACTCTCATTACTAGGTTCCGTCGAGGAGCCGGCAGGGGGCTGCCCGTCATGACCCGAACCACGTTGCGATCCCGGATCCGGAGACCCGTCAGAGCCGCCAAGCTCGGCGGAGTCGCCACCGTCACCCTCGCGGCCCTGCTGACCGGAGCCTGCGGCCCGGGCGGCCAGAGCGACGGCGCCGGACACGGCGAGGCGCTCACCGTCGCCAACGCCAACGGCGGCCTGTGGACCTGCTCGTTCAACCCGTTCAACGGCTCGGTCAACTTCCTGTCCGAGGGCAACGTCTACGAGCCGCTGGTCTTCGTCAACGCGCTCCACAACGAACAGACCACGCCGTGGCTCGCCACCAAGTGGGCCTGGAGCAACGAGAACAAGACCCTCACCTTCACCATCCGCGACGGGGTGAAGTGGAGCGACGGCAAGCCGATGACGGCCGCCGACGTCCTGTTCACCCTTCAGCTGATCAAGAGCCACCCGGCGCTCGACCTCAACTCGATCTGGTCGGTGCTCCACGGGGTACGTCAGGTCGGCGCCCACCAGATCGCGGTCGATTTCAAGACCGCCGCGGTGCCGTACTTCTACTACATCGCCGACCAACTGCCGATCGTGCCGGCCCATATCTGGTCGACGGTCGCCGACCCGGTGTCCTTCAAGGACGAGCAGCCGGTCGGCACCGGCGCCTACGAGGTGAACCCCTGCTCGCCCCAGAACATCACCTACACCGCGAACAAGACCTACTGGCAGCCCGGCCTGCCCAAGGTCACCACCGTCAAGTACCCGGCCTTCACCTCGAACGACCCCGCCAACACCTATCTGGCCACCGGACAGGCGCAGTGGGGCAGCCAGTTCATCCCCAACATCGACAAGTTCTACTCGAGGCGCAGCAGCGACAACCACACCTGGTCCCCGCCCATCACCCAGGTGGCACTCTTCCTCAACCAGAAGGTCGCGCCGCTCGACAACCCGGTGGTCCGCCGCGCCCTGGCCTACGCCACCGACCGGCACAACGCGTCCGCCATCGGCGAGGGCGGTCAGGAGGCCCCCGGCCACCAGCTCGGTGTGGTCCAGGAGACCTTCCCCGACTGGGTCGACCAGGGCGCCAAGGCGGCCGACGACTTCACGTACAACCCGGCCAAAGCCCGGCAGCTGCTGGAGAGCCTCGGGGCGCGCAAGGGACCGGACGGTATCTACGTGCTCAACGGCAAGCGCCTGTCGTTCACCGTGATCAACCCCGGCGGCTACGGCGACTGGGTGGCCACCCTCCAGGTCGTCGCCCAGGGCATGAAGGCGGCCGGCATCCAGCTGACCGTCGACAACCTCTCCGAGGACGACTGGACCAGCAAGCTCTTCAACGGCCAGTACCAGATCGGCTACTACGGGGAGGGCGGCGGCCCGGCGCCCTACTACGAGATGCGCCAGTGGCTCTACTCCGCCAACAGCGCACCCCTCGGCAAGCCCGCCGCCAGCAACTTCGAGCGGTACAGCAACCCCGAGGCGGACAAGCTGCTCGACGCCTACGCAGCGACCTCCGACCTCGCGGAACAGCGGAAGATCATCGGCAGGCTCCAGCACATCATGCTCACGGACGTGCCGGTGATCCCGGTGACCGAGTCAGCCGCCTGGTACCAGTACAACACCAAGCACTTCTCCGGCTGGGTCACCGCGCAGAACCGCTATGCCATCCCCTCGGTGTGGCAGTCGCCCGACTGGGGCCAGGTGCTGCTCCACCTCCAGCCCAAGTAGACCGTCCCCCCGCACCCACCCGCACCCAGAACTGAGAGGTACGCAGGGTGTCCTTCCTGCTGCGCCGGCTGGGGTTCTTCGCGCTCACCTTGTGGGCCGCCCTCACCGTCAACTTCGCCATCCCGCACCTGCTGCCCGGCAGCCCGGTGACCTCCATGATGGCCCGCTACCACGGCCGTCTGCACGGCCAGGCGCTCACAGCCGTACAAGCCGCCCTCGGCCTGAACACCCACCAGAGCCTGGCCGCGCAGTACCTGACCTATCTGAAGAACTGCGCCACCTTCGACTTCGGCACCTCGGTCTCCAACTTCCCCACACCGGTCACCACCGTGGTAGGCAACGCCATCCCGTGGACCCTCGGTCTGGTCGGCGTCACCACGCTGATCGCCTTCGTCCTGGGCACCGGCGTCGGGGCGTTGGCCGCGTGGCGCCGCGGCGGTGTACTGGACGGGGTGCTGCCGCCGCTGTTCGTGGTCGCCACCGGACTGCCCTACTTCTGGGTGGCGATCATGCTGATCCTGGTGTTCGCGGTCCTCAACCCGTGGCTGCCGACCGCCTTCGGCAGTGACAGCGGCATCCCGATGGGCTGGAACAGCGACTTCATCGGCAGCGTCCTCCAGCACGCCTGGCTGCCCGCCGCCTCCATCCTCATCACCTCGATCGGCACGTGGGTACTCACCATGCGCAACACCATGGTCACCACCCTCGCCGAGGACTACATCAGGATGGCCCGCGCCAAGGGCCTGTCCAACCGGCGGATCATGCTCGACTACGCCGCCCGTAACAGCATCCTGCCCAACCTCACCGGCTTCGCGATGTCGCTGGGCTTCGTGGTCAGCGGCGCGGTCCTGGTCGAGTACGTCTTCTCCTACCCCGGCGTCGGCTACCAGCTGGTCCAAGCCGTCGACAACGAGGACTTCCCCGTCATGCAGTGCCTGTTCCTGGTGATCACCCTCGCGGTGCTGCTCTCGGTTCTGATCGCCGACATCGTCACCGCCCTGCTCGATCCCCGCACCCGCTCCGCGCGGTAACGCCAAGGACCCGTCATCATGAGAACCCTGCTCCAGGCGGTCCGGGGCAATGGCAAAGCCATCGCCGGACTGCTGATCCTGCTGCTGTTCGCGCTGATGGCCCTGGTGCCGAACATCATCGCTCCGGGCGACCCGGCGAAGATCACCCAGGATGCCTCTCTCGACCCCTCCGCCGCCCACCCGCTGGGCACCACCGGCTTCGGCCAGGACGTCCTGGTCCAGGTCGTGCACGGCGCCCGGCCCGCGCTGCTGATAGCCGTCGTGGCCGGCCTGCTGGCCACCGTGCTGTCGGTGCTCGTCGGGGTCACCGCCGCCTACCTCGGCGGCTTCTGGGACGACGTCCTCAACCTCCTCACCGACGTCGTCCTGGTCATCCCCACACTGCCGCTGGTCGTGGTCATCGCCGCCTACTTCGCCCACCACAGCATCAGCGTCATGATCATCGCCCTGGTGGTCACCGGCTGGTCCTACGGCGCCCGCCAACTGCGCGTCCAGGCACTGTCGCTGCGCAACCGCGACTTCCTGGAAGCGGCCCGGGTCCGCGGGGAGCGGTCCTCGTACATCATCGTGTTCGAGTTGCTGCCCAACATGACCTCGTTGATCGTGGCCAACTTCCTCGGCTCCGCGCTCTACTCGATCCTCACCGCGTCGGGCCTGGAGTTCCTCGGGCTGGGCGACGTCAACACCTATGACTGGGGCACGATGCTCTACTGGGCGCAGAACCAGTCCGCGCTGCAGACCGGCAGCTATCTGTGGGCCGCCGTCCCCGGACTGTGCATCGCGCTGCTCGGCACCGCCTTCGCGCTGCTGAACAACGCCTTCGACGAACTCGGCAACCCCGCCCTGCGACCCATCAGGAAGGTACGCCGTGCCGCTGCTTGACGTGCAAGACCTGACCATCGAGTACGGCACCGCCCGCGGTGCGGTCACCGCGCTCGACGAGGTGAGCCTCCAAGTGGAGGCCGGCGAATTCCTCGGCATCGTCGGCGAGTCCGGGTGCGGCAAGTCGACACTGCTTTTCGGCGTCGCCCAACTGCTCAGCCCGCCCGCCGCCGTCACCGGCGGCAGCGTCCGCTTCGACGGCCGGGAACTGGTCGGCGCGTCGGTCCGCGACCTCAACGCCCTGCGCTGGTCGCGGATCTCGGTGGTCATGCAGAGCGCGATGAACGCGCTGAGCCCGGTCAAGACCGTCGGCTCCCAGTACCGCGACGTGCTCCGCGCCCATCGCTACGACGGCGACTGGCCGTCCCGCTCGCGGGAAGTGCTGGAACTCGTCGGGGTCGACCCGGTACACCTGAGCAGCTACCCCCACCAGCTCTCCGGCGGCATGCGGCAGCGGGCCATGATCGCAATGGCGCTGTTGTTCACCCCCGACCTGATCCTGATGGACGAGCCCACTTCCGCGCTGGACGTCGTCGCCCAGCGGTCGCTGATGGTGCAGATCAAGGAACTGCAGCGCGAACTCGGCTTCGCGGTGGTCTTCGTCACCCACGACATGTCGCTGGTCAGCCATTTCTCCGACCGGCTCGTGGTGATGTACGGCGGCCAGATCGCCGAGACCGGGCCCACCCGGGCGGTGTTCGACACTCCGCGGCATCCGTACAGCGCCGGACTGCTGGACGCTTTCCCCTCCATCAGGGGATCGCGGGTGCGGCTCACCGGCATCCCCGGCGCACCGCCCGACCTCGCCTCGCCGCCCCCTGGCTGCCGCTTCGCCCCCCGATGCCCCAGCAGCAGCGACATATGTGCCGAAGGACGGCCGCCGCTGTACCGGATCGATCCCGTGCAGGTGCGCTGCGTGCTGCACGCCCCCAAGGAGGTCTCCGCATGAGCCGACGCGACATCGACACCGCCGGGTCGGCCGCCCCCGACGAGCCGCTGCTGGTGGCCACCGGCCTGACCAGGCACTTCCGGCTCGGTGGTGTCTTCTCCCGCAGAACGCTGCACGCCGTCGACAACGCGGAACTCACCATCGGCCGCGGCGAGATCGTCGCCCTCGCCGGCGAGAGCGGCAGCGGCAAGTCCACGGTCGCCCGGCTGCTCGCCATGATCTACCCGCCCACTTCCGGCGAGATCCGGTTCGACGGGCGGCCGCTGAGCAGCCTGCGCGGACGAAGCAGCCAGCTCGCCTACCGGGCCCAGGCACCCATGGTGTTCCAGGACCCCTTCGGCTCCATCAACCCCGTGTACAAGGTGTCCCACGGCATCCTGCGCAGCCTGCGATTGCATCGGCCGGACCTGGACGGCGCCGCCCGCACCGCAGAAGCCGAGCGACTGCTCACCACCGTCGGACTGACCCCGGCACAACAGGTGATGGAGAGGTACCCGCACGAGATGAGCGGCGGCCAGCGGCAGCGCATCGGCTTCGCCCAGGCCCTCGCTTCCCGCCCCAAGCTGATCATCGCCGACGAGCCCGTCTCGATGCTCGATGTGTCCATCCGGATCGGCCTGCTCAACCTGATGACCGAGCTGCGGGACGAGTCCGGGGTGTCGTTCCTCTACATCACGCACGACCTGGCCAGCGCCCGCTACGCCGCCGACCGCCTGGTCGTCATGTACGCGGGCACCATCGTGGAACAGGGCCCGATCGACGCGGTGCTGGCCGACCCCCGGCATCCGTACACGAGGCTGCTGCTGGCCACGGTGCCCGATCCCCGCTCACCGCTGGCCGATCTGGCCGGCGCCGACCGCGGCGAGCCGCCGAAGGTGGTCGACCCCGTCCCCGGCTGCCGGTTCCGCGCCCGCTGTCCGCTGGCCCAGGATGTTTGCGCCTCCACCGACCCGGTGCCGCGGACGACCGGAGAGCGGCACACCACCGCTTGCCACGTCACCGCCCCCGCCCCCGCCCAGTCGATCCCCTCCCGCGCCGCCGGGGCGGCGCAGCACAAGGAGTCCGCATGACGCCGGCCGCCCATGACGACGTCCCGGCCGTGCTCGCCATCGACGGCGGCAACAGCAAGACGGACCTCGCCCTGGTCTCAGCCGAGGGCGCAGTGCTCGTGGCCATGCGCGGGCCCGGGTCCGGGGCGCCCACCGCGGACAGCCTGGCCCCGATGGTCGAGCAGATCGCCGCCGCCGCCGGCATCCACCCCGGCCGGCCGGTCGCCGCGCACCTCAGCGCGTGCCTGGCCGGGGTCGACCTGCCCGAACAGGAGGAGGCACTGGCGGCCGCGGTGGCCGTGCGGGGCTGGACCGCGTCGACTCGGGTGCTCAACGACAGCTTCGCGCTGCTGCGCAGCGGGATCCAGCGCCCGTGGGGCGTCGCGGTGGTCTGCGGCGCCGGGATGAACTGCGTCGGCGTCGCCCCCGACGGCCGCAGCGCCCGCTTCCTCGCCCTGGGCCACTCCAGCGGCGACTGGGGCGGCGGCCTGTGGCTCGGCAACGAGATCGTCGGCGCGGCCGTCCGAGCCGAGGACGGCAGGGGCCCGGCCACCGCACTGAGCGTTCTCGTCGCCCGGCACTTCGGCCGCGCCACCGCGCACGAGGTCAGCCTCGCCGGACACGTCGGCGCCCTGGGCGAGGAGCCGTTCGTCTCGCTGACCCCGCTGCTCTTCGAGGCCGCGAGGGAGGCGGACCCCGTCGCGATCGCCCTCGTCGAACGGCAGGCGGACGAGGTGTTCCTGATGGCGCGCACCGTCATCGACCGGCTCGGCCTGGCCGGGGATGTCGAGGTCGTCCTCGGCGGCGGCATCCTGGCCAGCGGGGACCCTCTGCTGACCGTCCCCGTAGAGATGCGGCTGAAGGAGCACTCGCCCTCGGCGGTCCCGCGCTACCCCGAGATCCCGCCGATCGCCGGCGCGGCGCTGCTGGGCCTGGACCACCTCGGCGTACCCGAGCGGGCCCACGCCCGTCTGCGCGCCGCCTATTCCCGACCGACGCGGGCGAGCATGCCCACCAGAGCATCGTGGGGGTGAACGTGCTTCTCGCCCGGTTGGCCAGGCCGTCGGCGGTGACGCCACCCCGTAGCTGCCGCGGTGTGGTCGGGGAGCGCTTGTGTTTGTAGTAGTTCTGCCGGGCGACCCCGAGGATCCGGCAGCATCGGTCGACCGGTGCCCCGGCATCGATGAGACGGTCGATCACCGGGTAGCGCTTTTTGGGGCCGGCTTGTCCTCGCCTAGAAACCTGGCGGCCTTGCGGACGATCTCGAGCTCGGTTTCCAGTTCGCGGATTCGTCGCCGCGCTGTGCGGACTCCTCCGAGACCCTGCCAGGGCGTCAGCCGTTGTCGATGTCGTCCTGGCGCAACCACTTCGACAGCATGACCGGATGGATGTCGAGGTCAACGGCGGTCTGCTTCCGCTGTCGGTTAGCCAGCAGAACTGGAACCTGAGAGATGGGGCAGGTCAAGAACTCACCCGATCGTGCACCAATCCCTTCGGCGCATGTGCTCGATCCGCTCCACTACCTCGCCCGGTGTGGCTGCGGGTTGACGGTGGCGTGTGGAGGCCCGGTCGTGCAGGCCGAGCTCAGCATGGCGACGGTACCGGTGGACCCACTGGGACGCGCATGCCCTGGAGACGCCCGTCTCCGCAGGAACGTGGGCGATCGGACGTGACTGGCATCGCTCAACCAGTCGCCTGCGCTCTCTATGGAGAGCGGCGCGATGGCATGGGTGCCCATCAGACGGTGGCGAGTTTGTTGAGCAGGTGGCCAAGCTCTGCCGGTGCCTGAATGTGGGCCAGGTGGCCCTGGCCGGGGAGTTCGTGGACTCCAGGGTGAGCGACGTGCTGCCGCACGTTGTCGAACGACGTTCCGTAGGGGGCCGTTCCGCGGTTGCACCGGCCGATGATCAGGTCGACGTGATCTGCCTGTCGCGCCATCACCTCCGGAGGCGGCGCCGCGTTGAGCGCGCCGAGTTCGGCGTACAGCGGTCCGCTCAAGCGACGCAAGGTCGCCCAACCGTGCTGATCGGCCCGGAGATCCTCGACATGCGCAGCGGAGAAGCCGGAGATCTGCCGATTGACGATCTCGACGCAGCGATCCCAGTCCGCCGTCTCCGCCGCGTCCTTCAGGTCCGGCAGCGCATGGCGTCCGAACGGCTGCATCACCGGCTCGTAGGCGATCACCTGGGGAATCGGGCGGTCGTTGGCGGCCAGCAAGGTGATCAAGCCGCCGTAGCTCCAGCCGAAGAGCGCACTCGTGCTGCCGAACTCGTCTAGGACCACGCCGAGGTCCTCAACCTCTGTCCGCAGCGAGTACGACTGGGGCAACGGCCCCGAGGAAGCACGGCCACGACGGTTGACGACCACCACTGAGGGCCAGGCATCGATGGCGCCCGCCACATCACGCCACGTATGCGCATTGCTCATCACGCCCGGGAGGATCACGAGGCTCGGGGCATCCGGCTCGCCGTACACATCGACCGTGACCCAGCTGTCTCCGCCGACCGACAGCCTTTTCTGAATCGTTCGCTCCATAAATCTATTATGGAGCGAACGATCTACAATGCAAGCGTGACCGAACGCACCCGTGGACGACCACGAGCCTTCGACCGCGACCGTGCGGTCCTTGACGCCGCCTGCCTCTTCTGGCGACGCGGCTACTCCGGCACCTCGACCCGCGCCCTGACCGCGGCCCTCGGGCTGTCCACCTCCAGCCTCTACGCCGCCTTCGGCAGCAAGGCCGGACTGTTCGAGGAAGCGGTGCGGACGTACGCGGAGCGCTACCGCGAGATCTACCAGCAGGCTGTCGGCGAGAAGGACATCCAGACGGTCATCGCACGCATCCTCACCGACTCGGTCCACGAGTTCACCCAGCCAAGCGACACGCATCCCGGATGTCTCATCAGCAGCGCCGTGATGACCGACAGCACGAGCACCCTCGATACCAGCGCCTACGTCGCCGCACTGCACAGCTCGAACGAACAGGCCCTCCTCGTGCGCATCGAACGAGCGATCCAGGACGGGGAACTAGCCGCGGGCACCAACGCAGCAGTCCTGACCGGATTCATCCAGTCCGTCTGGCACGGATTGTCGGTGCGGTCCAACGTCGCCACGGCGCGCGAGGACCTGCTCGCGACGGCACAGCTTGCTCACCAGCTGATCTGCCAACAACTCACGTCACCAACCTCCTGACCGGCAACAGCTAGCAGGCCCTCGCATGAACCAGCAGCACGGGGGTGAACGCTCGCACATCCGCAGGGCCATGGACCGGCCAGCCCACCTGTTCCGACGGCAGCCTCACGGTCGTCGCACTCGCCGCAGAGGCCGGTTTTCACTGCATGGCTCTGCACAAGCTCCACGCCGGCCTCGGGGAGGAGTTCCACGCGCGGGTGCGTTGGGAACGCACCAGACGTCGGAAGTCGAAAGGCGGCTTCGCAAAGAGGTTGTCCGGCTGAAGGAAGCGCTTGAGGACTCTCGGGCCGCCGAGGCCGAGTCCCGGCATCGAGCGGAGCAGATGGCCCTCGCGGGTAGGCGTGCTCATCCTCCGGCGACCCGACAGTCAGGACAATCGTGCCCCCGGCAACGTCATCCCGCTCCGCCGGTCGGACGACTCAAGAGAGTAGGCCGTCACGCGACGATGCCGAGCTCTTTGCGCGCCCGGTGGATGAATTTGCGGACGGCCGGCTCGGTCGCCAGGGGACGAGGGGTGGCGCGATGGTGTCGAGTACTCCCGCACAGGCTCCGTGCGACCGATGGTGGTCCCCCGCGAGCCTCCGCTCTGCTGCCGCGGTGGCTCGGCAGGGCATGGGCGTGCGGCGTCGGTGCCTCTCACGACCTCCAGGCGGCTGACCAGGGAAGATGGAGAACTGGGACGGGAGTATCTAGGGTCAGCCCGTGGCTTTCATCATGGTGTGCGAAGACGACGCGGCGGTCCGTGGCGTCCTCAAGCGCGCCCTGGAGTACGACGGCCACACCGTCTCGGTCGCCGCCACGGCCGACAGCCTGCTGCGGCAGCTCGCACCCGCGCCCCATCTGGTCGTCCTGGATCTCGGGCTCCCGGACGCCGACGGCCGCGACGTCTGCCTGGCCCTTCGGGCTCGCGGTGTCGACGTGCCGGTGCTGATGCTCACCGCGTGGGACGGCCTGCATCACAAGGTGGGCGGCTTCGAGGCCGGCGCCGACGACTACGTGACCAAACCCTTCGACATCCCGGAACTGCTGGTCCGGGTCCGAGCCCTCCTGCGCCGGGCCACCGCGGTGCCCGCACCGCGCGAGGTCGTCCTCGACCCGGTGAAGCACGTGGTGGCCCACGGCTCCGTGAGCGAGAGCCTGACCCCGACCGAGTTCCGGCTGCTCGGCCGCCTGATCGCCTCGCAGGGCGACGCGGTACGCCGCCACGCCCTCATCGCCGCCGGCTGGCCGCACGGAGCGCGGGTCAGCGAGAACACCCTCGACTCCTTCGTGCGCCGGCTGCGGAGCAAGCTGGGTCCGCTGGGCGTGGCCGAGCGTCTGGTGACCGTCCGCGGCGTGGGCTACCGATGGCAGTGACGGGATTTCGCAGCAGGGTCGTCGCGCTCACCGTGCTGCTCGCCACCGCCGTGGTGGCGGTACTGGTCGTGGTCTCGCATGTGCTGCTGAGCCGGGTGACGGACGCGGACGCGCACGATCTGGCCCGTACCCGCGCCGAGGCGGTCGCGGCGAACGTCACTGCCAAAGACGGCCGTGTCGTGCTGACGGAGAACGGCAGCGAGGCGCTGGACGAGGTCGCCTGGGTGTATGCCGACGGCCGCCTGCTCGACGGGAAGATTCCGGCAAGCGCAGTCCATCGCGTCGAGGAGCTGGCGGACGCGGGGCGATCGCAGACCGCGACGGTGGGCGACTACCTGCTGTACGCGCGGCTGGTGCCGATCGACGGCCATAAGGTCATGGTGGTCGTCCGGGTGGACCTCACGCCCTACGAGTCATCCGAGCGGCGCAGTCTGACCTTGTCCTTGATCCTCGGCGGCCTCACGATCCTCCTTGCCGGTGGTGTCGCGCACCTCGTGGTGCACCGCGCGTTGCGCGTCGTGCATGACATGGCAGCCCTCGCCGACGACTGGGGCCATCACGAACCCGGGCGCCGTTTCAACCTCGGAGTCCCACGCGACGAGTTCGGGGAACTGGGACAGACCCTGGACCACCTCCTGGAGCGCGTCGACAACGCGTTGGCAGATGAGCGACGGCTCACCGACGAAATCGCCCACGAACTGCGGACCCCGCTCACGGTCCTGCGGGCCGAGGCGCAACTGGCCCAGCTGTCCGGCGAGCGGGTGCCGCCGGAGGCGGTGCTGAGCGAGGTCGACCGCCTCGATACGGCGATCACGACGATTCTGCGCGCCGCGCGCGCAACGACCGACGACGAGGCCCGGTGCGATCTGCGTTCCGCCGCACGGCAGGCGATCGGCGGCTGGGCGGTCGACGTCGCCTTCCCGGCGAAGGTCGAGGTGGCCGTGGCGCGCGACGTCGCCGTGTCGCTGCTGTCGCCCCTGCTGGAGAACGGCCTGCGGCATGCGCGGTCGCGTGTGTGGATCACCGCGCGCAACCAGGGCGAGGCCGTCGTGGTCGATGTCCTGGACGACGGCCCGGGATTCGATCCCGCCGACGTCGACCGGGTCTTCGAAGCGGGTGTGACCGGCGGCGACGGGTACGGGCTGGGGCTGCCGGTGGTCCGGCGCATCGCCGCCTCGGCCGGTGTGGAGGTCCGCGCGATCGCGGACGGCCGCGGTCACGTCGAGGTGACCCTTCCGGCTGCGCGCGCGGTCACGTAGTCAGGTTGCTTGCAGGTTCCCCGCGTAAACCTCCCTGCATGACAACGACAGCGGAAGCACGCTCGCGCAGCGGGCGTCTCATGCTCAACAAGGTCCCCGAGGTCACCCTCTGGTTCTGGGTGATCAAGATCCTGTGCACCACCGTGGGTGAGAGCTTCGCCGACTGGATCAACATGAAGCTGGGCGTCGGCCTGGTGAACACGGCCTGGATCTTCACAGCCGTGTTCGTGGTGGTCCTGGCCGTCCAGTTGCGGCTGAAGCGGTACGTCCCGTTCCCTTACTGGCTGACCGTGGTCGTTGTCAGTGTCACGGGCACGCTGTACACCGACATTCTCACCGACCAGCTCAACGTGCCGCTGTGGATCAGCTCCGCGGTGTTCTCTGTCCTGCTCGCCGTGGTCTTCGGCACCTGGTGGCTGCGCGAGCGGACTCTCTCGATCCACTCGGTCACGACGCTGCCGCGTGAGTCGTTCTACTGGCTCGCCGTTCTCGTCACCTTCGCACTCGGCACCGCGACCGGCGACTGGACCCTCGAGCTCACCGGCTGGAGCCCGGGCGTCTCAGTACTGCTGCCGTTCGGCCTCATCGCGGCGATCACGCTGCTGTGGAAGTTCGGCGCGAACCCGGTGCTGGCCTTCTGGCTCGCCTACATCCTGACCCGCCCGCTGGGCGCGAACATCGGCGACTGGCTCGCGTCCCCGAAAGTCGCGCAGAACCCGGGCGACCCGACCGGTCTTGCGCTGGGCACCTTCACCACCAGCCTGATCTTCCTCGGCCTCATCCTGGCGACGGTGATCTACCTGACGGTGACGCGCTCGGACGTGACCGAGACCTACGAGGCGGCCCACGCCGCACACACCACCGGTGACCCTCGCAAGGAGCGCGTCGCGCTGGCCGGCTTCGGACTGCTCGCCGTCGCGACCACGGGCCTGCTGGTCTGGGCTCACGGCCAGCCGCATGTCGGCCCGGCGCCGGAGGCTGACAACACCTCCGCCGTCCAGCTGGCTCCGGGCGTGGCGGTGAAGAACTTCCCGCCTGCCAAGGTCTCCGCGCTGCGGACCCTCGCCTCGACCTCGCTCAAGGACGCACACGCGGGGGACGCGAAGGGCGCGCACGCGGCCGCCCAGTCGCTGCGTGACCTGTGGGACGCCGACCAGGCGTCGTTGCAGCCGCTGGACGACACCGGCTGGACCTCCGTCGACGCCCAGATGGACAAGGCGCTCAAGACCTTCGGAATCGATCACCCGAACCCGCCGATGTCGCCTGCGCAGCAGGAGAAGGAACTGAACGCCCTCCTGACGGACATGGGCTGACAGACCGCACAGCGCCCGGCCGGCCTGCCCGGCCGACGGGCTCGGTGTGCCGGGGCTGCGCAGAGAACCGCGCCGCCCCGGCCCCGGTGCCGGCGCTCAGGGCGCGCCGACGGAGTAGAGCATCAAGTACCCGCCGTAGCAGGCGGAGACGATACCCAGCCCCGCCAGGACAGCGATCCGCGTGCGGCGGTCACCCGCGCGGGAGAGCGCCTTGGCGACCGGTATCAGCAAGGGGAAGGCCGGAAGGAGGAAGCGTCCGCGGGACGACCAGTGCGCCGAGTCACCCAGCGCGACGGCGGTGATGATCAGGCTGTAGACCACCAGCGGCAGCGGCTGTCGCTGGTTGACGGTGATCACCAGCAGTACCACGGCCGTGATGAGCAGCAGCGCGCTGGCAGGGAAGTAGAGATTGACCAGTGTGCTGCGAGTGAACAGCTTGCCGAATCCGTGGATTGTCTGGAGCCCGAAGTCGAAGCGGGAGTTCCACATGCGCTGGATGCGGAAATACGCCCCCCAGTCGTGCATCCTCCAGCCGGTCCACGCGATGAAGCCCAGCCAGCCGAGGGGCGCGGCGATGAACGCGGCGACCGGTTTCCACAGCCGCGCAGGTGCGGGCGGGGGCACCGACACGGCGCTGGGCG
Organism: Streptomyces sp. NPDC051976; assembly: GCF_040680795.1. Classification (NCBI taxonomy): domain Bacteria; kingdom Bacillati; phylum Actinomycetota; class Actinomycetes; order Kitasatosporales; family Streptomycetaceae; genus Streptomyces; species Streptomyces sp. NPDC051976. The sequence continues at coordinate 48,697 of NZ_JBFAXL010000017.1, forward strand.
AACCGGGTTCCACGGCCGCCACCCGACCAGGGCGGCGTTGCACGACCTCACGGCAGGCCACCGCCATGACCGCGGCCGCCACCGCGACCCCGACCGGGCGGGTCAGCCCGGCCGCCACCGACAGCGCCGCGGCCGGCAGCCAGTCGTGTCGCAGGACCGCCAGTAGCGCCCAAGCGGCCAGTGCGATGAACGCCGACTCGCTGTACCCCGCGGTCTCCACCACGGCCACAGGCGCGATGCCCCACAGCACCGTCGTCAGCAGGGCCACCCGACGGCCGTAGCACAGGGCTGTCACCGCGTGGATGCCCCAAGCCGCGACCAGGGCGCAGGTACCGGCCACGAGCAGCGCGGCGCCGCCCCATCCCATCCCGGGCAGCATCGTGTGGACCCCTCTGACCAGGGCCGGATACACCGGGAAGAACGCCAGATTGCTCCGGGGGGACGGGTGCCCGGCCGCTGTCGGCGGGTGGAAGGAGTGGTCGTAGCCGTGCTGGGCGATGCCGACGTACCAGGCGGCGTCCCAGTGCACGGCCAGACGGTCGACGGTGTAGCCGGGCGACCCGGGGCTGAGCAGCACCAGAGCCACCAGGCTGACGGTCCGCACGGCGGTGAACCACAGGATGCCGGGCGCCGCGGACCGCAGAGAGGCGCTCACGCCGTCCAGGAGCAGGCCGGGCTTACGGGCCGTGCTCGGCGCTTGCACGCAAACCTGCTCCCTGACAGCCACCATGCGCCTTCCCCTACCGGGCCGTGCCGCGGGAGCGCGGGATCACACGGAACACCCAGGAGCGGTAGGACCAGAACCGGAACAATGTCGCGATGGCGATCCCGGCGAACTTGAAGATGTTGTTCTCCAGCGGGGAGTCCCAGCCGAAGCCGTACGTCGCCAGGGCGAGCACACCGTTCTCGATCACCAGGCCGATGGCGCTGAAGACCAGGAAGAGCCCGATCTCGCGGGTGCAGCAGCTCTTGTCCCGGTCCCTGTAGGCGAAGTAGCGGAAGCCCACGTAGTTGAAGATGATCGACACCACGGTGGCGGCGATACTGGCCCGCACCACAGCGATCGACGTGGTGTGCCGGAGGAGGTTGAAGACCAGCAGGTTCACCGCGACACCGGCGCCGCCCACCATCGCGAATTTGACCACTTCCCGCGTGAGAGGACTGGGGGCCGGTCTGCTCGGCTCGGCCTGCGCGTCCCGTACAGAAGCGGATACGTCCTCGGATGCCAGGCGGACGGCACCAGCAGGTGGCCGTCGAGCTTGACCGTGGCGCTGCGGGTCCCGCTGCTGCCACAGGCGAAACGGTGGCCGGGGACGATTCTGGAAAAGCGCCCGGCGCTTTTCGGGGGCAGACGAGGGGTGCGCACGTTCCCAGGCCCGGTAGGGCAGGGCCACGGCTGCGGCGACAGGAATGTGGTTGCGGGTCAGCGCCATGGCCACTCCTTATCCACCTACGGAGGACGCCGCGCAGCCGCGCGGGGTGGCTGTCAGGGACATGCATACACTCGTCCGCCCGGCACCGGAGGGGGGAGGGCCAAGCGCTCCGGGGGCGCGGCTCGGACCGCCTCTTCGAGAGTGCCAGCGCCCGGCTGTTCGCGCATTATTTGCCCTGGGGGCCGGTGTGCAGGAGGCCGGGGTGCGCGAAGGTCGCGCCCGCGGCCACCGAGGGGGTGGCGACGATGGCGATCGTGGCGGCTGCGGCGCCCGTGGCCGTGCCTGGCGCGATCAGTCGTCCGTCCTGCTGATGAGGCCGTTCTCGTAAGCGAAGATCACCGCGTGGACGCGGTCGCGCAGGTCGAGCTTGGCAAGGAAGTGAGCCACGTGCGTTTTGACCGTGGTCTCGGACAGGCCGAGCCGTTCTGCGATGAGGGGGTTGCTCAGCCCGGCCACCACCAGAGTGAACACGTCCCGCTCCCGGGCGGTCAGCACCGAGAGAAGGTCATGGCTGGAGCGCGGGACCGGGTCTCTGCCGACACCGAAGACGCCGGCGTAGGTGTCCAGGAGTCGGCGGGTTGTACTGGGCGACAGGATCGCGTTCCCCGAGGCGACCGCCCTGATACCTGCGAGCAGCTCCTCGGGGCGCGTGTTCTTCAGCAGGAACCCGCTGGCACCGGCGCGCAGGCCTTCGAAGGCGTACTCGTCCAGATCGAAGGTGGTGAGGATGACCACCTTGGCCGCTGGACGGTCGGTGACGATCCGGCGGGTGGCGGCGATGCCGTCGAGCAGGGGCATGCGCACATCCATCAGCACCACGTCGGGATCCATGGAAGTGGCCAGAGCTATCGCTTCCGCGCCGTCGGCGGCCTGGCCGACGACATGCATGTCGTCCTCGGCACCGATCAGGAGGGAGAACCCGAGTCTGAGCAAGGGGTGGTCGTCGACGAGGAGGATGCGAATGGCCATCAGCGCGCGGCGGTTTCCGTAAGTGCCAGCGTGGCGGTCGTCTGCCATCCTCCATCCGGTCGGGGGCCGGCCTCGATCCGGCCGTCGAACAGTGAGGCGCGCTCGCGCATCACCGAGATGCCGTGTCCGGTCGCTGAGTCGGACCGCGGCGGTGCCGTGGCGTGCGTGGTCGCCACTCCGTCGTCGCGGACGGTGATGTCGATGCGTGTAGCCGTGGACCGTACGTCCACCGTGACGTGCCGGGCCTGCCGGGCGTGCTTGAGGACATTGGTGAGGGACTCCTGAACGATCCGGTAGACGGCGAGTTGTGCGGTGGCACCGACTCTGTCCAAGCCGTCCTGCAGGGTCAACCGGACCTCGGGCCCCGCGGAGCGAACTGCGGCGACCAGGGCCGTGAGGTCACCCACACCTGGTTGCGGGGCCAACTCGGCGCGGTCGCCGGTGCGCAGGACTCCGAGCATGCGGTGCATCTCGTCGAGCGCTTGACGGCCGACCTCGGATGCCTGTGCGATTGCTTCCCGTTGCCTGCCCGGCGGGCCGATGGCGACGGCCGCGTCGTTGAGGGTGATCATGACCGAGATGCTGTGCGCGATCACATCGTGCATCTCCCGGGCGATTCGCGCACGTTCGGTGGCAACCGCGATCTGAGCACGTGCGTCCCGGTCACGCTCGGCGCTCTCGGCCCGTTCCCGGATGGAAGCGATGTAGGCCAGGCGTGTCCTGGTGTAGACACCCAGTACCCACGAGGCGGTGACGGTGCCACTGAGCAGCAACGTGTTGATCCAGAGATTGCCGGGATGCCAGCGAACAGAGGCCAGCACCACTCCCGTCTGCGCACCGCAGATCAGCACCGCCAGTACCCGCACTCGGCGTTCGCGCAGCCCGAGGACGTACAGGGCGAACAGGATGGCCACATCACCGGCCGCGGGCACCCCGTAGAGCCACTGCAGGAAGCTGATGGTCCCGAGGAACAGTACGGCGGTGACCGGTCGGCGACGACAGAGCACCAAAGGCGCGGCCAGGGCCAGATCCCATCCCGTCGGGCCGAGTGTCCGGCGCTCGAAGTCACCGTCCTGCGCGTTGATCAGTGCCGCCGCGACCGCGAAGGCGCCGGCCATGGCGATGTCGATGCAGAGCGACTGGCGGTAACGACCGAGTGGCGATCGCAGCCGGCCGCCCAGAACCGCCAGCCTCGCTTTCACACCGGCCCCTTACACGTCACGTCGTCGCAGCAGGACAGTGGCGCACGCCACGGCCACGGCCACCCAGGCAAGGAAGACCACCAGTCCGGTGCCGACCGACAGCATGTACGGCTGGTGGAGTCCTGTGATGAAGCTCCGCCCCGCCTCACCGGGCATGAACTGTGCCACGTCCTTGCCCCAATTTCCCAGCAGGTTGCCGAAAATGACCGGTACCACCAGGATCAGGCCCAGGAAGCTGACCAACGCGCCCGGTGTGTTGCGCACGATCCAGCCCACCGCGCCGCCGAGCACTCCGAGCAGGGTCAGGTACATTGCGGTGCCGAAGACGGCCCTGGGCACACCGGGATCCGTCAGGGAGTACCCAGGGCGGTAGTGGGACAGCAACGCCTGAGAGGACAGGAAGGCCACCACGGCCGCAACGGTCAGGGTCGTACCCACCACCACCGCGAATACCAGGGCCTTGGCCCACACGGTGGGCAGTCGCTTGGGTACCGCGGCGAACGTCGAGCGGATCATGCCCGTGCTGTATTCACCGGAGACCACCAGGACGCCCAACGCGCCGATCAGCAGCTGGCCGAGGAGAAATCCCTGCATCGTCGCCGACGGGCCGAGGTCCTCCGGGGCGATACTGGGCGTGATATGCCTGGTGTTGTAGGCGACGATGAGTCCGATGGCCGGCAAACCGATTACGGCGGCGATCAGGATCGCCCAACTCGACCGCAGAGTACGGAATTTGATCCACTCCGAGGCCATCGCGCGCGACAGCGACACGGGTTCGCTGTGCACCTCGGGACGAACCAGCGACGGTACTTCCTCCTCAACCACCGCGCTGGCCAGTATGGGGTTGCTCATGCCGCCTCCTTCGTCCGGAACTCCACAGCGTCCTGGGTCAGCGCCATGTAAGCCTCTTCCAGCGACCCCGTCATGGGGGCCAGTTCGTACAGGGTGACGCCGGCCCTGCGCGCCGCCGTGCCGATGTCCTCGCTGGTCAGCCCTTCGACCTCGAAGGTCGTCCCGGGCTCGCCCGTCTCGTGAATGCTCGCGCCCTCCCGCACCAGGAGCTCCCGCAGAGTGCCCGCTTCAGGCGAGCGCACCCGGACCCGCTCGGCGCCCGCGTCGGCGATGAAGGAGGCCATTGACTGGTCGCGCAGCAGCCGGCCCCGGCCCATGACGATCACATGGTCCGCGGTCAGAGCCATCTCGCTCATCAGATGCGATGACAGCAGGACCGTCCGCCCCTCCGAAGCCAACTCCCTTAGCAGCAGGCGTATCCACCGGATCCCGTCGGGATCGAGACCGTTCACCGGTTCGTCGAGGATGAGGATCTCCGGATCGGCGAGGAGAGCCGAGGCGATACCCAGCCGCTGTCCCATACCGAGTGAGAAACGCCCGGCACGACGGCCTGCGGCTTCATCGAGCCCCACCATGCCGATGACCTCGTCCACCCGTTGCCGCGTGATCCCGGCAGTGGCCGCCTGGGCGAGCAGATGACCGCGCGCAGACCTTCCGGGATGGATGGCGCGCGCCTCCAACAGCGCACCTACCGTCTTGAGCGGCCGTGGGTGCTGGGCGAAAGGGAGCCCGTTGACGGTCACCGATCCTGAAGACGGCGCATCCATGCCCAGGATCAGCCGCATGGTGGTGGACTTGCCGGCTCCGTTGGGCCCCAGAAAGCCGGTGACGATACCCGGCCGAACAGTGAACGTCAGGTCCTCCACCGCGGCCTTGTCGCCATAGCGCTTGGTCAGTGATGTCGCCTCGATCATGTAATCCTCCGTCGTCCACGTGACTTCACGCTACCGACGGCGACGACCGCGCCACGTCCCCCACTTGGCGGCACTTCTCCACCCTCGGCCTCATCCGGTCGGACGAGTTGAAGTCCTCCGCCGGTAGACCCCCGCGCCCAGTGCGCCCTCTGCGCCCCATCGCGCCGCACTCCGCCCGCATGGACCACGGCAGCACATGGAACGCTCCCAAAGGTGGCCCCTGTCCCGGGCGTCGGGGCGGTGCCACTCGCAGGCCAGTTCGACCTCCAGATGCCCACAACGAACGCGGGCGCCACACGCGCCCGCGAGGCATCGTGGGATCTTGCCGCCGGCCGGAAGGGCGATCCTCGGGGCAAAGCTCCCTTGCACAGCCCCGCAGCCTCCTACAACCACCCCCGCCGCGTGGCCGTCACGCCCGCCTGGAAGCGGTTGGAAGCCCCCAGTAGCTCGTGCAGCCTGCTCATCCGCCGTCGCATCGTCCGCACCGACCAGCCCAGCTGCCGCGCGATCGCGTCGTCTTTCAACCCGCCGACCAGCAAGGTGAGTAGCTGTCTGTCCTCCTCGCCGAGCGGGTCGTCGGCCGGGCCCGCGGCGGGGGCGTCCAGCGGCAGTGCCTGCCGCCAGCACAGTTCCCAGTAGTCAACCATCGCGTCCAGCAGCGTGGACGGGCGGATGATGGCCGCCCGTACTCCGGTCAGGTCCAGCGACAGCGGCATGAGGGCCAGGCGGCGGTCGGCGATGGCCACCTTGACCCGCAGGCCCGGCAGCACCCGCGCCTGCTCGCCGTGCTTGACCAGTTCCCGGATGTCGTTGAGCACCCCGGGCCACTCCAGCGCCTCGGGTGCGTACACCGCCCGGTAGACCACCCCGCGGGTGAGCGCCGTCGCCTCCACCGGGTTGGAGGTGGTCAGCGCGTACGGTGGCCGGTCGAGGGTGAGCACCTCCTGCCGGGCCTCCTGCTGGAGCGTGACGAACCAGCGGGCCAGTGCGTCCCCGCCGGTGGCGATCTGCACCTCCTCCACGCCGTCCTCGCGCGCGGCGGCGAACATCCGGGACAGCTCGGCGGCGGCCAGTCGTACGTGTTCCAGTTCGCCGGTACGGGCCCGGACCAGCGCGTCCAGTGCGGTCTGCGGCTCGATCGCGGCGTAGCGGCGGCGCGTCCCGGACAGCCGTCCCACCAGGCCTTGTTCGCGCAGCCGGTCGAGCGCCCGGCCCACCCGCTCGGCGGAGTGGCCGAGTTCGGCGGCGATCTCGGCAGGTGAGGCCACCCGGCGGCTGACCGTGGCGCGGTAGACCAACTCGTCGAAAGGGGTGATTCCGGCCGGGGCAAGGTCGTCCTGGGGCACCTGGGTATGGTGGCTCACTTGTGCCAACGGCCGCAATGGGCCACGGGAGTTCATTGTCCTGCCGTCCGGGCCGGGCGTAAGACCGGTCTATGCCAATCAATCGAAGAAGGTCCTTGGCCTTCGCCGTCGCGGCCGTCACCACCGGTGCCTTGCTGACGGCGCTGCCGCCGGCCGCCGGACGGGCCTCCGCCGCGGCCGGCGGCCCGGACAGCCGGGTGATCGTCGAGCTGGCCGGTACCCCGGCCGCCGCCGGTGCCCGCTTCGGCACCTCCGCCGCCTCAACCGTCGCGGCCAAGCGCCGTACGATCGCCGCCGCGCAGGACGGCTTCCTGTCCAGGGCGGTGCACGCCGGTGTGCACGCCACGTCCGTACGCCGGTTCACACTGCTCAGTGACGCGGTCGCGATGACCGTGTCGCAGGGCGAGCTCGCTGTGCTGCGCGGACTGCCCGGGGTGGCCGCGGTCGTTCCCGACACCCCGATGCACACCCTCACCGACGTCAGCGTGCCGCTGATCGGTGCCCCGGACGTGTGGCGGAAGCAGGCTCCCGACGGTTCCAAGGCCCGCGGTAAGGGCGTCACCGTCGCGATCCTGGATTCCGGCATCGACTACAACCACCCCGACCTGGGCGGCGGCTTCGGCCCCGGCCACAAGGTCGTCGCGGGCCACGACTTCGTGAACAACGACGACGACCCCATGGACGACAACGGCCACGGCACCCATGTGGCGGGCATCGTCGCCGCACGTGCCGCCGAGCCCGACGGGATCACCGGCGTCGCCCCGGATGCGACCCTGACCGCGTACAAGGTCATGGACGACAGCGGCAGCGGCTACGTCTCCGACATCATCGCCGGTCTGGAGGCTGCGACCGACCCGGCCAACCCGCACCGCGCCGACGTCGTCAACATGAGCCTGGGCGGTCCGGGTGACGGAACCGACCCGCTGGGCCTGGCGGCAACGGCCGCCGTACGCGCTGGCGTCGTCGTGGTCGCCGCGGCCGGCAATGACGGTCCAGGGGCCGGGACAGTCGGCACCCCGGCCTCGGCCGAGGGCGTCATCGCCGTCGGCGCCTCCACCAGCGGGGTACGGGTACCCTCCGCGTCCTACGTGCACGGGCGTACGCGCGAACTCGTCCAGGGCGCACCCTGGATGATGTCCGCCAACGGCCCCGTGAGGCCCGTGAGCGCCCAGGTCGTCGACCTCGGCACTCCCGCCCCGGACGTGGACTGGGCCAAGGCGGGTGACGTCCGCGGCAAGGCGCTGCTCGTCCAGTACCCGCTGGTGGCCCAATACGACGGCGGGTTCGTCCAGTTGGCGCGGGAGGCGGAGAAGCGCGGCGCGGTCGCCCTCTTCGCCGGTACGCCCGGCGGCTCCGCGGGACCCCAGGCGGTGCCGCAGTCCGCCCCCGCGGGAGTGGTGCCGGCCCGGCCCAGCTCACCGCATATCAGCGCCTCGGGTGACGACCTGCGCTTCGACCACATCGTGCTGATGAGCCTGGACGAGTTCGCCTACCAGGAGATGGCGGCCCGCGCGGCGGCCGGGCGTGCGCGCGTGGAGATCAGCGGGGCCGACGCCACCGACCAGATCGCGTCGTTCTCCTCCCGCGGCCCGGCGGGCCCGGGCTTCGCCCTCAAGCCCGATCTGGTCGCTCCCGGCGTGGAGATCAGGTCCACCGTTCCCACCGCCTTGTGGCACCCGGGCGTCTACCGCATGTCGGGTACGTCGATGGCGAGCCCGCACGTGGCCGGAGCAGCCGCGCTGATGCGCCAGTTGCGCCCGCACGACACGCCGCAGCAGATCACCTCCGCCCTGGTCGACTCGGCCAAGCCGCTCGACGGCCCGGGCATCGCCACTCAGGGCGCGGGCCGGCTCGACGTCGCGTCCGCCGCCGACACCGCGCTCACCGTGTCCCCGGCCACCGTCTCCCTCGGCCTGGCCGACATCGAGGGGCAGACCGTACGGGCCACCCGTGTCATCACCGTCACCAACCCCGGCACCCGTCGGATCAGCGCGGCCGTCAAGGTCACCGGCAGCGCGCTCGTCACGCCCAGGCACATCTCCGTCCCGCCCGGGGGCACCGCGACCGTCACCTTGACCGTCGCCGCCGACCGCCCGGACCTCGGCACCGACACCGACATCGCCGGCCGGATCTCGCTGCGCCCCGACCGCGGCCCCGCGCTGACCGTGCCGTACCTGCTGGCCGCCCGCCCGCTGACGGTACGGGTCTCGCCCGACCCCAGCGACGGTCACACGACGGCGTACGTGCACACGCCCGTGCCGCTGGCCCATGCTCCGGTCCTCAGGGTCACCCCGCCCAGGGGCCGGCCGGTCACGGTCACCGCCACCCTCGACCACGACACCTGGTACACCGTGCCCCTGACCGGCGCGGTACCCGGCGTCTACCGTGTCACGGCATCCGCCGCCGCCACCACAGGCCAGCAGCTGGTCGGAGCCAGCGCCTTCGAGGTCACCCCGAAGACCGCCGCGGACGCCAAGTGGCGGCCGGTCGGCCCCAACAGCGAGAGCGGCGACCTCACCCTCGCGCCGAGCACACCGACCGACGCCGTCCTCGCCGAGCCCGGCTCCGCCCCCTTGTGGTTCACCGCTGACAAGGGCGCCACCTGGAGCCGGCTGGGCCGGCTGCCCGTCGCCGAGAACAGCGGCGACGGCCACATCGTCATCGACCCGGCCGACTCCGCCCACTGGTGGTACGCGGTCAACGACGCTGCCATCGGCCGCAGTTACGTCCTCCAGACGAAGGACCGCGGCCGCACCTGGCAGATCCTCGACACCCTCAGCACGGAAATCGTCTCGTTCACCGCGGACAGCAAGGCCCGCGCCCTGGTCGTCGTCACCGCCACCGACCTGATCGTCAGCCGCGACGGCGGAACGACCTGGACCGCCGAACCCACCGGCGTCGCCGGCACCGTACGGCAGGCGGTCTTCGGCGGCGGCGACCTGTACCTGGAGACGTACGACAACGGTCTGTGGACCCTCCCCGGCGTGGCGGCCGCCCCCGCGACCGCACGTCGCATCCTCGCCGGCAACCTGCTGTCGGGTCTGGCCGTGGACGGCGACACGGTGGCCGTCTGGCAGATCGGCAACGGCGTCATGGTCAGCCAGGACCGCGGCGCGAGCTGGTCCACCACGCTGACCCTGCCGTACACCGGCGGGGGTCTGACCGCGTCCGGCGGAGACCTGTTCATCGGCGCCGGCAGTGACGACACCAGTTGGGTCAGCCACGACCACGGCCGCACCTGGAAGCAGGTCCCGCTGCCGAGCCCGCGGGCCTATCTCACCGACTACGACAAGTGGTCCGACGGCTCGGTGACCGTCTCCTCCGCGCAGGACGGCATCTACCGCAGTGCCCCCGACGGCACCGGCTCGCACCGGATCGGTGTCCAGGGCCAGACCGCCCTCGACCTCGCCGTCAGCGGAACCACCCTGATCGCCGGAACCTGGAGCGGCACCTACCGGACCGCGCTCCCGGCTGCCTCTCCCGAATGGGGCCGCTCCGGTAGCGAGGGCTGCATCGGCTGCGAGGTCCCGCAGCTCGCCACCGCGCCCGACGGAACGGTGTGGCGAATCGTGAAGCTGGCGATCGGCCAGTTCAACGTCCAGCGCAGCACCGACGCCGGTGCCACCTGGACCACGATGGGCTCTTATGGCGAAGTCCCCGACGCCCTCCTGGTGGATCCGGGGAACCCCGCCCATATCGCGGTCGCGTTCCACGTCTTCGACCAGTCGGGCCTGTACGTCACCACCGACGGCGGAACCACCTGGAAGGTGCTCCACCAGGACCGTATCCGCACCGCCCTGGCCGCCGACCCCGCCCACCCGCGCCGCGTCTGGCTCGGTTCCGCCGACGGCCTCTACCGCTCCGACGACGGCGGAGCCACCGCCACCAAGATCGCCGACGGGCCGGTCGCCTCGATCACTTTCGACGGTCCCCGCCTGATCGTCTCCGGCGACGGCATACGGGTCAGCACGGACGGCGGCCGCACCTTCCGTACCGCTGACCTCGGGGGTTTGCCCACCACCGTGTCCGATGTGCTGCGGGTGGGCCACGCCCTCTACGCGGCCACCACTGCCTCGCGGCCCAGCGGTCTCCTCAAGGGCGGCCGCGGGGTGCTGCGCAGCACCGACAACGGCCGCACGTGGACGTCCGTCTCGGCGGGCCTCCAGGATCTCGACGCGACGCGCCTGGCGGCGAGTCCGGACGGCCGCTATCTGTTCGTGGGAACGGTGAACGGAGGGGTGCACAGGTTGCGGGTGGGCTGACTCCCACCCGGTCTTCCGGCGGTTCGGCGGGCTTTCGGGCCGGCCGAACCGTCGGCCGTCGGGGCGACGCGGACTTGAGCGGGGCCCTCTGGTCGGCCCTGAGCGGCGCCAGGTCGGGTTCATAGGCGCCGGCTGGGAAGCGGCCAGGCCTCGTAGCGATGCCGCGTGGCGCAGCCCGCCCTCCGCGGAGGGCGGGCTGCTTAGGGGGGGGCGGACTCAGCTGGGGTGGGGGTTAGAAGCCGTTGACCCAGATCTGCGCGGGCGTGCCGTTGCACCGCCAGAGCTGTACCGCCAGCCCGAGGGCGCCCTGGGCTCCCGGCTCGTCGATGCAGAAGCCGCTGTCGTTGAAGTGGATGCGCGACTCGATCTTGGCGACGGCGGGCAGCGACGTACCGGCGTTGAACTCCTGGTTGCTGATCGAGGCGCAAGGCCACTGGAACACGGCGCCCCCGTTCACCAGTTGGTTCGCGTTGAGGCACAGGCCGCTGAGCTGGTTCCTGAACTTGTAGTGGTTGGTGCCGACCTTGTCGGCTTCCCATCCCTGCGCGATGCTCTCGGTGCCGGTGGTCGCGCACGGTTCCTGGACGATGGGCGCCCCGGCGTCGGTGGACAGTCCCTGGGGTTCCAGGCACAGGTTGCTGTTGCCGGAGTTCCTGATCCAGTGGAAGGCGCCACCGATGGCGGGTTTGACGTGCCCGTTCGGCGCGGGCTGCGCACCGGCCGACGGTCCCGTGACGGCCAGCGCGCCGCCGGCGAGCACCATCGCGACGACCACGCGGGTGAGGCTGCTGCGGACGGCCCGGCGAGTCGAAGACGGGCTGCTTCCTGACACGAACGGCCTGTACGGCTCGTCGGAGGCCATCGCCGCGCTTCGTGCGGGTGCGGGGTTTGCTGTGACCATGATGTCTCCTGCTCGGTCGTGTGTCGGATGACGGCGTGCCCGTCCAGCGTTCAGCGGCGAGGCGGCCCGTGGCGCGATCCCGAACGATCCCGAACGGGTCGGCATCGTCGTGTTTCGGCCGGGGTTTCGGCACCGACCCGGCACCGTGGGCCGGGTGTGCTTAGCTGGACAGAGCGTGTGTGACGGGATATCGGTCCGGGGGGATCGACTGTGACAGTGCCGCAGCACGACCGTGTGTACGCCGCCCCGCCCGACCCGGGCTGCCTCGGCACGCTCGACGAACTGGCAGCGGGACTGCGGTCGTTGAAGACCTGGGCCGGGGATCCGTCCTTCGACACGATCAAGGACCGTGTCAACACGGCCTGGAAGGCGGCGGGTCGGCCCGAGGGCGAGTTGACGGGCAAGACCACCGTCGCGGACTGCTTCCGGTCCGGCCGGCGGCGGGTCAACACCGACCTCGTGACCACGGTGGTGGCGGCACTGCACCCGGACGCCGGGTACGTGACGCAGTGGCGGCAGGCGCTGCGGGTGATCACCGGGGAAGCGCGGGCGGGCGCGCAGGTACGAGTCCACGACCGGCTGCCGCCGGACCTGGACGGGTTCACCGGCCGGACCGCCGAGCTCGACCGGTTGCGGGCGGCCCTGCACCACGGCGGAGATGAGGGCGGCGCGGTGGCGGTCGCGGCGATCGTCGGGATGGTGGGGGTCGGCAAGACCCAACTCGCCGTTCACGCCGGACACCTGCTTGTCCGGGACCACCTGGTCGACCGGGTGCTCTTCGTCAACCTGCGCGGATTCCACCACGACGCCGCCCAGCCGCCGGCCGACGCGTCGGCCGTGCTGGACGGCTTCCTGCGCGCGCTGGGGGTGGCCGGCCAGCAGATCCCCCACGACCTGGCCGCCCGTACCGCCGCCTACCGCGCCCGGCTGGGCGGCACCCGAACCCTGGTCGTGCTGGACAACGCCGCCGACGCCGAGCAGGCCCGCCCGCTGCTGCCCGAGACGCCGGGCTGCCCGGTGCTGGTCACCAGCCGACGCGACCTCACCGACCTACGCCCCGCCACACATCTGACGGTGGACGTCTTCCCCCCTGACGTGGCCGCGGCCTTCCTGACCCGGGCCGCGACCGGGGTATCCGTCGGCGCGGATCCGCTCGCAGCGGCCCGCATCGCGCGCCGCTGCGGCCATCTGCCCCTGGCGCTCGGGCTGGTCGCCGCACACATCCGTGGCACTCGCGGGTGGACACTCACCGACCACGCCGACCGGCTCGACGAACGCCACCGCCACCGACGCCTGGAAACCGGCGTGGAGCTCGCCCTCGACCTGTCCTACCGGCACCTGCCCGCGGACGAGCAGCGGCTGCTGCGACTGGCGGCGTTGCACCCCGGCCAGGACCTCGACGCCCACGCCGCCGCTGCCCTGACCGACACCGACCTGTCCACCGCCGGGACCGGCCTGCACCACCTGTGCGAAGAGCATCTGCTGCAACAGGGCACCCGCGGCCGGTACGTCCTCCACGATCTGGTCCGCGCCCACGCCGTCGGCCGGGCCGCCGATGAGGATCCCCCGCCCGAACGACGCGGCGCCCTGACCCGCCTGTTCGACTTCTACCTGGCCCACACGTCCGCCGCCATGGACGTCCTGTACCCGGCCGAGACGCACCGTCGTCCGCTCGCCGCCCCACCCGGCACCCCCGTACCGGCGCTGACCGACCCGGCCGGCGCCCGGGCCTGGCTGGACACCGAACGCCCGACCCTGGTGGCGGTCGCGGGGCACACCGCCGCCCACGGCTGGCCCGCCCACACCGCCCGACTGTCCACCAGCTTGTTCCAGTACCTCATCAGCGGCTATCTCACGGACGCGCTGACCGTTTACGGCCACGCGCGCCACGCCGCCCGCCAGGCGGGCGACCCGAGCGGACAGGCCCACGCACTGACCAGCCTTGCCGTCGCCCACATGGAGCTGGGCCGGTACGCACCGGCCGCCACCCACCTCCGGCAGGCCCTGCGCCTGTTTGGGCAGGCGGGCGACAGGGCGGGCGAAGCCCGTGCGCTGAACAACCTCGGAGTGGCCGAGGGGAGGCTCGGACACCACGGGCCGGCCGTCGACCACTACGCGCGGGCCGTGGCGCTGTTCCGGCAGACCGGCCACCGGGCGGGCGAAGCCCACGCGTTGAACAACCTCGGTGACACCGAGGGGAAGCTGGGACGGCTCACTCCCGCCACCGAGCGCGTCCGGCAGGCGCTGGCCCTGTTCCGGCAGCTCGGCGACAGCACCGGTGAGGCCTGGACGCTGACCAGCCTCGGCGACATCGAGATGCGGCTGGACCGGTGCGGCCCGGCGAGCGGCCACCTCGAGCAGGCCCTGACCATGTATCGGCACCTGGGAAACCAGGTCGGCGAGGCCTGGACGCTGGACAGCCTCGGCACCCTCCACACCCGTCTCGGCCTGGCCGCGGGGCAGCACCAGCAGGCTCTATGCCTCTTCCGCGAGATGGGCGACCGCAACGGCGAAGCCAGCGCGCTCAACGGCCTGGGCGAGGCCGCCCGCACCGCCGGCCGGACACCCGACGCCTTGGCCCACCACACCGCCGCCCACGCGCTCGCGGTCGACATCGGCGCACGCGACCAGCAGGCCCGCGCCCACACCGGCCTCGGTCACGCCCACCACGCCCTTGGCCAGCCCGCCCGCGCCCGGCAGCACTACCTCCACGCCCTGGCCCTCTACGGCGACCTCGGCATGCCCGAGGCCGACCAGGTCCGCGCCTGTCTCACCGCCACTGACGACAGCGGTGACGACCGACCGACGCTCCGCCTCAGATCTCACCGAACATCTTGATCTGCGCCCGATGGTGTTGAGCCGCTCCGACAGGTCCTCGTCACCGCGGTTGATCACATAGACGTTGCGAGCGGGCCAAGACGGCTGCCCGCTGAGCGACCGCGCTCGTCCCTTGTGGTGGCGCCGGCGCGGTCTGCACCGTGCACCGCTTTGGCGCGTGTGGACACGGCACGCGAGGCCCCGCACTTTGCGTGAACTCGCGAGGCCGCGGGGCAAGCCAAGCGGAGCTGAACAGCCGCGACGAAGCGACTTTGACGCCCTGGGGCCGGCCGCGGGCCCACCACCCGGGGGGCCTGCGGTGTTCCGGGATCGCCCGTCGGAAACCCGGTCGCCGAGCACGGCTGGGAACCGCCCGTGCTCGGGTCGGGGCCACTAGACCAGGCAGGACAGGATCGGGGCGCGGTGGGGACGGTGGTGGTCGGCTGCACCGCGGACGGATGGATTCGGCTGACACCGGAGTGCGGGGGTGGCGATGATGCTCGGCATGCGTAGACAGACCCTGCCGGATGATGCCTGGGCCTCCGCCCCTGACCCACTGTTGGCCCTGGCCGAACGCGAGCTGGCGTTCTACCAGCGCCGCGGAGATGCCGCGCGGCGCGCGCACCGTGCGATAGAACTCGGGGCGTTGGCCAGTGCGTCGTTGACGGTGGTGGCGGCAGGGCTGCGTGCTCCAGCGTGGGTGACGACGATCGTCGCCGGGGGCGCCCTGTTCTGTACCGGGTTCCGCCAGGTCTTCGCCCCCGGCCCTCGCTGGGTGGTGGCGGCCCAGGCCCGCGAGTCCCTGCGCCGCGCGGTCAACCGCTACCGGCTGCTCCCGGTGGCCGAGCGGGACGCCGAAGCGCGGGCACGATTGCTCGCAGCCATTGAAGAAGTCGGCACCGAACAGGTCACCCAATGGACAGAACAACGACAGCGCACCTCCGCCGGGGGAACCGCGCCCCCCACCCAGATCCCTCCCGTCTAAGGGCGTGCAGATCTTCAACTCGTGGCTTTTGGTTCGGTGGTTCGGTGGTCTGGCACGAGCGGGTTGGATGGGCAACGGGTTGTGCTGGCAGCCAAGTTCGAGGCGAATCTGCCGCACCTTGACGTGCGGCAGCGTCGCCTGTTGATAGATAGGGGCGAAGGTCCAGTTTCTTGGCCACGGTGGGATCAGAGCAGTCGCCCGTGCCGCCGGTGTCCGTGAGGCCACTATGTCTGTCGGAGTGCGGGAACTCGGCTCCGGAAGAAGCGCTGCGGTGAGGCGCGCGGCCGTTCCGGGCACGGGACGCCTCGCGGTTCACGCCTGCAAGACGATCGCCAGCCTGCTCCACACCGTCCTGGACACCGTCATCCCCAACGCCGACGAATCGGACTGGGACATACGGACACGGCGGCCCAGCGGATCACCATCTCCTACCAGGGACGTGCGCCCTACAGTCTCAACCCGGGCCAGAAGGACGTCGTGAAGGCGGTTTCCCCCAGAGGATCGTTGCAATCGGCCAGGAGCGTGTCTCGGTAACCGGCAAGAGGCCGGGTGGTCGTGATCGGCGGGGGATCGGTCGTCGGACGGGCCTGTCGGGCGCACACAGCGGACTGCGGTCGGCTGAACGTAGCTCACGTTGCAGTTGCGCTGAGCGCTCTCGCCGGTATCGCGGTGTGGTAGGCATCAGGCATGCGCATCCTCCTCCCACTGCCCGATCGGGACTTCGATGTCACCGAGGTTGCCGTCCCCTGGCGGCTGCTGCGTGACGCCGGGCACGACGTGGTGTTCGCAACCGAGCACGGCGGCCGGTCGCCGCAGGCCGACCCGCTGCTGCTCACCGGTGTGCTTTTCGGGCAGCTCGGCGCGGAGCCGGAGCCGGCGGAGTTCTACCGCGAACTCACCGGCGAGGCTGCCTTCCGGGCTCCGCTCGGTTGGGACGCCGTGAAACCGGAGGAGTACGACGGGCTCCTCCTGCCCGGCGGCCACGCGCCTGGTATGCGGCAGTACCTCGGCTCCCGCGCCCTGCAGGCGAAGGTCGCCCGCTTCTGGGCGACGGGTCGGCCGGTGGGCGCTATCTGCCATGGCGTCCTCGTGCTCGCCCGCACCATCGAACCGGAGACAGGCCGCAGCGTCCTCGCCGGCAGACGCACTACGTGTCTGCCCAAGTACATGGAGCGCAGCGCCTATTACCTCACCGCATGGCGGCGCGGCCGCTATTACCGGACGTATTCGGCTTACGTCCAAGACGAGGTGGTCGCCGCGCTCGACGACCCCGCGCGATTCGAGCGCGGGCCGGTTGAGCTGCGCCGACGTGGTACGGCCTCCGACGACACCCCCGCCTTCGTCGTCCAGGATGGCAACTACCTGTCCGCCCGCTGGCCCGGCGACGCCTACCTGTTCGCCCGGCGCTTCACCGCCATGCTGGCGTAGCAGCCAACGTGGGCCAGCGGGGTGCTGCGGCCAAGGTGCGGGATGATCACGGTACGCATGGTCGGTATGGGCTATTTGAGCTGGAGCCGGGCGAGAAGAAGCAGCCGCAGGGTGATCCGGCGGCGGGGGACAAGACCTTCCGGGCGTTCGACATTGATCAGTGTGCGTTGCTGTGATGACTCCCGCGGCTTCTACGATCGCCAGCGTGCCGAGGGCAAGCGACACACTCAGGCCGTCCTCGCTCTCGCCCGGCGCCGCGTCAACGTCCTATGGTCCCCCCTGCTCCGTGAAGGGGGGTGCGACGAGGCGATCCCCCGTCGCGGGAGTAGCTTGGCAACGACCTTACGAACCGTAGCCGTTGGACACGTATTGGAGTTCGCGGAGGAGCTTGGAGCCGATGCGCTCGTACCCGTCCATGCCAGCAAGGGTTCGGGCGGCGTTCATGCGGTCGAACCCGCCGAGTGCGGTGTTCCTGGCGAGGCTGATGAGGAGGGTCGCGCCGGCCTCCTCGTGATCCTGGACACGGGTCAGGCTTCGCGCTGCCGATACCCGGTGGGTACCGCCGAACTCGGTGTCCTCGGTGAAGCGGGTCAACAGAGTGACCCCGGCGCCCTGGTATCCCTCCAGTTCGGCCAGGCACTCCGCCGCCTCCGCACGGTCGCGGCCGACCGTCGTGGTGTCCATGGCGAGACGGGTGAGGAGGGCTGCAGCGGCGTCCCGCTGCCCGTCCATGGCAGCCAGGGTCGAGGCAGCCCGGCGACGCACGAAGCCTTCGAGGACAGCGTCGTCCACCAGGCGGGTGAGGAGGGCGATCGCATCATCCCGGTACTCGTCCACGTACCCGCGCAGGTACGGGTTCGCACCGGCCAGGTCCTTGGCCGCGTCGAGACGGATGGTCCCGTCGACGGTGGTGTCGTCGGCGATACCGGTCAGGAGGGCGACGCCGGCGTCCCGGTACCCATCCAGCGGGACGAGGACCCGGACCATGAAAAGGCGATGGTAGCCCGCGAGGGCGGGGTCGCGGGCGAAGCGGGTCAGCAGCGTTGCGGCGGCGTCCCGGTGCCCTGCCAGGCGGGCCAGGTTGCTGACGGCAGCGGTGCGGTCGGAGTCCTCAAGGGTGGTGTCGTCGGCGAAGCGCGTCAGCAGGTCCGCGCCGAGGTCCTGGCACCCGTCCGCCTCGGCCAGGCAGAAGGCCGCCCGCACGCGGTCGGCTCCCTCTATGCGGGAATCACCCGCGAAGCGGGTCAACAGGCCGGTCCCGACCTCCCGGTGTCCCTCCAACTCCGTCAGGGCGCGAGCCGCCCTCACGCGGGTGTAGCCGTCGAGGACAGTGTCGTCAGCGAGGAAGACCAGCAATGATGCGCCGACCTCGCGGTGCCCCGCCAGTCCGGCCAGCGCCTTGGCCGCGTCCACCCGGACCCACTCGATGTCCTGGCCCAGTTTCCACGGCCACACCTTGTCCCAGAGCCACATCGGCAACCACCGCCGGGCCCACTTCAGTCGCTTCCGCAATCGGCCGGTGGTGTCCTTGGCCATCCCGGTCAGGAAGGCGGCGCCGATGTCCAGGTGCCCGTCCGTCCATGCCAGAGCCTGTGCCGCCTCAAGTCGCTCCCGACGGTCGAGGGTGGTGTTACCGGCGATCCCGACCAAGGCGGCGGCATCGTACGGCCGACCCCCGTCCGTGTCCTCGTCCCCGTTGTCGTCCGTTGATCGTTCCGCCATGCACCGCATCCTGCCAGACCCGGATTCCCCGGCACAGACAGCCGAGTTGAGCCCGAGGATTCGGCTGTGCTGAGCGTCTGCGGCGACAAGGAGACCATCGCGGCTGCGGATGTACCGGCTTCCAGCCGAAGCCGTCGCGGAAAGCGCAGTCGCGGGAGCCGATCTCTGAGTGGTGATGGCAGCATTTCTGGGGGTCGTCCGAGGCGCCGAGCGTCACGAGTACTCTCACGGCCATGGGTGCAGATGACGCCAGGACAGAGAGTGCCTACTGGGACCCGGTGCCGACGGCCCGGGAGATCGTGACCCGCTGGCGCGGCGGATCTGATGAGCTCTCCATCGGCGAAGGAAGGTGGGAGGACCGCAACTGGCTCAACGTCCCTGGCCCCTTCTACACCGGTGAAACCGACGACGGCATGAACGGCCCTGTCTACGCGCCCGGGCTGGTCCTTTGCGGCGGTGATGGGGGTATGGAATTCATCTACCGTCAGCCGCAGACCCGCGAGGAGGTGGAGACACTGCTCGAGGTCGCCTGGGGCGAACCCTTCGGCGGCTATGCCTGGGACGGTGACGACCGATGGAGCGAGGATTCCGTCCGGGATTGGTGGGCTGGCCGGGCACGGGTCCGCGAGTGGATACACAGCGAGATCGCTCGGTGATCCGCCAGCGAGCGAGCCCAGGATCACGAGGACATTCCAGCCCTACGCGCATTCGCAGGGCACCTTGAAGGCCCGCTGCGCCGTTATCTGCGCGGCTACTTGTACTGGCTGATCGAACGTCGTGAACCCGGCCCCGGGGTGACGCTTCCGGATGTGTGACCGCATCTCGCCGCCGCACTGGCACCATGGGCCTGCAACGTTGCGGCGATCACGCGAATCCACCCCGCGCTACAAACGCCACGTCCGCAGATGGAAACGCTACGAGAAGCAACTGCCCGGCCGCCGCCGCGGCCAGACCAAAATTGCCGCCGCCCTCCGCCACACCGGCCGCGACCACCACCGGCCCCTACGAGCCCTCGGTCTCACGTGACGAACCCCGACAGATCTCGATCATGCAATTCCCCTGCCTCGCGGCACCGGGGGGTACCACGTGCACGAGTCAGGGTCCGGGTCGGCGGAGCGACACCCGCGTCGAGAGCCACTCACGAGGGACTCGGTGACCGTCCTCGAGCGGGCGCGCGCGAGATCCCAGACGCGCGGCAGAAAAGAGCGGCGTCGACGCCGCTCCCTCTCCGGGCGGGCGACGGGAATTCGGCGTACCGGAGGGACAACACCTCGCTCACTTAGCGCAGTCGCAGCGGGCCTTTATGCGTATCCGTTCTACGGCCAAGAATTCTTGGCGGGAACCTACGTTTCTGGTGGGCAGTGTGTGACGTGATTTCCGCAGGTCTGAATGATGTTCGAGGCGCGGGTGATCGAAGTTGTATCAGTACAGGCGACTGCGGTTCGCCGGCGCTCCGAACCCTTACCCTTAAGATCCGGAGCGAGGGCCCCAAAAAACTGTGCGCCCGTTGCTTTGATCTTGTGTTTCCCAGGGGGGATCATGACGCACGTCGACGGAATTCCCGTGCCCGAAAAGCCATTAGTGGGCCGACAGCCCTCCGCCGCGCCGTCACCCCATGTAGGGTCCACCGGCCCCACCAGCGAGGCCACCCGGTTGCTCTGCGTCGGGACGTATCTGGACGTGGAGTACCGCAGTCGGGTGATCGAGGAGCTGGTCGAACACGAGGAGCGTACGGTTGCGCCCTCACTCGGCATCGACGTCGTCCCGGTGCTGGCGCACGCTCTGCGCGCACGAGTCCAGGAGATGCAACTCGCCGCGGTGCTACTGGCGTTGTGGGCCGCGTTCCTCACCCTCTCGATCCTCCACGTGGGGCCGGGGAAGTCGGGACCGATCCAACTGACCGGTGTGGCGTCGCCGCCCTGGGCCGTGGTGTACGCCGTCATCTGCCTGCTGATCTGGCTCGGCCGGGTGGTGAGCGGGCGCAACACCGCGGTCAGTGTGGTCGACGACCACAGCATGTCCGCGACCCCGACCGGCCGTCGGCTGTCCACCGGCCGCTACCTGCGCCGCGTCGCGTGGGCGGCCGCGATCTTCTACTGGGTCGAGGCCGTCCGAGGGTCTGCGCTGCTGGCCGTCGCCTTCCCGCTGGCCATCGCCGCAGCCATCGGATGGCACCGCTACCGGGTGGCCGAGGTCCTGCGTGGTGTGCTCGCCCCCGAGAACTTCACCGAGGCCGGGCGACCGACGCTCCCCCCGGCGCAACGGTACCAACGCATCCGCGCGGCCGTTGACCGCGAGCAGTACTCGCCCATGGTGATCTACGACCCCTTCCGGCCGTTCATCGGTGCCGGCGAGGCGCACGGATCGTGGTCCCTGGCCATCGAGTTGCGCCGCAAGGACCCGGTACGTGACGGCAAGGAACCGGAGTTGACCAGCCGGGACGTACTGGGGCTGATCACACCGAGGTTGGAGCGGTTGAAGGAGGTCTCGGCCGCCACCAGCCGGGACCGGCTCAAAGACCTGGAGCTTCAGGAGTGCGTCCTGCTGCCGCCGGGGCCGGCGCGCACCACGGATCTGTACCGGCCCGACGCCGTTGCCGCCCATGTTGCCGCAGCCGTGGACGAGGGGGCCGAGGCGCGCCGCCTCTTCCTGCGCATCCGGGTGGGGGCGTGGGACGAGCAGGTGATCGTCACCATCCTGCTGCGCGTCCACACCCAGGGCGGCATGCTCGTGCTGGAAGTCATCCCGCACGTACTCGGCCCGGTGCGCGCGGAGTTCGGGCGGGGTGACGCGATCGCCGCCCGCGCCGAGGGCGGCCTCGCGCGGGGAGCGCTGTCGGCGCTGCTGACCGCGCCCGTCGCCAGCGTGGCCACCGCGGTGTCCGTGGGCCGGACGGTGTCCAGCTACTTCCGACTGCTGATGACCGACCCGCGCGACCTGCCGCCCGACGGCCCGGCCGCGTCGGTGCGTGAACTGGGCACCCGCACAGCCGTGCTGCTCTTCCAAGAGATGGACATCAGCCGCTACGTCAAGACGATCCAGGACCGCATCGTCAACGGTGCCCGTGAGGCGCTGAAGTCGCAAGGCTACGAGACCGGCGAGTTCGAGCAGCAGGTCTACAACGTGGCCCAAGGCGCGGTGTTCATCGGCGGATCGATGAGCGGCGGCGCGGTCGCGACCGCCGGCGGCTCGGCGGCACACACGACGGCGGGGGAGTGACGGAGATGAGTGAAGAGCAGCGGAGTACCTCCGGCGAGGAGCCGGGCGAAGAGGCGGCCGATCACACGGGCGGTGTCACGGGGAGCGCGGGTACCGGCGGTGGAGTGGTCGTCGGGGGGTCGATGACCGGAGGCGCGGTGGCCACCGGAAACGACTCCCGCGCCAAGGACTCCAGCCGCACCGTCGGCCCCTCGCCCCTGGACTCACTGGGGCCCCCTTCTCTTGTCGCGCCGCCCTCCTCCGTGCAGCCCGGCGGCCTTTTCGTGGGTGGCCACCTGACGGGGGGCGCCGCGGCCACCGCCCCGGGCAGCGAGGCGGAATTCAGCGCCGTGCGGATCGATTCGCGCCACGCAGACCTGCTGGCGTCGATCGACGCTCTGATCAGCCAGCTACCTTCGCCCGCCGACAGCCCTGAGGGCGACGCGCTCGCCGGTGCCCTGGACGAGGTGCGGCAGGACATCACGGCCACGGGCCGGGCGACCCGTGGTCGCCTCGAGCGGCTGCGTGACCAGCTCACCACGAGCAATGCCGCCCTCACCGCGCTGACTTCGGCCGTCGCGGTGGCCGACTCCGTCCGGGGGTTGCTGTCGTGAGCAGATCGGACCCACCGATGGTGTGGGACGCGGAACGCCAACGATGGGTGCGGGCCAGGAGCGGGTGGACGGCCGCCGAGGCCGAGCCCCCAGCCACCGTCCCCGATCCGCCCGCCCCGACGGCGCCTCAGACCTACGAGCCCGCGCCCGAATCCGCCCAGGGATACGAGCCGCCTCCACCGTCCCCGACCCCGCTCACCGCCGACGAGCAGCAGCCCATTTCGCCGTACATCGCCGGACCGGGGAGTTCCGCGGTGCCCGCGCATGAGCCGCCGGACGCACTGCGATCTCCCGACAGGTGGCGTCGTACACGGCAGCGCCGGGCCCGGGCCATGCTCGCGGCGGCCACGGCCGTCGTCGTGCTCGGAGGCGGGTTCCTGGGTCTGCACGTCTCCGGCGAGCAGCCCTCCTGGCTCGGCGGCTCCGGCAAGGAGAAGGCCGCTTCGCCCTCAGGCCCGTCGTCCGCGGCGCCGGTCACCACAGCGACCCCGACACCGTCCGACACCACACCCCCGCCCCTCACCAGTCCGCCCACGGACACCGGGACGCCGACTGACACCCCGACATCCCTCGACCCCACTACTCCGGACACCTCCGGGTACCAACTGCTGGAGGACCCCGCGGGCTTCACGTTGCGGGTGCCGGACGGCTGGCAGCGCACCGTCGACAAGGCGCAGGTCTACTACAGCCCCGACCAACTCGACCACCTGCTCCAGATCGGCGTGAACCCTGCGGACGGCACATCGCCCGACCGGGCGATGAGGCAGATCGACACGGCACTATCCGGCCGTTCGCACTACCAGCGGATCAGCCTGACCACGTCGACAACCTCGACCGGGCAGACGTCCACTCTCGAATACAGCTACTCCAACGCCAAGTTCGGCAACCGCCGGGCCATCGACCGGAATTTCCTCAGCCCGGACGGAACCACCATGTACTTCCTACTCTCGGTCGGCCCCGCCGACGAATGGCCCACCACCCTCAGCAGGTTCACCACCAGCTTCGCCGCCTTCTGCCAGACCGGAACGTGCCCCCAGCTCTCGTGACTCCGCGTGTGTGTGCGACATCTCCGACGTCGGCGTCTCTCAGCCGACCGTCTCCCCTCACCTGAAGAAGCGCTGCGAGGCCGGCCCGCCCACCTCGCAGCGCCGCGGCGTTACCGCGACTTGGATGCGATGGCCGGTCCCAAGCAGGCCGCCGCGCGGGGCCGTTCCCTAGGGCGCCGGCGTGCCGGGGCCGTCCTGGAGGTGGTGTGGCCGGAGACCCCCGACGTCCTCGACTACGTACGTCAAGCCCTGGACGAGACCCCCTCGCCCCGCCGGCAAGCCCCGCAACTGGGGATGGCCAAGGGGAGCCGACCTCCGATGCGGATTTCGGCTCCCCTCGTGGCTTGTGCTGCCGCTTGGATCGGCAAGTGGAGCGCGGCGTTCAGATCCTCGATGTGGTGTCGGTCGTGGTGGTGACGGTGGCGGTTCCGTTGGTCAGGCCGGTGGCGCTCGCGGTGATGGTGAGGGTGCCGGAGGTGCGGGTGGCGCGGACGAGTGCGGCGGCGATGCCAGCGGTGGCGGTGGCCGGGTTGGCGTTGATGGTGGAGTCGCCGATGAGTTGTCCGGCTCCGCTGACGCTGAAGGTCACGGAGACGCCGTTGTCGGGGACGATGTTGCCCTGGGCGTCGGTGACGGTCGCGCGGACCACGGCGAAGTCGGTTCCGTCCGCTACCAGCTGCCCGCCCGGCAGGTCGACGTCGACCTTGAGCTTCGCCGCTGCGCCGGGGGTGTTCACGGTCTGGGAGACGACGGCTGTGCCGTTGAGGTATCCGGTTGCCTTGAGCGCTCCGGACTGGAAGGTGGCCTGGCTGAAGGTGAACGGCGGGTGGGGGATGTTGGCGTTGATACCGCCGGTGTCCGGCTTTTGGCGGGCGACGACCGTGCCGTTCCGGCTGAGTTCGACTTCGTCGCAGTTGGAGAAGACCACCACAGAGCCCTTGGTGATGACGGCCTTGGTGAGGGAGACGAAGGTGTTGCCGGAGGCGGAGTTCTTGGTGCCGGTGACCTTCACGGTGAGGGTGTGGGGGCCGTCGGTCAGGCCGGTGGTGCTCCAGACCGCGACCTGGTTGCGTCGGCTGGAGGCGTAGAAGTCGACGTTGACGGGGGCCTGGCTGTCGAGGGTGACGGCGCCGATGCCGTGGACCGGGTCCAGGTCGCCGTACAGGGTGACGGACGTCCCGGTGAAGTGCACGACGGCGGTGTCACCGGTGTGGTTGCTGTAGGAGTTGTCGCCCGATGTGCCCTGCCAGTTGCCTGTGTACCGCCACAGGTTGTCACCGGTGTCCACCGCCGTGTTCACGATCGTGACGTTTCCGGAGGCCGCACTGGTGACAGCGGCCTTGGTGAGGGAGACGAAGGTGTTGCCGGAGGCGGAGTTCTTGGTGCCGGTGACCTTCACGGTGAGGGTGTGGGGGCCGTCGGTCAGGCCGGTGGCACTCCAGACCGCGACCTGGTTGCGCCGGCTGGAGGCGTAGAAGTCGACGTTGACGGCGGCCTGGCTGTCGAGGGTGACCGCGCCGATGCCGTGGACGGGGTCCAGGTCGCCGTACAGGGTGACGGACGTCCCAGTGAAGTGCACCACCGCGGTGTCACCGGTGTGGTTGCTGTAGGAGTTGTCGCCGCTGGTGCCCTGCCAGTTGCCCGTGTAGCGCCACAGGTTGAGCCCGGTGTCCACCGCCGTGTTCGCGATCGTCGTCGTGGTGGAGCCCGAGGCTGCTTTGTTCCAGTAGTTCGCCACGTACACCATCGGACCCGAGTCGACGCCGCTCTGCTGCACGTTGGGGTCGCGCTGGGACTGGTAGAAGTAGCAGGCGAACTTCGGGATCCTGAACAGGTCCATCAGGCCCGAGAGGCAGGTTGTTGAGTTCAGCCCGCGGTTGTAGTCCGTCGCCGACCAGGTGGCCAGGCCCGCCAGGGCGACGCCTGATCCGTAGAAGCCGGGTGACAGGGCCGAGCTGAAGATCGACTGCTTGTTGTGCACGGTGGCGAGCATGGCGTCGGGGCCGTCGGCGCGAGTGGTGCGCGAGGTGTTGTTCACCTCGCCGCCGAACTCGTAGTCGCCGTATTCGCGCAGCAGCAGTGCCGCACCGGGCGAGGTGTTGATGGTGGAGCCGGCATCCGCGCGGACCCAGTAGGCGTTTTGGACGTTGAAGATCTTCGCGTCGAAGGTGCCGTTGCCGCCGTAGGTGCACATCTCGTCGCCCGGGTACTCCTCCTGCGCGATCCGCTCCTGGTCGGACTCGAACGGGGAGTTCCCGCTGTAGGTCTCGTTGAGGGTGGCCTCCCACAAAATGATGCTGGGGTGGTTGCGGTCCCTGCGGATCATGGTGCGGAAGTCGTCGTGCGAGCGCTGCGCGAAGACCGGGTCGCTGTTCCAGTTCTGCCAGCCCGGCACACAGTTCAGCACCATCAGGCCGACCTCGTCGCAGGCGTCGAGAAACGCCGGGTGGGGCGGGTAGTGTGCGGAGCGGACGAAGTTCGCTCCGCTCTGGCGGATCAGCAGCGCGTCGCGGCGCTGCTGGCTCGCGGGCGCCGCGTAGCCGACGTACGGGTACTCCTGATGACCCCGGTTGGTGCCGTTGACCAGCAGGTTCTTGCCGTTGAGGGAGAAGCCCGAGCTGTAGCTCCAGGCAATCGTCCTGGCACCGAAGCGGGTGCTGACCTGGTCCACGGTCTGAGTGCCGACCGTCACCTGCACCTGGGTGGTGTACAGGTACGGTGTGTCCGGTGTCCAGAGCTGGGGGTTGCTGATCGTCAGGGTTGCCGTGAAGGCCGTGGTCGCCCCGGCCGCGACATTGTTCGTACTGGTGGTGGTGGCGACAGTGGTCCCGGTGGCGTCCAGCAGTGTGGTGACCACCGTGACGGAGGCCTTGGCGCTGCCCTTGTTCACGATGTCGCTGGCCACGTTCACCGTCGCCGAGGTCTGGGAGACCGTCGGGGTGGTCACGAACACGCCACCGCCCGCGGTCCGCCCCTCGATGATGGGGTCGGTGATGTGCACCGGGCTGAGCGCGATGAGCCACACGTCGCGGTACAGCCCGCCCAGGTAGAGCATGTCCAGACCCGATTCCGGCTTGCCCGGCGGGACCAGCGGCTGGTCGGTGTTGTCCACACGCACCGCCAGCACGGCCTCGGTGCCGGGCTGGAGGCTGTCGGTGACGTCCCAGCCGAACGGCGTGTAACCGCCGTAGTGCGAACCCAGTTTGATGCCGTTGAGGTAGACATCGCAGACCTGCATCGCGCCTTCGAAACGCAGCAGCAGACGCTGGCCGCGGGCGCTGGTGGGTACCGTCACGCGCCGCCGGAACCAGGCGGCCGACTGGAGGTTGTTCGGGCCGATGTCGACCGGCTGCAGGGCCAGAGGGTTGGGGACGTCGACCTGGTCCCAGGCGGAGTCGTCGAAGGATGTCTGGTAGGCGCCGGTCGGGTCACCGACCATGAAGCGCCACCCCTGGTTGAGCGACCACGTCACCCGCGGTGAATCGCTCACCGCGTACGTGCCCGCGGGAGCTGGCCCGCCGCTCGTGACGGGGGTGGCAGCCGCGGCGCGTGCTCCGGGAAGCAGGCTCGCCGCGGCTGTCCCGGCTGCCGTGGCGATGATCGCCCGGCGTGCAAGTTCTGTCATCGATGCTCCATTCGGCCCTGGTTGCCCAGGGGATGGCACAACAGTCCGGATGCGTGAGGACGGCTGTGGTCGTGGGGGTGTAGATCACAAGCTGGCGGCATCGCCACGAGGCCGGCTGCACGCAGCGAGGAACGCAGTGACGGCGATGTCACAGAGCCGGGTCCGATGCGGCGCGCACGGTGAGCCGGAATAGAAGCTCCATGACCGGCCCTCGGTCGCCCCGTACAGGGAGTGCGACTGCTGGGAGTAGAAGGTGCCGTCCTTGTCGGTGTACGGGTTGGCGGGCGTGTCGCCCGGGTGCGACCAGGCGCCCTGCGCGCCGAGGGTGACGGTGTGGGTGGGGCTGGGCGCGGCCGTCGCCGTCGGCGCGGCCGTCAGGGCGCCACCGGCGGCCGACGGGACGGCTGCCGCGGCGGCGGCCAGTCCCTTGCCGTCTCCCTCTGACGTTCATGACACGTGCCACGCGGTGCTCCTTGGGGGCGGCCGACATCCCATCCCAGAACCCGTAGACCGATCCGATGTGATCGATATCAGTCCGAGGTCCAATGGTTGTACGGGGGCAATATGGCAGTACGGGGTGCTGCTGTAACGGAGCCAGCGGCCGGAACTATGGCAGAGGATGGCAGCGATGCCAATCCCTTCTGCAAGATCAAAAGAGCGCTCCTTGCTCGAAAGTGCCTCGTTCAGTTCTAT
Organism: Streptomyces sp. NPDC051976; assembly: GCF_040680795.1. Classification (NCBI taxonomy): domain Bacteria; kingdom Bacillati; phylum Actinomycetota; class Actinomycetes; order Kitasatosporales; family Streptomycetaceae; genus Streptomyces; species Streptomyces sp. NPDC051976. The sequence continues at coordinate 76,722 of NZ_JBFAXL010000017.1, forward strand.
GTTGCGCATCTTTGTGCAGATGGCCGGTTGCTGGCGCTGCGTCGTGTTTCGGGTGGGATCTCTTGGATCCTTGGGGCCTGCGTCGTTGCGCAGGCGTGGGTATGCCCGGGTAGCCCGAGAGTCGGCCGAACCCGACCACAGGCCTGCCCTGTCGGATGTCACGGGCCGGGTCTGGCTGCCGTGCGCGTCGAGGAAGCTGTCAGTCCCGTGTGTCAGCCTGGCGGTATGACGACCCCGCTGCGGCGCGTCTACGGCGCCGACCATGAGGACCCCGACCCGCGCCCGGGTCACGAGTACCGGGAGTTGGTCGGGGGGCCGCTGGACGGCCTCCTGCTCGACGTGACCGGCTGGGCCGCCGATGCTCTGGCCTGCGGGGCGGCCCTGGCCACGGAACTTGGGCACTGGGGCTCTGGAGGGCGTGCGGTCTACGAACCACGTGCAGCGGATCCGCGCCGGTGGGACTGGCAGTGCGACAGCCCCTGACACTTCCGGTCCGCCCCGCTCCGACGTACCGGGACTGCATGCGCTGCGACACAGTTCAGGACCCCGGCCGGTAGCCGATCTCCACATCGGGGCAGGAAGCCGCCAGAGCACTCAAGGCAGTTTGCGGTGTACCAGCAGCGCGCGTCCGCAGCCGCCTGCACCCACCTCTCCGGACCCGCCCGAATCCCTGGGGCGGGGCCGACGCCAGGGCGAACCGCATCGACATCGCCGGACGGTGCGCGCGCTCAAGCGCTGGACGGCTGGCTGGCCAGCAGGCTGGCCGCGCGTGGCCAGGCCTGGCTCTCCCGGGGCCCGGCATGACGAGGAATGGCCGGCCGTGAAGCCCCAAAGCGCCCACAACTGCTTCTCCATGCCGGTACCCAGCGGCGTAGGGGAACCGCGAGTGGGGCAGGATGTCCGCGCCGCTTCCAACCGTGAGGAACCACCTGTGCGCCCCACCCCTATAGCCGCCTTGACCGCCCTGCTTGCCGCTCTTGCGCTGACGGCCTGCCACGCGTCCACCAGTGCGGGTTCCAGCACTCCGTCCGGGCACGGGACTCCGCCCGCGACGGCAAGCGCCACAGCACCCGTGGCCGCGGGACCCATCCCGGTGGGGGAGGGGCCGCAGAGCAAGTACCGGGCGCGGCAGCAGCCTGCGGCCGCTAGTTGCCACTACCGCTACGAGCACGGCGAGCCGCTCGAGGACCGCAGCTGCACCCCGGGCGCGGTCAGCCCTGCGGTGACGCAGGCCAACATCGCGAGCACGATCTGCCGCAAAGGCGGCTACACCGGCGGCATCCGCCCGCCGGCGTCGGTGACGGGCAAGGAGAAGACCGCAAACGCCACGTCCTACGGGTACACCGGCCCCATGAATGAAGCCGAGTATGACCACCTGGTCAGCCTGCAGCTCGGCGGTGACCCCAACGACCCCCGCAATCTCTGGGTAGAGCCCGCGGACCCCGGCCACAAAGCTGGCGCCGGGGTGAACAACCTCAAGGACCCGGTGGAGACCAAACTCCACACCGCGGTCTGCAACGGCAAGATCACCCTGGCCCAGGCGCAGAAGGCCATCGTTACCGACTGGACCACCGCGCTCGCCTCCCTCGGCCTGGGGTAGGGGAAGCGACCGCCGGACGGCAGCTCCTCGATCGTCAAGCTCGTCAGCTGTTCAGCAGGCCGTACTGTGCCTGGGTGCGCTACTTGGAGGAACCCTTCATCATCGGGGCCTTGCGGCGGGGGCGTTCGGTCGAGCAGTTCCTCGGGCCGATCGCAGTGCCCCAGCGCCCTGGTGTGAGGTACGTAGAGGTCCGCCCCGCGGGGCAGTTGTTCGAGGTCTACGTCCATGCCGTCCAGGACGTGGGGCACGAGGGCTTTCTGGACCTGATGATGTTCCCGCCGTTCGATCAGAACGCTGAGGAGGAAGAGTTCGGCCAATTCCTGGGCGCGACGGAGGACCCGCACGGTGCCCTGCACCTTGCCCGGAAGCTCGGCATGGTCAAGATGGGCCGCGTCGCACTGGACGGCGCCGAACTGGGTCGCGGCTGGAGGAGCTTCGGCGGCGGATCGATCTGCTGGCTGAGCTGGTGGCCGTCGGGGGAGGGCGGCGGTCGCGGCTGCGGATCGCACGGGTGGCCGTCGAAGGAGTGTACTCGGCCGTGTGCGGCGGGGTCGGCGGGGCGGGGTTAGGTGCATGTACCCCATGGAGGGCATGGCGCGATGGTCGGTCATCGTGGCGCGGCCGCGGGAGATCGCGGACGGCTACGGGGTCGGCGTCACTCTGCGGCAGGTGATGTACGGGTTGGTGTCGGAGGGCCTGCTGGCGAACACGCCGCCACTGGTGCGTACAATCCGGGCGCGGTTGGCGGAGTGCAGCCGAGGAATTGGGGCTGTTCCTGGTGTGGCTGAAGTACGGGACGAAGGAAGCCATCGGCATCGCCCGCCCCGCCCCGCCACGGGTGCGGGCCTGGCGCTGGCCGGCTCCGGATCAGAGCCGGTCCGCCAGCCGACGCGGCTCGCTGGTGTGCTGCGGCGTGTCTTGTACCGAGGAAGGTCCCGTAACTGCTTGGATCATCGCCATGACCAAGCGTGACGACGCGGCTCTGTTCGGTAACCGGTTCCTGACTGCGCCTGCGCCCTCGGAGACCTTCCCCGAGGAAGGCATGACCGCAACGGACGCAATGAGGCTGCTCGATGAGGACCTCGTCATGGAGGGCGACCCGCAGCGCAACCTCGCCACGTTCGTCACCACCTGGATGGAGCCGGAGGCGCAACGGATCATTGCCGAGAACCTCCACCGCAACTTCATCGACCACGCGGAGTACCCCATCTCCGCCGAGATCGAGCAACGCTGCGTGCGCATGCTCGCCGACCTCTTCCACGCACCGGGCAAGACAACCGGATGCCGCACCCAGGGCTCGTCCGAAGCGATCATGCTGGGCGCGACGTCGCTGAAGTGGAAGTGGCGGGAGCGCCGCCAGGCGGCGAACCTGTCGGTCGACCGGCCCAACCTGGTCTTCGGGGGCGACGTCCACGTCGTGTGGGAGAAATTCTGCCGCTACTTCGACGTCGAGCCGCGGATCGTACCGCTCGCCGAGGGCAAGTACACGATCGGCCCGCAGGACGTGGAGCCTCACCTCGACGAGAACACGATCGGCGTCGTCGCCGTCCTCGGCACCACGTTCACCGGCCACAAGGACGATGTCGTCGGGATCGACAAGCTCCTGCGGGACATCCGAAAGGAGCGGGACCTCGACATCCCGATCCACGTCGACGCCGCGAGCGGCGGCTTCGTGTGGCCCTTCCTCTACCCGGACTCGGTATGGGACTTCCAGCTCGAGCAGGTCCGCTCGATCAACGTCTCGGGACACAAGTATGGCCTGGTTTACCCCGGCATCGGCTGGCTGATCTTCCGCCAGGAGTCGGACCTGGCCAAGGACCTCGTGTTCTACGAGAACTACTTGGGCAAGACCGACGCGACGTTCACGCTGAATTTCTCGACCGGCGCGTCGATGGTGCTCGCGCAGTACTACAACTTCGTGCGCCTGGGCCGCCAGGGCTACGCCTACGTCATGGAGACCATGCAGACGAACGCCCGCGCGTTGGCGGACAACCTGCGCAGCAGCGGCCGCTTCGAAGTGATCGGCAGCGACCTCGAGCAGCTGCCACTGGTCGCTTTCCGCCTCGCGGGCAAGCACGCCTACGACGAGTCGGACGTCGCCTGGCAGCTCTCGGCCGAGCGCGGCTGGATGGTGCCGGCGTATACGCTCCCGCCCAACGCGCAGCGGGTGAAGATCCTGCGTGCCTTGGTCAAGGAGACCCTGAGCCGTGAGCAGGTCGATCGCCTGAGCCAGGACATCGCCGACGCGTGCGGAACCTTGGACCAGAAGGGTGCGACCCACGAGGTCGAGCGGGCCCAGGTCAAGCGCGGCACCGGCTACTGACGCCCGCAGCAGACCTTCCCCATCCGGCGTACGAGCCGTAGTCCGTGACGTGACAGCCTGGCCGAGGGCCCGACCGCAGGTCCTGTGGCCAGGCGGAACGGAACCGCCACGCCGGTTGAGGGCGGGCTGCTGACGGAGACAACCAGGAAGAGGCCGGGGCGGCCCCGTACGCCCGGGGGACGCCGGTTCGAGTCCGAGCAAGGGTGCCGACACAAGCGGGCTCTACGCCTGTACACGTGCTGAAGGACCGCAGCGACCCGTGGATGGTCTTCTCCGCTGCCGCCCGTCAACTGCTCGCAGGTGTGCCAGCTCGCCGACCTGCCCGAGGGGCCTTGCGGATGGCGGCACCCAAGTAGGGGGACGGCCCGCCCGTGAGGGGGCAGTTTTGCGGTCTGTCACGCGAGCTGCGAAATGCTGTGGCCCACCAGCCAGAAGCCGATCAGGAGTGAGAGAACGACGATCGTCTGCTCCTGATGATCGACGATCCATCGACGCAGCCGCTCCAATCTCAGCTCGGCGGCGCTCGGGGCGAAGGCCTTGTAGATCTCCATCGCCAACTGGCTCGACGTCGCCAGGATGCAGAAGGCGAAGAGGGCGAACCAGGTGGCGGAGTCCGACAGGTTCGCCTGGACCACCGCGGCCGCAGCAGCGGCCACCAGCCCCCAAGGCTGGAGCAACACCGCAATTCCGGCAGCCGACCAGGGGTTGACCTGGTCGAGATGTGTCTGCCACTTCGGGGTCTTGCGCTCGTGCGGTACCTTGACCTTGCGCCGTTTGTGCTCGCCGTATCCGATCAAGCCGATGCCCACCACCAGCTTGACCACCACCGCAGCCGTTGACGAAGCCGCTTTGTGGGACGGCGGGTGACCACCGGTCAACAGCACTACGGCAGCGATCACCACGACCAGGCATGCCAGCCAGGCGAGGATGAAGGCGAGCCCGTTGCGGACACCTCGCTCGGCGGACAGCAACAGAACGAACGCGACAAGTGGGAACGGCTCCAGCGTGATTCCCAGACCGACAATGATGAGTTCAAGGACCATCGTTGTCCGCCTGCTGGATTTCCGGACCTGAGAAGTCCTTCAGCAGTGTCCGCGGTTCTCCGCCGGCACGGTCGGCCGACATGCGCATCAACTCCTCGGCACGAGTTTCCCGTCGCGGTGACGGTGGCGCGCGGCGCCTCCCAGAGGTGTTACCACGTGGCCCATCTGCCTCCGGGCGGACTCGCTGCGACGACGCGGTGGTGACAAGACGGTCATTCGAACGGTCCAAGGTCGTCGTCCGCCGCATTGATTCGCAGTGCCGGCTGGCCCGGTCTCCGGCTGCGGACCTTGACGGACTTCCGCCCGGCTCCCGGACACGTCGACGATGTACCGGTCATGCGGGCCCATGCTCGGCCTGGCTCAGGCCCAGCCCTTGCGGGCGGCGATCCAACCGAGCTGGATGCGGCTCTCCGCGCCGGCCTTGACCATGAGTTCGCCGATCCGCCGCTGGACGGTGCGCCGGGAGACGCCGAGTTGGCTGGCCGCGGCCTGGTCGGTCAGCCCTGCCAGAACCAGGTTCAGCACCTGGGCATCGAGTGGGTCGATCACGTCGGGACGGCGCTCGGTGACCGCGTCCGAGACCATGTTCAGTGACAGCGGGTAGCTCTGACGCCAGGCCAGCTCGAAGTAGGCGACAAGGGCTTCGAGCAGTCCGCCCGCGTGCACCAGGACCGACGCCGCGGCGGTGTTGCGGCCGGGGAGCAGAGGGACCATCGCCAGCTCACGGTCGGCGATCATGCATTTCACCGGCACCACCTCGGTGACGCTGACCTGCTGGCCGGAGGCGAGCGCGGCCAGTGCCAGAGCGACCATTCCCGGTTCCTTGAGTGCGTCCCGCTGCACGATGGTGCGGTAGAGCACCCCGCGGCGCACCCCGCTCTCTTCAGCAGTGTTCGCGTGCGGAGGGACGACGGTCAGATCGGGCACCATCATCGAACGCACCTCGTGCCGTGCGGACTCCTGGAGCTGGGTGAAGCGGTGTCGCACCGCGTCGGCGTCGGTGATCACCTCGGCGACGCTGCCGCTCGCCGTTGCCGCGCGGTGCTGGTCGGCCAGGGCCAGCAGTTCCAGTTCGGCGGCGCGCAGGTCGTCGCGTCGGCGGCGCAGGACACCGCCCAGCGCGACCGCGGGAGGCGAGGCTCTGAACACGGTCGGCATCGGGGCGCCGACGTGGGCCGGGCCGGACTCCTCGGGCACGTCCACCACGGCAAGACCGCGTGCGACGAGGGCGTTGAGCAACTCCAGCACGTCGTCGGGAGCACGCCCGGTCTCGGCGGCGAGTTCATGGGCGTGGGTGCGGGCGCGGGCTACGAGGAGGCGGTAGATCTCCTCTTCAGCGCGACCGAGGCCGAGCGCGGCGAGCATGGGACTCCCTGGAGATCGAACAGAGGTCCCTGGAGGATACGGATGCTGCCGCCCGACTCCTAGAGCGGGCAGCAGCATCCGTCGTGATCACTTCAGGCCGTAGGCCCGCGTCACTTCCTGGGACACGCGGTTGCCCGCGTCGTCCCAGACCTGCGCCTTCAGCGACACGAAGCCGTGACGGGGCGCGTCGAAGCGGGCCGTCCACCTGCCGCGGGCGGTCTTGTCGAGGGAGACCTGGTGCCAACTGCGGCCGTCGTCGTACGAGACCGAGAGCGTAGCTCCGGCGATCCGGCCGGCGCCCGCCGCGTCGGGCAGATGGCTTCCGGTGAGCCGCAGCGTCTGCCGGCCACCTCGCGCGTCGCCTGCGAGGTCGGTGTCCAGGCCGTAGTCGAGTTGGAGGAGCGCCATGCGGTCGATCTCCGTCGGATCGGTCACCGGGGCGGACTTCACCTGCCATACGGTGTGCGTGGACGGCGACAGCCGGTACGTGGCCGGGTCCCGCTCGGCGCGCAGGTCGAGGGTGTACGTCGACGGTACGGTCGGAATCGGGTAGAGCGTCGCCGACGGCCATGCCGAGGTTGCGACCAGCTCACCGTCCTGGAACACCTTGAAGTCCAGTGTGCTGGTGCCGTCGACCATGGTGCCGCCGTGGCTCGATCCGGCGCCGCTGTCGGTCCAGGGCTGGATGTTGATGGAAAGGAAGCCCTGCTGCCGCTCGGACCACCAGTAGCCGCCGCCGTTGCGCGGGTGGACGACGGGGGCGAACCAGTCGCTGGTTACCCGGGTGCCCGCCCGGTACGAGGTGATGGCTCCGTTGGACTCCCATTCCAGGTCCGGCCCGGTGACGGCGTCCTCGGCCCACGTGGTGCCGGGCTGCGCGGAGAGGTAGTCGGTACGCGTCCCGGGCATGTCCATCCGCAGCGGGAACCCGACCGCGTACGTGCGGTAGGGCCGGTAGTCCCAGCGGAACTCGCCGCTGGGGTAGGACCTCGTGCCGTGGAAACGCATGTCCACGGTGGCCAGTTCGGACGGGCGCGGACGGTAGGTCAGCCCGGTTGCCGGGATCCGGCCCGGGTGCGGGTCGGCCAGGTCGTAGACGTACGGTGAGTTGGGCACGCCTTCGACGTCGAGCCGTAGCGTGCCCTTGCGGGTCTGGGCGATCAGTGGCGCCCCCTCGCGCGCGGTCACCGCGACCACGGGGACCTTGCTGTAGCCGCCGTCGTCGGTGCCGACCCACTCCATCAGTTTGCCGGGTGCGTCGTCCACCACGATCAGCAGCGCGGCACCGGCGTCGGCTGCGGCCTGGGCCCGCTGGGTGGCGGTGAGCGCGTCGGAGCGGGTGACCAGCACGGCTCTGCCCCTGGCATCGATGCCGGTGTAGTCGGCAGGGGTTCCGGCGCCGGCGTACACGGCGACCAGGCGCCTCTTGCCGTCGTACAGCGCGGATCCGGCCTGGCCCAACACGGTGACGGGCGAACCGTGGTGAGCCAGCGTCAGCAGCGGGTAGGCCTTGCGCCACCGTGTCTCGTACTCGAAGCTGCCCTGGGTCACACGCTGGGTGGGCAGCACGAACATGCTGTCGTACGTGGGCGGCAGCAGGTACTGCACGTCCATGGTGCTGACGCCGCCGTCGGAGCGGTGCCAGTCCATGTACAGCATCCGGTCCTCGGTCTTGCGCGGCACCTTCGCGGTGACCTCGCGTGCCTTGCTCGCGTCGAGGACCAATTGCCGGTCCTGGTCGAGGGAGATCTGCGGGTCGCCCAGCAGGGCCGTGCCCAGGGAGTCCGGGCCGTGGCTGCCGACGACGTCGAGATAGGTCAGGGCGCTGTATGTTCCCGCTCGCAGCCGGACACTGAGGCGGCCGGTGTCGCCCACCTGGATCAGCTGGGGGTCGGCGTCCGTGCCGAACTGCTGCAGCTCGACGAGGCCTGCTGTGGGTTTGCCGGACCGGTCCTTGAGGACGATGTTCAGGGAGTGCCGTTCGTCCTCCTTGTACAACCCGACCTGGGTGCGCGCCCGCACGGCGCCGGAGGCGTCGCTCGCGGTGATCTGCCCGAGGTACCGGCGGCCGTCGGCGCCGAGTTGCGGCCGTGCGGTGGCGGTGACGGTGGCCGAACCGTGCGCGGGCACGGTCACTGAGGCGGCGGACAGTGCGAACATCCCGGCGGGGGCGGGCGTGCCGGCGTCGGCGCCGGGGTCCACGTCGACCGGGCCCCCGGCCACGGAGGCGTTCAGCGACAGGTGCAGTTCCACCGGGGCGGGGCCGCTGTTGCGGTAGGTCACCGTGCGGTCGACGGGTGCCTGGTCGTCGTGCGGCCAGCCGTCGAAGCCGAAGTACGCCGAGCCGGTGGCCGACACCGATGCGCCGAGCGAGGCGGCCACATCGACGCGGCCAGCGCCGACCTGGTAGGCCGTGTAGTCGGGGAGTGGCTTCGAGGTGCTCATCAGCGCGTCCTTGAGCTGCGGCGCGGTCCAGTCCGGGTGCTCCTCGGCGAGGATCGCGGCTGCCCCGGCCACGTGCGGAGTCGCCATCGAGGTGCCGCTCATGGTCTGGTACCAGCCGGTGTCGGCGCTGCCGCCGGCTTTGGCTGCGAGGATGTCGACGCCAGGGGCGGCGATGTCCGGCTTGAGGGCGTAGTCGCCGTAGCGGGGGCCCAGGGTGGAGAAGGACGCCAGTCGATCGTCGGAGTCCACGGCAGCCACCGTCAGCGCCGAGTCGGCGGTGCCGGGGGCGCTCATCGTTGCCTCGGCGCCGGTGTTTCCGGCCGCGACCACGAACAGCGCACCGCTCTGGGCGGTCAGCCGATCGACGGCCTGGCTCATCGGGTCCGTGCCGTCGGTGGGGTCGGAGCCGCCCAGGCTCATGCTGACTACCTTGGCGCCTTGGCTGACTGCCCACTCCATGCCGGCGATCACCCAGGAGTCGTCTCCGTAGCCCTCGTTGGCGAGTACTTTTCCGACCAGCAGGTCGGCGCCGGGAGCCACACCCTTCTCGGCGCCGTCCGAGGCGGTGCCGCTGCCGCCCACCGTGGAGGCGGTGTGGGTGCCGTGGCCGTTGCCGTCCTCGGTCGACTCGCCGGGGACGAAACTGACGGCCTGGCTCACCCGGCCGGCCAGGTCGGGGTGGTGGGAGTCGATGCCGGTGTCCAGCACGGCGACTTTGACGCCTTTGCCGTCGTAGCCGGCGGCCCAGGCGGTGGGCGCGCCGATCTGTGCGGTGCTGTCCCGTAGATCGGCGTGGACCTTGCCGTCCAGCCATATCTTGGACAGTCCGTCACGCAGCAGCGGTGCCGTAGTGCGGGTGGCCGCGGGCGGGACGACTGACGTCCAGAGCTGCCTCGCCTGCTTTTTGGCGGCCCTGACGGAGTTTCCGTTGACGCTCCGCAGCGACCGTAGCCGGGTGCTGCCGCGGGGGACGGCGCGCGACGACAGTGGCTGCGTTGCTCCCGGGCGGTATCCGAGGATCAGCGGGATGCTGCCGCTGTGTTGATCGTCGTAGCCCTGCTTGATGAGTGACGTGACGTCGAACAGGCGGCGGTCGATCCGGTCTGCGGCCAGATAGGGCATCGCCTCGTCGGGGTACACGTACAGGTCGCCTCCGACGACCTCCGTCCTTACTCCTCCGGTGGCGCCGCGCGGGCGGGTGATGTCGATGGACTGGGGACCGTTGCCCGGCCCCGACACCCGGACGACGTCACCGGTGAGGAGGGTGACGGTGTGCCGGCTGCCGACTGTGGTGGCCGCGGGCCCTGGGGCGTGTGCGGTTGTGTCGGCCGATGCCGGTCCGGCCGATCCGGTCAGCGACGCGAGGACGGCGACGATGGTGCCGAACGTCGCTGTGACTGCCCGCCGGCCAGGTTTGTGGCGAGGGGTGATGGAGATCATGTGCAGGTCCTACCGGCCCACGGCGGCGGGAGGGAACAGAGCGCCGCTGGCGGCAAAGCGTCACGTCTCACATGTGCCACGGCGATGTAGGTGCGGCGGCCGATGGAGCGTTCCTGCATCTTCTGGACCTTGGCGAGACGCGGCACTGCCCCGGCGGCGGCCGTGACGGTGGAGGCAGCCGCGGGAGGCGTCAGCGAAACGATGACGCCTCCCGCAGGGGTTGTCTCTGCCGGTCCGGGAGCCCGTGGTGCGCCCCGGTCGCTCGCCTGACTGCGAATTGCCAACTGAAATGCCGGTCTGCCGACGCCCGGGGGGATACCGAGCAGCAGCGCGGCGGCTCAGTTCATCAGAAGGGGGCGCTCGGGAAGGTACCCTGCCCGCTGGTGACGACCGGGCCGTTCTGGTCGTAGCCCGCGTAGTTGTGCAGGGTGCCCCAGGAGATCCACTGGCAGTCGTTCACCTCGGCGCCCACGCGCCAGGCATCCGGGCTGTAGACGTTCCACTTCGGTCCCCAGAGGTAGACGTTCTTCTGCGAGGAGATCGCGTAGCCCGCGTTGTCCGCCCAGAGCGTGCCCCCGTAGGGGTCGCCGACCGCCAGGGAGACGGGTGTCCCGTTGTAGCCGGAGTTGATGAACCCGTCCGCGAACTGCCAGTGCGCGACCACTCGACCCGAGCAGGTGTCCCACATCTGCTCGACCTGGCCCGCGTAGGTGCCCTGGTAGCCGAAGCTGCCGGGGGCGCCGATGTTTTCCAGGCCGCATGACGCCGCGGCGTTGGTGTGCATGCCCTTGATGCCCGAGCGCAGAATCGCCCGCCCGGCGGTGTTGTAGGTCGTGTTCACCTGGCTGTTGGTGACACTGACGGGCGTGTGGTGACTCGTTGTGGTGGCCGCCTGCGAGGTGCCGGCGGCGGCCAAGGTGAGGGCGGCGGAGGCCGCGGTGGCGGCGGCGATGGAACGTAAGCGCATGATGACTCCTGACTGTGACGTGGTGGCATTTGGCCGAACCCGAGCGATGGCCCCAACTGACCGACGCTGACGCGACATTCACGGGTCTTTGGCCCGTCCTGGCGCCCTGCTGGCACCGGCCGGATCCTGCTGCTGCCAGCATGTTCTGGCCCGGCTCAAGGAAAGCGCAGGCCTGACGGATCCTCGAATCATTCGATCAGGTTCGAATTCTGACGGCGTCAGGAGACTGCATGCTCAGGATCGATCTCGGCGCCGACGTCGTCGTCCGGGAGTCGCGAAGGAGCTCAGCGCGATGTCCGCATCCGACGTATAGCCCGTGCAGGGCCGCGGTTGAGCCGGGACTGATCGCCGCTCACGGCACGGGAATCTCCGTGCGCTGGTAATAGACGTGCCGCGTCTGGCGGGTGCGTTGGAGCAGCCCGGCACGATGGAGGATCTGCAGGTGGTACGAGACGGTTGCGCGGCTGAGGTGCAGGCGCCGGGCAAGGCTCTCGGTGGTCTGAGGTTGGGTGAGTTCGGCGAGTATCTCGGCTCTGGTGGTGCCGATCAGCTCCGGCAGGTTCTGCTTCGGAGGGAGCGCGTCGACCGGGTAGGTGATCATGGGCAGGCGGGGGCCGGGGGCCTCGGGTCCGTCGATGCAGGACATGTTGGGGGTACCAAAGACCGACGGGACGAACATCACGCCCTGGGCGCTCGCGGAGACGTTCTGGTCGCACAGGGGGAAGGTGAGCTCCAGGCTTCCGGCGTTCCACGTGAAGGCTGGGCCCAAGCTTTTGATCATCTGGTGGAAGCCGTCACGCGCGCTGGTCACGGCGCGCCGTGAGATGTCGGAATGCATCTGGTGGTGGAGCTGTGCCCAGTGAGGGCTGACTGCGATGTCCCAGAACTGTCCGAGCTGGCTGGCTACTTGGTTGGCGAAGTCGCGTTCACCGCGGTCCATGGCCCGTCGCAGAAGGGTGCCCGACCGGCTGGACAGGTCAGTGCGATCACGTTGGGGGCCAGGGAGGTGGGACGTGACTTCGTAGTCGACTCTGTCCGTCGGGGTGGTCGCCACCAGGTGCAGCTGGTCGTGCGGGTCGCTGTCGAATGCTGCTGGCTGGGGGCTGATGAAGTCGGGTATGCCAGGGCTCGCGGTGGCGAGCGCGGCCAGCAGCGTCAGCCTCTTCTCCCGCACCACTGTGGTCGCGCGTGACTGCCATGCCCTGGGCAGTTTGTTCGGGTGGTGGCCTGCCTTGTACAGCAGCTCGCACACCAGATGCAGCGGAGACACGACGAACCTGGTCCGTGCCAGTCCCTCTGACCCCAGATCAATCCGGATCATCCCACCCCCACGCGAGTCCGGTGTGCCGCACGCAGCGGCACGTCCCAGTGAACAGGCAGACCACAGCGGCGTCCAGGCCGCGCCTTGGGGATGGTCGTTGGCTGCCCGCGACCGGTTCCGATGAGGGGTTGGGCACGGGTGTTTGGGGTGGTGCGGGGTGGCGGGATTGCCTGGCACAGCGCCTGGGCACGACCCGGCGTGCGTCCACCGTTACCTGTAGCGAGCACGAAGGCGACATGAACTCACCTCACGGCGGGGGCATCGCGTTCACCACCGTCGCCGCCGACAGGATCGGCAGGTCCAGTGCTAGGCCGCTGCTGTCCCGGCTAGGCGCGCAGGCTGATCCACTCGTTCTTCCAGTGGGATTCCAGGTGGGCGCGCATGGCGTCGGCGGGGAGGGCGAGTCCGAGGGCTTGTCGGCCCTCGCGCCATACCAGGCGTGCGGCCACGAGTTGGTCCAGCGCTTTGTCGTGTGCTTCTGGGGTGATGCCCGCGGTGCGGCCGAGGGTGTGGCGGACGTCGGAGATGGAGCGGGGGTTCTGGTCGAACTCTTGGTAGACCCGCCAGACGGTCTCGTCGACATCGAGCACGGCGGGGGCACCGAAGCGGGAGTCGGTGAATCGGGCGCCGTCCCTGGTGCGTTCCCAGAAGAGCACGACGTCGCGCTGTCGGTGCTGGTTCTTCCAGTGTTCGACCTGGTGGACCAGGATCCGGTGGGCCTCGGCGAGTTCGGGCGGGGTGTCGAAGGTGCGCTCGAAGCAGTAGACGTAGTTGTCGAGTTGCATTCCCGACCGCTCCAGGAATTCTTTGGAGAACATCACGTCGTAGCGCCAGTCGTGTGAGGCGCGGGTGGAGATGTCGAACCGTTCGGGGTCGGCTTGAAGGGGTGCGAAGCGGGTGATCTGGACCAGTGAGCGGCTGATCGGTGGCACGAGGTGGTAGATCATCGGGATGCGGGCGAAGAGGTCCTGGAACCACTCGACCTTCTCGCCGGGGAATCCGAACAGCACGTTGTAGTGGATCACTACGCGGTGCAGGTAGCCCGACTTGAGCGTGGCCACGTTCTGGATGCCGCGCACGCCCTTGCCCATCTCGCGCAGCAGCTCCGAGGAGAACGACTCGATTCCCGGTTGGACCTCCACGAAGCCGGCGTCGGCGATCTGCCGCATCCGGGCGGCCGACTGGTTTGCCTTGATCTCGCAGGACAGCCGAAATCGGGGCTGCTCGCGGGCTAGGGCGGGCAGCAGGTCGTCGTAGTGGTGGCGGGCGAGGATGTAGTCGGAGAAGCGGAACTCGTGGTCGCCGTAGCGGCTGCGCAGGTCGCGCAGTGTCGCTAGCACGACCTCGGCCGGTTTCGTGCGGTACTGCAGCGACGACTCGTCGATTCCGCAGAACGTGCAGTGACTTGTCTGGCCCCACCAGCAGCCGCGTGAACCCTCCAGTGGGAGGGAACGTGTGGTGATGGTGACCTGGTCGTCGTCCCGCAGAGCCGCGACGTCGGCGAACCAGTCGTCGAAGTCGGGGGTGGGCGCGGTCGCGAGATCGGAACGGACAGTACGGCATGCGCTGCTTCGCCCGCGGGTGAGGACATTGGGGATGCGGTCGAGTTGGTCGGCGCCGACCGAGGCGAGTGCCAGCCGGTGGATGGTCGGCTCGCCGTCGCCCTGGACGACGGCATCGATCTGCGGAAAGGTCTTCAGCACCTCGATTCCCGGCTCACCGAAGAGGGCGTAGCCGCCCATCACGATCATCAGGTCGGGCCGGCGGCGCCGGAGCACCTCGGCAAGGGCGACCGACGCGATCGTCTGGTCGAACATGCAGGTGAACCCGACGATCGTCGGGTCATCGGCCAGCACGCGGTCGGCGCATTCCTCGAGGTAGACGGGAACGATCTCGTTGCGGACCCGCAGCGCCGCCTCCGCGAGATCGACCGCGGTCGGGTACCGGGGATGCGGCCGCGTGCCCTCGGGGTCCGCGCAGACATCGAGCAGGCGGTCCAGTTGCACCGCGTCGACGTCGTCGAGGGGCGCGGTGAACAGGAACTCGTTCAGCCCGACCATCCGGGAGAACGCGTCGTAGGTCTCCTGGGTCACGTGCCGTAGGAGGCCGATGTAGAGATGGTGCACGCGGCAGGCAATCGCGTTCCGGCTTAGCTCGGCTTTGAGAGTCGCGAGGCCGAGCGACGGTTCGGCCAGTCCCGGCCACGGCATGGCAGCCAGCGCGACCCGCGGCGCAATCGACGTCATGGTGAAATCAGCTCAGACCTTGAACTCCACGCGCTGCGACCAGTCGATGACCACTTCGCCAGGCTCGTCGAAGGCGACGATGACGATGACGAGTGCCAGCACGATCGTCACATCGTTGCTCTGCGCCTCACCGGTGATCCAGGCCGCCCGGCTGACCAGTTCGGCCGCCTCGTCACTGACCTCGTGGCCGACTGTCCGAGCCACCTGCTGGGGATCGGTCCGCAAGTCATAGATGTGGCGTCCGTCGGCGACCACAGCGTTGTAGAACGCCAGAGCCTCCTGCACCACTTCCCGTGACGCTCCCAGCTCCCTGGACCGCGGGTCGGCCACCACCTGCTCGTAGAAGGACTCCAGCTCGGTGGCCGACGTCGCGAGCATGTGCCTGTCGGCCCACCGGCGGCGCAGCTCCTCGCGGAGAAAGAGCGGCTGCTGGTAGAGGATTCTCGTCTCGCCTACAGGCATCTCGCCTCCTTCTCCGGAACCGGGGTCACGTCAGCTTCCCACCCGGCGCAGGGATCGGTACATCGCCCACCCGGGTGATGTTGTCGCAGCTCAGGCCCGCCAGTCCCAGCCGATGCCGAGGTCGCCGTGGGTTGTGAGGGCGCTGGCGATGTGCACGGTGCCGCGGGCCGCGTGGAGCAGGTGCCGGGCGTGTCCGGGCCGGGGCCGCCGGGCCGTTCCCCGCGCCCGCGAGGGAGAGTGCGGCCTCGACGCTCGGTGGTAGCAGTCGGTCGGCGGGGACGGTACGGCCGCTGGCGGCGTTCAACTCGGCCCCAAGGGCCAGGTCCTGCCGCCCGCGACGACACCGGGAGAGTCTGCCGTCGCGTGCGCCGCCGTCGCCGAAGGGATCCGCTCGGCAGGGAGGCCGGTCGCGTCGCAGATCAGGCCCTACACGGTGGTGATCTTGCCGTCCCACTCGCCGCCGGCCGGGACGGAGGCGTGCTGGTGGGTCAGTTCCCAGCCGTTCTCACGCCGCTCGAAGCAGTCGGTCTGCCGGGCCATGACGTGCTTGGTGGAGCCGTTCTTGAGCACGATGTTCGTGCTCTGCACCGTGCAGACGATGCCCATGTCCCCGTTGACCTTCGCGTCCAGTTCGAGGATCTCGACATTGCAGGACTCGAAGTTGGCAAAGGTGTCGTCGAACAGCTTGCGCGCCGGGGCGACGCCCCTGGACGCGAACGGGGGAATGTCGAACCACAGCACGTCGGACGCCCAGTGCCGGGTGCTCTGCGCACCGGTCATCGACGCCGCCATCTCGCGGACGATGGCGATGATGGCTTCCTTGTCCTGCTCGGCCGTCGTCATGACTTTGCTCCCTTCGTCTCGCGGCCCTGATCGGCCGCTACGGACAACCCTGCGGCGTGCCGTCAGGGGAGGTGCAAGAGCCAGCCGCGCGACGAGATCTCCCCTGAGGGGAGATCCCCTGCCAAGGGCCTGCCGTCAGCGCTGGATATCGGGGGCTTCCCCGTGAAGCCGGCCGCTCAGAGGGCCGCCAGGGTGCGGATGCGGTCGGCGAAGGCCCGTCGGGCGGCCCCGGACTGGGGGGCGAGGCGGTCCCATCCGTGCGGGACGCCGGGATGGACGTGCAGTTCAACGGGGACGCCCGCGGCGGCCAGGCGCGCGGCGTAGGCGATGTCCTCGTCG
The DNA here is from genome assembly GCF_040680795.1 of Streptomyces sp. NPDC051976. Taxonomy (NCBI): domain Bacteria; kingdom Bacillati; phylum Actinomycetota; class Actinomycetes; order Kitasatosporales; family Streptomycetaceae; genus Streptomyces; species Streptomyces sp. NPDC051976. The sequence goes on from NZ_JBFAXL010000017.1 coordinate 93,116, forward strand.
CGGAAGATGTCGAGGTCACCGGTGTCGATGTAGGCAGCAGCCAGTCCGGTGAAGTCGGTCAGGCGGGCCGGTGCGGCGATCGGGGAGACATCCGCGGTGCCGAACGTGTCGCCGAGCACCGCCTTCCAGGCGGTGTAGTTGTCGTCGTAGGTCCAGGTCAGGAAGGGTTCGCGGGTCGGCTCGGGGCCCTGGTTGCGGTCGTCGAGCATGGGATAGACAAGGATCTGCCGAGCCAGGGGAGTGTGCCGGTCGCGGGCCAGGATGGCGGTGGCCGCGGCAGGTGCGCCGCCGCCGCTGTCGCCCATCACCGCGATGCGTCCGGTGTCCACGGCCAGTTCGTGCGCGTGGTCGGTGAGCCAGGTCAGGCCGGCGAAGACGTCCTCGGCGAGCATGGTGCCGATGGCCTCGGGGGCCAGGCGGTAGCCGACGGACAGGAACGGCACCTGACTGTGCGCGACGTACCAGGAGAGCAGGGTGTCGTAGGCGTCCAGGTCGCCCAGGATCATGCCGCCGCCGTGGGCGTAGAGCACGGCCGGGCCGGGCGCCGTGGTCTCGCCAGCGGTGTACCAGCGCAGTTCAATCCGGGCGCCGTCGGGCGCCGTGGCGAAGTAGGTGGCGGTCTTGATCCCGGTGACCGGGGGGACCAGGGCCGCCATGGCAGCCTGGCCGAGGTTGCCGGCCTGGCGAATCGACCTCCAGTCCCCGCGCTCGCGGGCGGCTACGCCGGCGGCCTGCTCGGTGCGGGCGGCCAGGAGGGGGACGAGTTCGGGGTCGAGGGTGTAGCTCATGGGAAGTGGTACCGGCTTTCCGGAGGTGGACGGATGGGTGCGCAACGAAGTGGCGGCGTACGCGGGTCGGTGGGCCGGTTGCGTGCGCCGCGGGCCTCGGGCGGGCCGGACACAGCGGTGTCTGTCAGTACGGGGAGGGCTGGTTGCGGATCACGGCGAGGCCGACGATTTTGCCGTCGTGCACGCTGAAGTAGTCCGACATCACCAGTTCGGCCGGGAGGCTGGTCTTGTCGTAGGTGCCGTCATAGCGCGAGCGCACGATGGTCTGGCCGTAGTGCGCGACGACCTCGATCGGCTGCATCGTGACGTGGTCGCCGATCATCTCCTTCTCGGCCCACGCGCGGATGGCTGCGATGCCGTTGATCTCACGGCGGGCGTCGTTGACGTAGGCGTCCTCGGCGAAGGTGGCGACCATCCGGTCAAGGTCGAAGGCGTTGACCGCCGCCAGGTACTCGGCGACGGCGGGCGGCAGGGCGGTGCTCGTGGGTGTGGTCATCGTTTCGGCTCCCTTCGGCCGGCGGCCCGGTCGACCGCCTGCAAGCAGGCTCGGGCGTGCCCCGACGAGAGGTGCAAGACCCTCGCGCGCCCGTGCATCTCCCCTTGGGGGAGGTGGCACAGTGGCAGGCATGGACGCGACACTGCCGATCGGGGACTTCGCAAGGGCCACGCACCTGAGCGTGAAGACGCTGCGCTACTACCACCAGGTGGGCCTGCTGGAACCGGACGAGGTGGACCGGCACACCGGCCACCGGTACTACACCACCGCGCAGATCCCGACCGCGCAGATCATCCGCCGTTTCCGCGCCCTGGACATGCCCGTCGAGCAGATCGCCAAGGTACTGGCCGCCCCCGACCTCGACACCCGCAACGCGCTGCTGGCCGCGCACCTGAACCAGATGGAGCAGGAGTTGGCGCGCAGCCAGTCTGCGGTCGCCTCGCTGCGCGACCTGCTTACCCGCCCGCCGGGCGGCACCCGGGCCGAGATCGGGCGCCGAAGCGTTCCGGCCACGCCGGCGGCTGCGATCACCGAGACGGTGGACGTCGCCGAGGCGTTGACCTGGTACCAGGGTGCGCTCGGTGAGATCTTCGCGACGCTCGACGCCCAGGGCCTGGCCGCCGACGCGACGGCTGGCGGGATCTTCAGTACCGACCTGTTCACCCACGGGCACGGACCGGCGACGATCTTCGTGCCGTGCGCCGGACCGCTGCGCCCCATGGGTCGGGTCGACGCGCTGGTCATCCCGGCGGTCGAGTTGGCGACGATTGTGCACCGCGGTCCGCATGCGAATATCGACCTGGCTTACGGAGCCCTCGGCACATACGTCGCTGAACATGCCCTCGCCGTGGACGGCCCGATCCGCGAGTACTACCCCGTCGGGCGCCACGAGAGCGCAGAGGCGGCCGAGTGGCGCACCGAGATCTGCTGGCCGATCTTCCACACCGGACCGTCGCCCGACGAACCCGCAGCACGCACGCACGAAGGCGGCGATGGGTAGGGGGCGCAAGGGCACTCGGAGCCTGCGGCGCTGAACGCGCCGACACCGGCGATATCGAAATCCGGGGGCTACCGGCAGGCGCGCCGCACCCGCGGACAGGGAAGCGTCACAGACCCAGATCCCCGAGGGCTGCCGGTCGTAGTGGCCGCCACCCGTCAGTGTCGAGCTTGGCCAGTTCCGCTTCGACGTCGACGTTGATGGCGCCGAAGAAATTATTGTTCTCCGTTGGTTCGGAGAAGTCACCGCGCATCCAACCGCTGGAAAAGCCAACCCGGCGAACCTTCCCGGTCAGAGCACTAGCCCGGGCAAGTGCCCATCCGTGTTCTCTCCGATGCTTTCCGTGACAAGCGCACCGGCCACGCCGCTGCGGGAGGTCACGGCGTCGGGTTCCATGACATGGGTCGCGGAGCCGGGCCCGCCCGTTCGCGTAGCCTTGCACATATGGACATTTCGCCCACTCCGGTAGTGGATCCAGTGAGGGGTGCGGTGCGGTCCGCCTTTGTTCCGCTTCGTGGACGAAGGCGGTAGCAGATGGGTAACGCGTCTTCCGCTTCCCGGGCGGCGGGCCCCGGTGCGCTTGTCGTCGTGGGCCGCCTGCTGCCGTTCGCCGTGCTGGTCGCGGCCGGGGCGCTGTTGGTGGCTGCGCCGCCCGGCGATCACTACGGTTTGCTGTTGTCGGTCGTACCGTTCCTGGCCGCAGCCGTGCACGGTGTCTACCTCACGGCGCTGATCGGCACACTGACGGTCGCCCTGTATGCCGGCGCGGGCCTGTCGCGCAACGACGACGACGTCGATGTGACACTGATCAAGCTTGCCTTCCTCACGGCGGCCGCGGCGACGGCCGTGCTGTTCAGCCAGGCCAGAGCCCGCGAGCAGAGGCTGAACAAGGCACAGGACGTCGCCCTCGGACTTCAGCAGGGGCTGATGCCCCGCTCACTGACCGGGAACCACGCGGTGGAGGTCTGCCACCGGTATGTGCCCACCGACAGCGAGGCGGGCGTGGGCGGCGACTGGTGCGACGTGATCCGGCTGTCCGGAGCGCGCGTGGCCCTGGTCATGGGCGATGTCGTGGGGCACGGTGTGCACGCGGCCGCCACCATGGGTCAGCTGCGCACGGCGGTGCGTACGCTGGCCGACCTGGACCTTCCCCCCGATGAACTGCTGTCCCGGTTGGACGACTTGGCCGTACAACTGGCTGAGGAGGACGAGAACCGCGATCTGGGCGCGACCCTTCTGTACGCGGTGTACGACCCGGTCTCCCGCACCTGCACGCTCGCCGGCGCGGGCCACCCCCCGCCGGCGGTGCTCCGGCCCGATGACACGGTCGAATTCCCGCGGATGGCGGAGCATCCTCCGCTGGGTATCGGCGGCACCCCGTTCGAGACCACCACGCTGGAAGTTGCCGACGGCACAGTGCTCGCCCTGTTCACCGACGGGCTGCTCGATCTGCGCCACCGCGCGCCCGAGGTTGCCCTCACGGACGTGGCGGCGGCGCTCGGTCCGGCAGCGCGGCCCCTGCCGGAGATCTGCGGTGACGTGTACGACGTCGCCCCGGCGGACTGCGACGACGACGTCACCGTTCTCCTGGCACGTGTCCACGCCGTTGTGGCCGGCCACGTGGCGGCATGGGAGTTCCCCGCCGACACCAGGTCGCCCGGCCGGGCACGGGCGGCCGCAGGCCGGCAACTGACGACGTGGGGTCTGCATGAGGAGGTCTTCGCCACCGAGTTGGTGGTCACCGAACTCGTGACCAACGCCATCCGGTACGCCTCCCCGCCCGTTGTCCTGCGGTTGATCATGACCGACGCACTCATCTGCGAGGTCTCTGATACCAGTAGCACCGCCCCGCACATGCGCCTGCCCCGCCTGCTCGACGAGGGAGGTCGGGGTCTGTACATCGTCGGCCGGTTGGCCCGGCGCTGGGGAACCCGCTACACCGATACCGGAAAGACCATCTGGGTCGAACAAGCCCTCCCGGGCTCGGTGAAACAGGCCGTCCGCACTGAAGATCCCGTACGTGGTCCGCTACGACTGGCTGAGCCGAGACCTGGCGTTGAACGCCTGCCCTGACCTGCCGCTCGGTGAACACGGTGAAGGCCCTTCGATCGGCGCGTCGACGGCCATCTGCCTGCGAGTCATGGATTCTCCTCCTCCGGTTGTTCGGCCGCCCCCTTGTAGCCTTCGAGGGCACGCCGCCACAACGTGTCGAGCTGATCACGCAGCGCAGCCACTCCGGCGGGGTTGAGACGGTAGATTCGGCGGGTGCCATCCGCGCGCTCGGTGACCAGTCCTGCGTCCTTGAGCACCTTGAGATGCTGTGACACCGCAGGCCTGCTGACCGGCAGCGCATCGGCAAGCTCGCCCACCGCGCGTGGGCGCTCTGCCAGGCAGTCGATGATCGCGCGCCTGGTGGGGTCTCCCAGCGCTTCAAGAGCGTGGCCCATTTGGTTAGCGTCCACGCACGGTAAGTCTAGGCGAACGGATGTGCCTCTGCTCGCCGAGCCCGCTGCACGTTCTGGCGCTCATCGGCCCCACCCATCGGCGCCCCTTGTTGGGCTGGCCTGGTGATCGGGGGTGGGCTGCTGGGGTGGACTGAGCTGGTGCTGGGCGCGAGTCTGTCCGGCCTTGATGCGGTGAACCTGTTGCCTTGTCGTGGCCCGATACTTCCGCCGATTGAGGAGGACCCGTGCCTGATCCGCTGATCGAGAGTCCCCTGCGCGGCGAGGAGGCCTTTGAGGACCAAGAGAGCGAGGAAGCCGCTTGGTCGCGGGCTGCGCAGCTCGTCGGCCTCGGCCTTCAACTTGCCGGGCAGGGAGAGGTGCTCTGGGCGGATGATGATGCGTCCGAGCTGCTCATCCCGGAGGTGCCGGGCTTGAGCGCTCCCTTCCCCGCCGAATACGCCGAGCTCTTCCTTCAAGACCATTTTGGTACCCGCACGCCGTTCCCGTGGCGCCAGTTCCCGGGATGGTCCCAGCCGATCGCCAGCTACACCCAGGACCGGGTGTCTCCACCCCCTGAGAGGTGGTGGAGGCAGTTCGGGGGATGGGAGGAGAGTGTGGCACGGCCGCTGTATCAGGCGATCACTACCAGCGGCGCCCCGGCTGCTGCCGCGGCTTCTCTGCTCCACGTCAGCCAGTTGAGCCGCCACCGCATTGTGCGCGTCGCCGCGGCCGCCGCGATTGCCAACTTCCGCACCACGCTGTCCTGGCCGACGATCGAAGCCCTCGTGGAAGGCTGTTCATCCACCAACGACACGATCCAGCAGATGGCAGTCGATGCCCTGATTCGAGTCGCTCCCAGCCACCCGGTCCTTGCCGCGCTGCGCGAAGGCCAGGAGCGGGAAGAGGAGAACGGCACCGACGAGGCGCACACCTCGATCATCGTGCCCGGCACTTGGACCAGGTTCTCGCGTCCGTCATGGTGGCGACCGGGGGAGCCACTCTTCTCCTACCTCCAGAACGAACCGGGCAACAGCGAGCCCTCCGACGGAACCTTCGAGCCGATCGGAAAAGATCTCTACGCGAAGGACAACTACTTCCGCTGGCCCACGGGTCTCACCCTCAGCGACCGCGTCGCCGGCGCTCACCAGTTGGCCAACTGGGCGGTCCGGCACAAATGTACGAACGGGTTCTCGAAGGTTTTCGCTCACAGCCACGGCGGAAACGTCGCACTTCTCGCGGCAGCCCGGCACAAGATCGGCATCGACTTGCTGGTCATGATCGCGACACCGCCGCATCAACGCACGAGCCTGGAGTGGGCGACCATCTCCCAGCACGTGAAGCGCATCGTGTCCCTGCGCCCCCGCTTCGACATGGTCGTCCTGCTCGACCGTGCATGGTCGGCTGTCAGGGACATCCCCGTGACCGGTGAGTTCCCCTCTGACCGTGTCTGCAGCCTCCAGGTACCCGTGTGGTACGGCCACTCGGTACTCACTCAGCCGGAGGTCTGGACGAAGCACCGTCTCGCCAGCGAAATGTCATCCGAGTGGGAGACCAGCCAACCACCTGGCACCCTGCGTTGGTGAAGCGGGCTGCTGAACTTGAAAGTGTGATGTCGGGCGGAGGGACGGTCGTCGTAGAACGTGAGGTGGGCTCTTCGGCAGAGATTCGCGTGGGGCACGCTCGTTCCTGTCGGGGCAGCGCTTCGGCACAGCGGCGTGACGTCCGCTTAGTGATCATGTGCCGCCGACAGATTCCCCGACCGGCCCGGCCGTGGGCCGCGCTGCTGCGGACTGACTTCGAGTCACACGCTGTTTTCGTGACATGGCTGTGCCCCGCAGGCGATGCCCGCGGGGCTTTGTTCCTCGCGCAGCCGGGGCTGTTATAGCCCGTGGCGGGGGTCAGTAGTGGAAGTCGGCGCTGCCGGGACCGCTGTCCCAGCCGTTGGGGAAATCGCGGGTGTCGCCGGGCGCACCGGTCGGCACTGGCAGGGCGTGCCCCGCACTACGCGTCGTACAACGCGTGCATCCCGATCGTGGCGACCACCTTGGACGGGCTGCGCGAAAGCGGCCTGACCGGGCAGGACTTCCGGTGTTTCGGCCGCCCCGGCCTCGAGCCGGTGCCAGAAGGGACGGCAGCCGCATGCCAGCCGCGCGAGCGGGTCTGCGACGCTCCTGTCGTGAAGTCGGGTTCCGCCTTTAGCGGGAAGGCCGTCGGACCGGCTGCCAGGGCCCGGATACAGACGAGGTACGAGGTTCGTCGCCTCGCCGGCATTCGAGAGCGACTGCAGATCAAGACCGTGCTGCCGTATAGGGGCACGGGTGAGGAACTGCGCCGTTCCCCTCGCCGTGCGGGCGTCAGCCGCGGCCCCTGGTGGCTGCTGACGGACAAGGTGAGTTGGGCTGGAGTGGATACGGCAGGAGGTGAAGTTCCTGGTAGACGCCCTGTCGACCAGGAACAACCTGTCCGCCGCGGTCAACGGGCTCCCTGTCGGTGTCGGCCGACCTGCGGCGCGGAGACACACTCCTGCCCTACAACTCACGGGCACGCCTGTGGTGGTCCGAGGCTGGCATGGACCTATTTCCGCCACTCAAAGGACTAATTCGAAGTGCTGTTACGACTCTTGACGGCCATTTTCCTGGCTCGTAACGTCGGCGTCCCAGCGTCTGCAGTGCGGCAGGCGCTGGGCCCTCTGATCCCCCGTGGAAGGGCCGCGCCATGGACATCCGATCGAGCCGTCGCCGACCCCGTGGCCGGCTCCTGAACGCGGCAATGGGCGCCGCGTTGGTGGTCTCCCACGCGGCTGTCACGTTGATACAGGGGACGACGTCGTTTGCGGACGCGGGCCGGGACGGCGCAGGGCCCCGGGCTGTCGCAGGGGGCGGGGCGCCGGCCTTCCGCCGGGTGCGCGGTCGGCGCCGCGCGGTGGTCCGCCGGGCGGGCGCTGTGCTGGCGGTTGGTTGTCTGATCGCCGCGATGGCGTCGGCGTTGCCCGTCTCCACCGCGGTGGCCACGGCTGCTGACAGCGGCACGGACGGGTGGGTGCTGAGCACCACGGACACCTCGTCGAACTACGCCCCGGCGTTCATCGGCAACGGCTACTTCGGCGCGAGGGTACCCGCGGCGGGTGAGGGGTACAGTAGTTCCCCGATCGTCACGCAGTCGGAGTTGGCTGGCTTCTACGCCGCGCCGGGCGGCCAGTACGAGCGGCGGGCGAGCCTGCCGTCCTGGACCATGCTCGGTTTCGGCCGCGACGACGTCACTGGTGGTGTGTACGGAGTGGGGGGCTCCGGTACGTGCGGCTTCGACCATCTGTGCCTGGCGCGGTTCGGGCAGATCTCCGGTGGCGCGTTCGTCGAGGCCTCGCACGGCGGTTCGACGGCCGACGGCTACCTCGCGGGGCTGAACACCAGCAGCGGGCCGACGGTGGGCGGCACGGATCTGATGACGGTTCAGGATGCCCCGGCCGGTGGCGCGTCACTGTCGGTTCGGTACTCCAACGGCAGCGGCAGCCCGCAGAGCGTCCACCTGCTGGTGAACGGCGCCTCGCAGCAGATGACTGTGCCCACGACGGCGAACTGGGAAAGCTGGGCGGTGCTGACCGTTCCCGTGAGCCTGAACGCGGGCTCGAACACGGTCGGGATCGCCGTGGTCCAGGGGGACACGGCGGCAGTGAACGTGGACTACGTCGCGGCCTACCCCAGCGGTGCGCAGCCCCCGAGCCAGGACCCCGGCTCCGGGACCACGAGCAACTACCGGCAGTCGCTGGACTTGAAGACCGGGCGGCTGACCACCTCCTTCGACTGGACCTCGCCCGCGGGCGATGCCACCTCCTTCACCTACGAGGTGAACGCGAACCGGGCGCACGCCCACCTGGGTACCGTGAGCGTGACGGCGGTTCCGCACTGGAGCGGCACGGCCAGAGCCGTGGACGAGTTCGATACCCGGGGGCTGAGCTACGCCACCGCCGGAGGGGTGAGTGTCGACGGGGCGAACGCCACGATGTCGCAGGACGTCGTCTCGAACGGCAATCTGGTCACCGCCGCGCTGGACTCCGTGCTGCGGGTCAATGGAGCGAACGTATCGACCTCGCCCATGGGCAGTGCCGGGCAGAGCGCGACCTTCCCCGTCACGGCCGGCCAGAGCTACCAGGTCACCAAGTACGTGGGCGTGGCCTCCTCCGTCGACACCGACCGGTCGCTGAGCACCACTCCCCAGCAGGCTGCCGCGACGGCAGCGGCCGACGCCGCCGCGGGCGGCTACCAGCAGGCGATCGCGGCCAGCAACGATGCCTGGTCGAGCCTGTGGCAGTCCGGCATCTCGGTTCCTGGTGACGCGGCGCAGACCGCTCAGATCCACGCGGCCATGTTCTACCTGCTCGCGAGCATGCGCGCGGACACGACCTGGAGCACCGGCCCGGGCGGGCTGTCCTCCGACGGCTACGGCGGCCATGTCTTCTGGGACATGGAGACCTGGATGTACCCGGCCCTGCTGGCCCAGTACCCCGACATCGCCCAAGCCGCGGACACCTACCGGCAGAAGCTCCTGCCGCAGGCCGAGGCCAACGCCTCAGCGGTGTCCCTCAAGGGGGCGAAGTTCCCCTGGGAGAGCTCCCTGACGGGTAAGCCGTCGACGGCGGGGGGTGCCTACGACCGGGACGAGATCCACGTCAACTCCGACATAGCCCTGGCTCAGTGGCAGTACTACCAGGCCACCGGCGACACCGCGTGGCTGCGGGACAAGGCATGGCCGGTACTCAAGGACGTCGCCGACTACTGGTCCACCCGCGCAACCCCGGACGGTTCCGGCGGCTACGACGTCAAGAACGTCATGTCCCAGGACGAGAGCGCGGACCCCGTCGACAACAGCGCGTCCACTGACGCCGGCGCACAGACATCGCTGCGGATCGCCGTCCAGGCCGCAGGCATCCTCGGCCAGAGCGCCGACCCGGCCTGGGCCACGGTCGCCGACGGCCTGAAGATCCCGGTCGACACCACCACCAACACCCACCCCGAGTTCCAGGGCTACAGCGGCCAGACCATCAACCAGGCAGATGTCACGATGCTCCAGTACCCCTGGAACGTGCCGATGCCGGATTCCCTCGCGCAGGGCGACCTGGACTACTACGCCCAGCGCGTCGATCCGAACGGCCCCTCGATGACCGACGCTATCGCCACCATCGACGCCGCCGCCCTCGGCTCACCGGGCTGCACCGCCTACAACCACCTGCAAAGCAGCGTCAACCCGTTCCTGGGCGCGCCGTTCGACCAGTTCCACGAGACCCGTACCGGCGGGGCGTTCACCTTCACCACCGGCGAAGGCGGCTACCTGCAGCAGTTCCTCTACGGGTTCACAGGCATGCGCTGGGGCACCGACGCGGTCACCATCGACCCGTTCCTGCCCTCGCAGTTGCCCGGCGACGATGTCACCGGCCTCAAGTGGCACGGCAGCACCTTCGATATCGCCGTGGGCCAGCAGTCCGCGACGGTGACCGTGCAGTCCGGCACCCTCGCGGTACGCGACCACAGCGAAACGGTGCACCAGGTGTCGGCCGGGACCACGCTGACCCTGCCGACCCGGCACCCGGCTGCGACTACCGGGCCGACGAACTGCGGCACCGACCCGGCAGGTCCGATCACCGGAGCTGGCAGCAGCCGCTGCGTCGACATCCCCGGCGCCGACACCACCGGCAACCCGCAGGTGCAGCTCTACGACTGCAACAACACCGCCGCCCAGAACTGGACCCTCCCGGGCGACCACACCGTGCGGGCCATGGGCGAGTGCCTCGACGCCCAAGGCGGCAGCAACGACAACGGGACACACGTACAGATCTACCCGTGCAACGGCACCACCGCCCAGCAATGGACCTACAACCCCGCCACCCATGAGCTGACAGCCTTCGGCAAATGCCTCGACGCCGCCGGCAAGAGCACCACCAACGGCACCGAACTGAATCTCTTCGACTGCTACGGCACATCCAACCAGCAGTGGAACATCCCAGCCCTGGGCTGAACAGCAACGCCGGACGCCACGGGGTGCACGCCGCACACGGCGTGCACCCCGTGGCGCGCCGTCGTGAAGCCCTCTCCCGCGCCCGCGTGTACACACATCGTGATCCCGACCGCGTAGCACAGCCACCGGCCGCGCACGGTCAGCCAGTTCAGGAAGACGTGACATCCGCCAGCACGGCGCCGACCACGAGGACCCCGACCCGCGCCCGGGCCACGAGTACCGGGAGCTGGTCGGGGAGCCGCTGGACGGCCTCCTGCTCGACGTGACCGGCTGGACCACCTAAGCCCTGGCCTGCGGTGCGGCCCTGGCCACGGAACTCGGGCGCTGGGGCCCCGGAGGGCGTGCAGTCTACGAACCACGTGCAGCGGACCCGAGCCTGTGGGACTGGCAGTGCGACAGCCCCTGACACGGCCGGTCCGCCCCGCTCCGACGTACGGGGTCCGCATGCGCTGCGAAGCCGTTCAGGACACCGGCTTGTAGCCGATCTCCACATCAGGGCAGGAGGCCGCGAGAGAACTCAAGGCTTGCTGGTCAGTCGGGTCCACGGCCAGGCCCCAGGCCAACTTCACCGAGATCCAGTCGCGGTGTACCGGCAGCGCGCGTCCGCGGCCGGCGGCATCCACCGCGTCGGACCGGCATCGCCCTTGGACCGGTTCGGCCGCGCGGTCACTGCGACCAGGTGCTGCGGGTCGCTCAGGTCATTGGCGTACGCCACCCGTCGGCCGTGTGTCCACCCGTCGGCTGTCCAGTTCGACCCGGCCACCCGCACCGGCTGGACCTTCGGCCCCAACGACGCGCAGATCCAGCAGTTCTCGTACCGACCGCCCGCGGTACTCGAAGCACCCGCGGTACCCGCCGCCGGGTACCGCGGGCTTGTCGGCCGCGGGGTGGAACGAGGACCGTGAGGCAGAGGTCCGGATCGGGAAGGCGTGTCTTCAGCGACCGGTAGGGACCTCGGCGTGGTGGGCTAGCGGAGGTCGCGGATGAGGTCGCCGATGATGGAATCCACCCTGTCCGAGTCGAAGTTCTCCGATCCGACCAGCAGGGTCACGGCCCGTTGGCCGTCATCGGTGACGGCGTTCCTGAATTTGTGGCCGCTGGCCATACTGCCGCTGTGTCCCCAGGTCACCAGGCCGGGAGTGCGCTCGTACCGCTCAACTCCCAGGCCGTAGCGTTCTCCCGGGAGGTCGTCCGTGATGGTCTGCTTCATCGCGGCGAGCTGGGCCGGGGCCAGCAGCTTCCCGCTCATGAGGGCGGTCCAGAAGGTCGTCGCGTCCGCGCCGGTGGAGATCAGCTCGCCCGACGCGTCGGCCTCGGAGGTGTTCCACTCCGTCCTGTCCGCCAAGGCTCCGTGCCGCTCCGCGTAGCCGCGCAGGTCCGGCTTGCCGATGGTGGTCCGGTCGCCCGGCCAGGAGGTTTCGCACAGCCCGAGGGGCCTGATGATCCGGTCCTTGATCTCGTCGCCGATACCGCGGCCGGTGACCTTCCTGACGATCAGGCCGAGGAGGTTGTAGTTGGTGTTGGCGTAGGAGAAGCCGGACGGAGTCCTGTCGGGGCGGGGCAGGGTCAGCGCTTGCCTGACGGTCAGCAGGGGCTCGATGTGATCCCAGCGGTGCGCGTCCTCGTCATCCCAGAACGGCGCGTCGAGGTAGTCGGGCAGGCCACTGGTGTGCTGCAGGAGCTGACGGATCGTGATCTTGCGCCCGTCGTAGAGTCTGGTGCGGATGAGGCCGGGCAGATAGTGGTCCACGGTGTCGTCGAGCGTGATCCTTCCCTCGCCGACGAGTTGCAGCACGACCGTTGCCGTCCAGGCCTTGGTGTCGCTGCCGATACGGCTGTGCTCGGAGCCGACGACCTTGCGGCCCGTGGTGAGGTCGGCAAGGCCGACACCGGCGTTCCGGACTCCGCAGAGGGGACTCTTCACCGTGACGCTGATTCCCGAGGCACCGACACTCTTCAGCTGCTCCAGCGCGGTCTGGAGGGGCTTGGTGTCACAGCGCGGTGCCGCGGCCGACGCGGCAGGCACCGCCACCAGCGAGGCTGTGAACGCCAAGGCCACGACGACTGTCAGTTTGCACCACATGATGTCTCCTCTTTTCACCCGAGGCCGGGGCCGGGCCGAAGCCGTCCGCCGCACGTATGCCGCACTGTGCATGCGGAAAGCGTGGCCGGTGCCCGCGCCGGAGCGCTTGCAGCGCCCGTCCAGAGATTCCCCGCATGCGTTGTGCGACCGGCCAAAGAGGTGAAGCCGCCGTGTACCGGGTCCCGGTCTCCTACCAGGAGTCGCCCAGCCGCAACCGGAGCCACAGCACCAAACGCTCGTCCGGATCGGCGAGATCGAACCCGAAGATCTCCTCGGCGCGGGAGAGCCGGTACCGGATCGTGTTCGGGTGTACGGACAGCCGGTGGGAGGCGGCGGCGACATCACTGTTGGCGTCGAGGTAGGCGAGGATGGTGGACGCGTAGCTGGTGCCGTGTGCGAGATCGTGGGCACTGACCGCCGGCCCGAGTCTGTGGGGCATCGCCTCTTGGGCGGCCAGTATCTGGCCGAGTGCGGCCAGCGTCGCGCCGGCCCACACTTCCTCGATCGTGGCCACGCGGCACTCTTCCGGATCGCCCAGCCGGTCGGTGAGTGCGCGCAGGACGAGATCGGCTTCGGCGAGTGAGTTCGCGATCGAGCGCAGCCCCGGGACGAGCGAGCCGAGCCCGGCCCGGACGGGCACCCTCAGCGCGCCGTGGGCCCGCCGGGCGATGTCGGAGACGAGTTCACGCTGCGCGGTCGGCGAGGACGCGCTGGGCAGCAGTGCGTAGACCGTTCCGTCGATCAGCACGCAGGCGTGTCTGCCGTAACGTGCCTCGCAGCGCAGGCTCACCAGGTCGGCGAGCCGGGTGGCGGCGTGTGCCGTGAGCCTGTCCTCGGTAGCGCTCGCGGCGGTGAATGCGGCCACCGCCACGGGCTGGTTCGGGTCCAGGCCGAGCTGCGAGGCCACCACGGTGGCGGAGTTCGGGTCGGCGAGCAGCCGCCGTAAAAGGTCCGCATGCCTGTGCCGGGCGGCATCGGCCGCGGCGCGGGCGGCGAGCAGGTGCAGCGCGACGATGTCCCGCGCGTCGCAAAGGGCTTGTTCGGCGGCGGAGTCCAGGTTGCCCTCGGCATCCACTATCCAGAGCGAGCCCAGTACCTCGCTTCCCGCCCGGATCGCGACACCCAGACGCGGGAAGCCGCCGCGGACGGCCGGGAACCGGCAGGTGCGGACAGCCTGGGCGAGGACGCGGTACTGCTCGTCGTAGTCCGGGCCCTCGGGCACCTGGAGTCCGAGGATGCCCTGGCGGCGGCCCTCGTCGACGGCCTGGCCGGGCAGAGTCGAGTAGGCGAGGATGCGCCGGTGCGGATCCTCGATGACGGTGGCACCGCCTGTCATCCCGGCCATCGCGTTGGCCAGCGCGAACAGATCACCCACGGCCGGGGCACCCGCGGTCCGCGGGAAACGCACGGCTGACGCGAGAGCCGAGGAGATCATGGTGTCCAGATGGTGCCAGGCCAGCCCCTCGTCGGCGGCGAGCAGCACGATCCCGGACCGCTGTGCCGCTCCCACCAGTTCGGTGACCGGATCGCCGAAGCTCTTCACCACCAGGCAGGCGTACCCGGCCCTGGCCGCGGCACCCACCAGTTCCTTGGCCTGCGTCCCGGCTGTCCCTACGCCCACGGCGAGCAGGATCGCGTCCCTGGCGTGGGGAAGAGGGGCTCGCGGCTCGAAGATGAGCACGCCGGAGACGGGTACCGGCCCTGCCGGGAGTACGGTCAACGGCCGCAGCAGCGCCGGACCCAACAGGCTGAGTACGTGGTCGAGATCGGGAACCGCGGTGCCAGGCATCCTCACCTCTTCAGCCGTACGCACACGGCATGCGCGGACTGTCCGCCGAGGGTAGCCGCAGACTCCGCTGTTTCATCACGAGGAACCGAAGCGGCGGGTCGTTCTTGTTCTGTCGTACGGACACCGGAGCGTCGCGTGCCCCCAAGCTGGTGCGCACGCATCGACTGGAGGTGTCCGCAGTGACAGAGCGCAGTGTGCTTGTGCCATCCCCACCGGGGATCATCACGGAGCACGAGGCCGTGATGGTGGCCGACGTGGGGCGGCTGGTGCGGTGCGAGTCCCCTTCGCAGGACACCGAAGCGGTCGCTCGCAGCGCCGAGGTGGTGGCCCGGATGGGTGCCGGGTACCTCGGGACGGAGCCCGAACGCATCGTTATCGACGGCTGCACGCACCTGCGCTGGCGTTTCGGACGCAGCCCGCGGGTGCTGCTGCTCGGCCACCACGACACGGTGTGGCCGCTCGGTTCGATCGAGCGCCTGCCGTTCCGCGCCGAGGGCGGCGTGATGCGCGGTCCCGGCTGCTTCGACATGAAGGCAGGGCTCGTCGTGGCGTTCCACGCGCTGGCCGCCCTGTCGGCGCAGGGCGGCTCCGACCGGTTGGATGGGGTGACGCTGCTGATCACCGGCGACGAGGAGCCGGGTTCGACGACCTCGCGTGAGCTCATCGAGCAGGAGGCGCGTGGCTGCGCGGCGGCGCTGGTCCTGGAAGCGGCCGGGCCGGGGGGCACGCTGAAGACCGAGCGCAAGGGCGTCTCGCGCTATCAGGTCCGTGTGCGCGGCCGGGCGGCGCACGCCGGGTTGGAGCCGGAGTCCGGGGTGAACGCCACGGTCGAGGCCGCGCATCAGGTGCTGGCCGTCACCGCGCTGGGGGATCGGGATCGCGGCACCACCGTCACCCCGACCCGGCTGGAGTCGGGCACCACCTCCAACACCGTAGCCGCGGAAGCCTGCTTCGAGGTGGACGTACGCGTGCGTGACGCCGATGAGCAACAGCGTGTGGACCGGGCGTTGCGCATGCTGACAACGCGCTTGGACGGGGCACGGGTCGAGGTGGCGGGCGGACCCGACCGTCCACCACTGCCTCCTGCCGCCTCGCACCGGTTGTTCGCGAGGGCACAGCGACTGGCAGCGGAACTCGGCCTGGAACCGCTGTCAGGAATGGCTGTCGGCGGGGCCTCCGACGGCAACCTCACCGCCGCGGTGGGCACCCCCACACTGGACGGGCTGGGGGCTGTCGGCGGCGGCGCGCACGCCGAGGACGAGCACGTGCTGGTCGCGGAGTTGCCGCGGCGGACCCGGCTGCTCACCGCGCTGCTGTCCGAGCTGCTCACCGAGGGACTTGCACCAGCGGCAAGTCGTGCGCGGGAACGAACGCGCGGTGCGCATCCTGTGCCCGCGGACGACCACAGCGCCGGAAGGGGCGGGAACCATGACGGCCGTGACTGATCTCCTGTGTGACCGCGCCGAGTTCCCCCTGCTGGAGTCGGCTCACCGCGCGGCCGAGGCGGCGGCGCGGGCGGCGCGGGTCGAGATCCGCTGCCTGGACGACATCGGCGATCTGGAAGCCATCCAGCTCCTGTGCGAGCGCGTCTGGCAGACCGGCGCGAACCGGCCGCCGATCGGCGCCGACGTGCTGCGCGCCCTGGCCAAGGCGGGGAGCTATGTCAGCGGCGCCTACGACGGCGGCGAACTGGTCGGAACCTGCTTCGGCTTCTGCTCCCCGCCGGCCCGTGCGTCCCTGCACAGTCACATCGCGGGGGTGCTGCCCGAGGTGCAGAAGCGCAGTGTGGGCTACGCGTTGAAGCTGCACCAGCGGGCCTGGGCGCTGGAGCGCGGCATACGCGAGGTCCGCTGGACGTACGACCCGCTGGTGCGCCGCAACGCCTACTTCAACCTGAGCAAGCTGGGAGCGCGGGCGGCCGAGTACCTGCCGAACTTCTACGGCCCGATCGACGACGGCGTCAACCGCAGCGACGACAGCGACCGCATCATGGTCAGCTGGCGTCTGGACGCGCCCGACGTCACGTCCGCGTGCTCCGGGAAGCCGCTGTTCGACGGCGTGCCGGCCGCGCCGGCGGCCGACACGGCCGTGGCGCTGGGCGCCTCCGCCGACGGTGCGCCCGTGGCCGAGGCGTACGACCGGCGGGCCCGCACGCTGCTGGTGGCCGTACCCGCCGACATCGAGGCGCTGCGCCGGGACCAACCGGACTGCGCCGAGCGTTGGCGCACCACCGTACGGGAGGTGCTCGGCGGATTGCTGGCGGTGGGCGCGCGTATCCGCGGCTTCGACCGCACCGGCTGGTACGTCGTGGAGAACGCGGCCGAAGCACCCAAGGAGCAGGCATGAAGCTCACCGGAGTCGAACTGCGCACCGTGCGGGTGCCGCTGGTCACCCCGTTCCGCACCTCGTTCGGCACCGAGACGGTGCGGGAGGCGCTGCTGGTGCGGGTGGTGAGCGACGAGGCCGAGGGCTGGGGAGAGTGCGGTGCGGACACCGCACCGCTGTACTCCCCGGAGTACACCCACGCCGCCGCCGACGTGCTGACCCGGTTCCTGGTCCCGGCCGTCGCGGGCGTGCCGGAGCTGGACGCCCACCAGGTCGCCCCGGCTCTGGCCGGGTTCAAGGGCCACCGCATGGCGCGGGCCGCGCTGGAGACGGCGGTGCTCGACGCCGACCTGCGCGCCCGCGGCGTCCCGCTCGCGCACGCGCTGGGAGCGGTGCGGTCCACCGTGCCGTGCGGGGTGTCGGTGGGCATCACCGAGTCGATCCCCGCGCTGCTGGACGCGGTCGGCGGCTACCTGGACGCGGGGTACCTGAGAATCAAACTGAAGATCGAGCCCGGCTGGGACGTCGAGCCGGTGCGCGCGGTGCGCGAGCGCTTCGGCGACGTGCCGCTCCAGGTGGACGCCAACACCGCCTACAGTCGCGCCGACTTGCGTCACCTGGCCCGGCTGGACGACTTCGGCCTGCTCATGCTGGAGCAGCCGCTGGCCGTGGACGACCTGCTCGGCCATGCCCGGCTGGCGGCGCTGCTGACCACCCCGATCTGCCTGGACGAGTCGATCACCTCCGCCCGCGCCGCCGCCGACGCCATCGCCCTGGGCGCCTGCCGGGTGGTCAACATCAAGCCCGGCCGGGTCGGCGGCTATCTGGAGGCCCGCCGCATCCACGACGTCTGCGCCGCGCACGACGTGCCCGTGTGGTGCGGCGGGATGCTGGAGACAGGCGTGGGCCGGGCCGCCAACCTGGCGCTGGCAGCGCTGCCCGGCTTCCGCTTCCCCGGCGACACCTCCGCCTCGGAGCGCTACTACGCGACCGACCTCACCGAGCCGTTCCGCCTCGTGGACGGCCACCTGCCGGTACCCACCGGGCCCGGGATCGGGGTCGCTCCGCTTCCGGACGCGCTGGAGGAGTTCACCACAGGAGCCACCTGGGTGCCGCTCGGCTGAGCCCGCCCGCCCTCCGGGTTCGTACCCGCGTACGAACCCGGAGGTACGATGTCGTCATGCGAGACGAAACTCGTCCCTGCGGGCCGCGCTAGGTTCACCCGCATGATGATCCCGGACACCAAACTGCCGCGGGCGAGCCTCGGGCGCGTGCTGGAGGAACTCGGCACCACGCTGCTGCACCTGCTGTGCGGTGACGCGACCGGTACCGACGGTATCGGCGGGGTGGTCATCCACGACCCGCTGGACCGGCCCGAACTGCCGGACCACGCCATGGTGCTGGGCGTCGGGCTGCACGAACCCGCGGACGTCGCCCAGGCCCTCGCCGACCTGGGCCGCAGCCGGGCGGCCGCGCTGGTGGTTCGCGCGCCCTTCGTCCCGGACGAGACAGTGCTCGCCGCGGCCCGCGACTCCGGCACCGCACTGCTGGCCGTCGCCCGCGGCGCTTCCTGGACCCACCTGGCGGGGATGCTGCGCACCCTGACGGCGGACGCCGTCCAGAACGCGGATCCCGGCGCCGTCGTGCCCGGGCGGTTCGGGGCCGGGGACCTGTTCGCCGTCGCCAACGCCACCGCCGCGCTGCTGGACGCCCCCGTCACCATCGAGGACCGCAACTCCCGGCTGCTGGCGTTCTCCAGCCGGCAGGACCACGTGGACCCGTCCCGGGTGCAGACCATCCTCGGGCGGCAGGTCCCCCCGGAGTACACCCGCATCCTGGAGGAGCGCGGAGTCTTCCGGGAGATCTACCGCAGCGACCACCCGGTCTTCGTGGACTCCCTACCCGGCGAGGCCGACGCCGCGGAGCCCGAACGGCCCCGGGCCGTCATCGCCGTCCGCGCCGGGGACGAGATCCTCGGCACGGTCTGGGTGGTCGTCACCGGGCCGCTGGACGAGCAGCGCAGCCAGGTCCTGCACGAGGCGTCCAAGCTGATCGCCATGCACATGGTCTGGCAGCGCGCCGACGCCGACAGGGAGCGCAGGCTGCGCGCGGAACTGCTGGCCACCGCCCTGGAGAGCGGCCCCGAAGCACCCGACGCGGTCCGCCGCCTCGGCCTGAGGGACGGGCCCGCCGTCGTCCTGGCGCTCACCGTGGTCGACGCGCCCGAGAAAGGCGGCCTGCCCGCCCGCCTCGCCGCCGAACGCGGTCGCCTCGCGGACGCCTTCGCCATGCATCTGGCCGCCGTGCACCCGAGTGCCGCCGCCGCGCTGATCGGCGACACCTCCTACGGGGTGCTCCCCGTTCCCGCGCAGGGCAGTGACGCCGCCGAGGAGCGGGCGGCCGTGGTCGCCGCCGAGTTCCTGACCCGCGTCGGCTCGCCTCTGCGGCCTGTGGTCGGCGTCGGCCGGTACGCCGCCGACAGCTCCGGCCTGGCCCGCTCCCGTACCAGCGCCGACCGGGCGCTGCGGGTGCTGCGCCGGGCCGCGGCCGACGCGCCGTCCACATGGCGGCAGGTGGCACGCCTGGACGACGTGCACAGCGAGGCGCTGCTGCTGGAGCTGGCCGACGTGGTCCCGCGCGGCGAACTGCCCAGCGGTGTCGTCGGCCGCCTCGCCGCCTACGACGCCCGCCACCAGTCGAACCTGGTGGAGACGCTGGGCTGTTGGCTGGATGCCCTCGGAGACATCCCCGCTGCCTCCGCCGCCATGTTCGTCCACCCCAACACCTTCCGCTACCGGCTCAAGCGGGTGGCCGAGGTCGGTGTGATCGACCTGGAGGACCCGGACGCCCGGCTGGCGGCGATGCTCCAGCTCAAACTGCTGGCCCTGCGGCCGGGGCTACTGCCTTAGCGGCGCGGCCGGCACGTTCGGCACCCTGAGCCCCAACTCCCGTACCAGGAAGGCCAGCCACTCCGCGTCCTGCGCCACCGCGACCTCCGGTGCGGTGGCCGCGCCGTGCCCGGCCGCGTCGTAGACGTGGAGCAGCACCGGGGCCGGGCCCTGCTGCGCGGCCTGGAGCCGGGCCGCGAACTTGCGCGCCTGCCAGGCCGGACAGCGCGGGTCGGTCGCGCCGGCCTGGACATAGACGGCGGGCAGGTCGCCGGGCCGCACCAGGTGGTACGGCGACAGCCCGAGCAGCCGGCGCACCTGGTCCGGGTCGTCCGGGTCGGCCCAGGCCTTGCGGATGACGAAGTCCAGATAGGGCACGCGGATCGCGCCGATCAGGTCGAGCAGCGGTGCGCGCGGCAGCACGGCGTGCCACAAGTCCGGCCGGGTGGTGGCGGCGACCCCGCACATCAGGCCGCCGTCCGAGCCACCGGTCAGCGCCAGCCGGTCGGGGGTGGTCAGCCCGGAGGCGACCAACTGCTCGGCCACGGCGGTCAGGTCGCCGTCGCGCACGCCGCGCTGCTCGCGGTGCGCTCCCAGGTACCAGTCCCGGCCGAACTCGCCGCCGCCGCGCAGGTACGCCTGCACCAGCACGCCGCCGGCCGCGACGAAAGCGGCCAGGTCCGGCCGGTACTCGGGCAGGGTGGGGATGTTGGCCGCGCCGTAGGCGGACACCAGCACCGGGGCCGGAAGCGCCGTGCCCGCCGCGCGCACCACGTGGTAGGGCACCCGCGTGCCGTCAGCCGCTACGGCGTGACCCGCCGTCAGCTCCGCGTCCAGGACCACCTCCGGGGCCGACAGCACCTCCACCCCGGCCGCCCCCGGCCGGTGCCGGTAGACGCCCCAGGAACTGGTGAGCGTGGAGAAGGCGAACAGGAACTCCTGCGGCGGTGCGCCGACCGCCAGCCCGGTGAGCGGGAAGAACGGCGCACCGAGCGCGCCGCGGCCGGGCAGCGGGACCTGCCCGGTGACCGCGCCCGAGCGATCCAGCACCAGCACCCGGGCGAAGGTCTCCTCGAAGCCGCTGAGGTAGAGGTGGTCGCCGACCGGAGTGAGAGAGCGCAGCACCGTACTGCTCTCGGGCAGCCACTCCTCCCAGCACTCCTGGTCGTTGGGGTCTTCCGCCGCCAGAGGAACGGCCACCACCCGGCCGCGTGCGGCGCCCACGTCGGTCACCGCCACATAGCGGTCGCCGACGACATGCCCGGCGACGGTGCCCGCGCAGTCGGTGAGGAAGGGACGCCACGGCGCGCCGGGCCGCGTCAGGTCGCGCACCGCCACCGGCACCGGGCTGCCGACCCGGTGGCTGGCCACCGCCCAGCGGCCGTCGGGGGAGTACTGCACCAGCGTGTACTCGCGCGAGCCCGCCGGCACCGGCACCGGCAGTACCTCGGTCCTTCCGCCGAGGGTGTGGTGGAACACCGCCTGCCGGAACTCCTCGGGCGTGCCGGTGAGGGCGAAGAAGCTGAAGCCGGACGAGTCCGGAAGCCAGGACACCCCGCCCGCCCAGGCGCTGTGCAGCACCTCCTCGGGTGCGCCGTCCAGCGGCCGGCCCGACTCCACGTCCACCAGGCGGACGGTGTTGTGCTCGCTGCCGTCGGTGCACACGCCCAGCGCCAGCACGCGGCCGTCTGGCGAGGGCGCCAGCCAGGACAGCACCGCAGGGCCGCTGCCGGTGGAGAAGTCGGCCAGATCCGCGATCCGCCGGCCAGGACCGTAGGGCTGGTCGGCGACGAGCACCACCGGCGTGTCCCGGCCCGGCACGGCGGCCGCACGGAACCAGCGCCCGGCGGCGTGCCGCGGCAGGGCGGGACGGGAGCCGCGATCGTAGCGCTGCACCAGCGCTCGCACGGCCTGCCGGTCCAGCCCCTCGTAGCAGACGGCTTCGGCCAGTTCGGCCTGGCGGCGCTGCCACTGCCCGACCTCGTCGGTCTCGGCCTCCAGCCACCGGTACGGGTCCGGCACCCGCACCCCGGCGAGGTCCTCGACGGCGTCGACCGTACGGGTGGCCGGTTGCGACGGACGGGCGGTGGTTGTCACGGGGACTCCGTTCCCAGCCTCGCGGCTGCCTCGAGCTCGTCGCGGAGCCGCTCGAAGGCTCCGGGGACGCGGGTGACGTGACGCACGTGCAGCAGCGCGTCGAAGGCGGCGGGGACGTCGTCCAGCGGGTCCAGCCCACCGCCGACCTGGGTGCCGGTGACGCCGTCGAAGAAGCCGGGCGGGACCTGCCGCGTGTCCACCAGCAGTTCGGGGCCGCCGGGCAGCCGCTCCAGCCGTGCCTCCAGGCTCTCCGGCGCCAACTCCCTTTCGCGCAGCGAGACTTCCCAGTCGAAGGGGCGGGGCGAGCGCGGGGTGATGCGGACCTCCGGCCCGGAGCCGTAGGTCATGCCGATGACCTTCAGTTCCGGCCCCAGCTCGGCGGCGAGCAGAGCGCCCAGCATCGGGCGGCCGTGCAGCGGCGTGCGGCGTACGTGCGCGTTGTGGGCGCTGACCAGCACCCGCTGTTCCCGCTCCAGGATCCATCGCACCGTGTCCGCCATGAACTCCTCGCGCGGGTACGGCTGCCGCGCCGGCAACTGCCCGGCGGCCGCATCGGCGACGAACGCTCGCAGCGACTCCGCGCACCGCACGGCGGTGTCGTCGCCGTCGCGCAGCGCGCGGCCGTACAGCGCGAGCAGGCCGTCCATCAGCCGCTGCCGGTCGGCGGCGGGCAGCCACGCGGAGCGGACCGCTGCCTCCGATCTGCCGCCGAGGTCGCTCAGGCGCAGCAGTTCGGCGTCGCCCGGCCAGGCGGGCAGGCGTTCCAGGCAGGCGCGCACCGCGGGGCCCGGGGAGGTGGAGGAGCCCGGCAGGTCCATGCCGTAGAAGCGGACGCCGCCGGTGGCGCGCAGCCACCCGAGCTGACGGCGCATCGGCTCGCACTCGCCGAAACGGTAGCTGACACCCTCACGGGCCACCGCTTCCACGTCGCCGTCGCCGCCCCGCACCCAGGCGTCCACTGCCAGGCCCTCGGCGAAGCCGGACTCCAGCACCAGGGCGGTGAAGCCCAGTTCCTCGACGAGGAGGCGGAACAGGCTGTGCCTTTGCTCGTAGAACTCGGTGACCGAGTGCGCGCCTTCGCCCAGTGCCACGACCCGGGCGTCACCGACGACGGCGCGCACCGCTGCGGCATGGCTGGCGTGTGTCACTTGGTGAAGTACCACTGCTCGGGCGAGTACAGGTAGCTGGTCAGGGACTGGAAGGCGGAAGGCGGTCCGGAGAGGGTGTCCTTCCAGACCACCAGGATGTCCGGGGCGGGGAAGAACAGCGCGGGCAACGCCTTGGCGATGCCGGTGGTCTCGGCGGACAGCGCCTTGGGATCCGCCCCGAAGGTGGAGGCGTTGATCATCTTGTCCACTGCGGTGTCCTGGAAGCCGCCGAGGTTGAAGCTGCCGCCGGTGTTGAAGACCGTGTTGCTGCTGGGGTAGCCGGCGGCCAGGGACAGGGAGCCGTAGTCCTGCGCCGCCCACTTGTCGTCGTTGGCGGGGGCGTAGCTGTGGCCGTAGTTGTTGTAGAGGTAGTCCAGGGCCTTGGTCTCCACCTTGATCTTGATGCCCAGCTTGCCGGCGGCCGAGGAGAGGGAGATGTCCCTGGCCGGGACGTAGCTGGGGGTGTTGGCGGCGGCGATGGTGAAGGAGATGGTCTGCCCCTGCGGGATGCCGGTGCCGCACTGGTCGGCCGCGGTGCCCGGGCGTACGCAGGTCGTGCTGCCGTTGGGCACCACCTTCCAGCCGTGGGCGGTGAGCAGCTTCTCGGCGGCGGCGGGGGAGTACGGGTAGGGGGCCTTGTCGCCGAAGGCCGGCGGGTACGGGGAACCCAGGGCCGCCGTGGAGTAGTTGGCCGAGGCCGCGCCGTTGTAGACGCCGCGGCTGGTGATGTCGCCCTGCTGGTCGACCAGGTGCTGGAGTGCCTGGCGGATGTAGGGCTGGGCGACGACCTTGTCGAAGTTGCCCGTGTGATCGGTGAAGTTGAAGGTCAGCATGTCGAGCACAGCGGGCGCGGGTGCACCGTAGACGTGGTATCCGGCCCGCTTGAGGGTGCTGATCTGGGTGACGAAGCTGGAGTCGAGCGTGCCGACGGTGAGGTTGCCGGCCTTGAGCTGGTTGAGCACGGCGGCGGCGGAGGTGAAGGACTTGAAGTCGACCTCGGCCAGCCGCGAGCCGCCGGGGCCGGTGTAGCGCCTGTTGGGGGCGAGCGCGTACGAACCGGTCGTGGCGTCGTAGCTCTTGAGGCGGTACGGCCCGTTGACGATCTGCCAGAGCGGGTTGGTGGCGAAGGTGGCGGGCGTGGACGACTGCTTGGTCAGGTAGTCGTAGATGGCCTTGGCGTTCTTCGGCTGGGTGAAGTCCAGGTGCGGGCCGCCGGTGCGGGCGATGTTCCACTCCTGGGAGGGCATCACGTACAGCAGCGTCAGCAGGGACAGCAGGTAGGACGGGTTGTAGGCGGTGTCCAGGTGGAAGGCGACGGTGTCGGCGGCGGTGGCGGTGGCGGTCGCGGTGACCCCGTCGGGGAACTGGCCCGGGGTGTAGAAGCTCCAGTTGGCTGCGGACTCCTTGAGGGCGGCCTTGAGCAGGTCCAGCGAGAAGACCACGTCGTCCGCGCCGACCGCGCGGCCGTTGGACCAGGTGCGTGGCTTCAGCTTGATGGTGACCGTCTTGCGGTCGGCGCTGTAGACGGGGGCGTCGGCCATGCCCGTCGTCATGTCCGCGACCTGGTCGCCCTGGCCGCTGGGGCGGTACAGCGCGCGCCACATCTGGCCTTTGGCGATCTCGGTGCCGTTGGCGGATGCCGGGGGGTAGGGGAACACGGATGTGGGGTTGAGGCCGGGCGTCAGCGCGATGGTCGCGGTGCCGCCGGTGCTCGGGCTGCCCGACTCCTTGGGCAGGACCCGGTAGCTGTCGCGGACGGCGGTGGGGGTGGTGGTGCCGCTGCACGCGGTGGCGAGGGCCGTGACCACGGTGGCGAGGGCGGCGAGCCGGACGGCTCTGGACCGGTTGGAGGCATGCGTCATGGAGGGCTCCCTGCGAGGGTGTCGGGAAAGGAGGAGTGCGGGAGTGGGCGGTCCGGGCGCTGGGGGTCCTGTCCCAGGTCAGTCGGCGCGGCGTCCGACGGCGTCGCGCAGCGCGTCGCCCAGCAGGTTCAGCGCCAGCACGGTGAGGATGATGCAGGCGCCGACGGGGTAGATCAGCCACCAGTAACCGGCCGACATGTGGGTGGCGGCGTCCGCGAGCTGGCTGCCCCAGTCGGCCGCCGGGTACTGGAGGCCGAATCCGAGGAAGCCCAGTGCGGAGACCACCAGCAGCGCGTCGGCCACCTGGAAGGTGACCGCCACGATGATCACGCCCAGGGCGTTGGGGACCAGGTGGGTCAGGATCAGCCGCCGCCGCGAGGAACCCATCACCTTCGCGGCCAGCACGAACTCCCGCACCCGGAGCGTCAGCACCTCGCCGCGCACCAGCCGGGCCGATACGAGCCAGGAGAACGCGCCGATGACCAGCGACAGCGACAGCGCGTCGGCGTGGAAGCGGGCCGAGAGGATCAGCACGAAGAAGAGGAAGGGCACCGACAGCAGGGTGTCGACCACCCGCATCAGGAACCCGTCGACCACGCCCCCCGCCAGCCCGGCCACCGCGCCGTACAGGGTGCCGAACGCGGTGGCGAAGGCCGCTGCCAGCAGGCCGATCTCCAGTGACACCCGGCCTCCCACCATCAGCCGGCCCAGCACGTCGAAGCCGTTGGTGTCGGTGCCCAGCAGGTGGCCGCCGCCGGGCGGCAGCGCCGCGTCCAGGAGCTGCACATGGGTCTGGTCGGTGCGGTGGAACAGCGGGCCGAGGAAGCAGAAGCCGAGGACGGCCAGCAGCAGCAGTCCGCCGGCCAGCCCGAGGGGATGGTTGCGCAGGGTGCGCAGCGCCGCGACGCGCGGGGAGCGGTGCTCCCCGAGGGGCAGGGTCTGCGGCTCGGTGGGCTCGGTCGCTCGCAGCGGGACAGTGGTCATTTCTGCAGCTCGATTCGGCGGTCGGCGGCGGCGACGGCGAGGTCGGCGAGCAGGTTGCCCAGGACGGTGAGCACGCCGCCGATGAGGGTGTAGGCGAGGAGGACCGGGTAGTCCTCCTGCTGGAGGCTGTTGAGGAACAGCAGGCCCAGGCCGCGGTAGTTGAACAGGGACTCGACGATGAGATTCCCGGCCAGCAGGGCCGGGATGAACGTGCCGACGAGCGTGATGAGCGGCAGGCAGGCGTTGCGCAGCAGGTGCCGGGTGAGGATCAGCCGCTCGGGCAGGCCCTTGGCACGCGCCACCCGGATGTAGTCCAGGCCCAGCTCATCCAGCGCGGAGGAGCGCTGGTACTGGGCGAAGAGGGCGACGCTGGTCACCGCGAGGGTGATCACCGGCAGTGCCATGGAACGCGGCTCGGTGATCACCGCCCAGGCCGAGTGCGATTGCGAGGCCTCCGCCGGGAACCACGGCAGTTCCTGGCTGAACCAGTCGATCAGCACCAGGCCCAGCAGGAACGACGGGGTGGCGTACAGCACGTAGGACAGGGCCGTGGTGCCGCGGTCGAGCAGGCTGTTGCGCCGGACGGCCTGCGCGATGCCCAGAGGGACGGAGATCAGCAGTGCCAGTACCAGGCCGGCCAGCGACAGCATGGCGCTGCGGCCGGCCTGCTGCCTGAGAAGTGTGACCACGCTCTCGTTGAGCTTGTAGGAGCGGCCGAGGTCGCCGTGGGCGAGCTGTCTCAGGTAGCTCAGGTACTGCACCACCACCGAACGGTCGTAGCCGTGGGCGCGGTTGAAGTCGGCGACGGCCGCGGCCGAGGCCCGCGGGCCGAGCACCACGCGTCCCGGATCGCCGGACACCACGTGCAGCAGGAAGAAGGTCACCGCGGAGATGCCCACCAGGACGGCGCAGGACACCGCCAGTCGTCGGGCCACGTACCAGGTCATGCGCGCTCACTTCCCTGCCGCTGGGGGACCGGCTGACGGGACGTCGGCTGACGGGTGATCAGGGGGTGGTGGCAGGCGACCTGGTGGGTGCCCACCACCGCGGTCAGGGGCGGTTCCGCCGTCGCGCACACCTCGGTGGCGTGGGGGCAGCGGGTGCGGAAACGGCAGCCGCTGGGCGGGTCGATGGGGCTGGGCAGCTCGCCGCGTACCCGGGCGCTCGGGTCGGGCGGCGGCGCGGCCGGGTCGGCGTCCGGTACCGCGGCCAGCAGGCCGGCGGTGTAGGGGTGGGCGGTGGTGCCGTACACCTCCTCGGTGGTGCCGGTCTCCACCAGCTTGCCGAGGTACATCACGCCTACACGGTCGGACAGGTACCGCACCACGGCGAGGTCGTGGGAGATCACCACGCTGCTGAGCTCGCGTTCGCGCTGGAGCCGCTTCATCAGGTTGAGGACCTGGGAGCGGACCGAGACGTCCAGTGCGCTGACCGGTTCGTCGGCCACCAGCACCGTCGGGTCCAGTGCCAGGGAGCGGGCCAGGTTCACGCGTTGACGCTGGCCGCCGGAGAGTTCGTGGGGGAAGCGCTCCAGGACGCCGGGCGCCAGTCCGACGTCGGCCAGCAGTTCGCGGGCCCGGGCCGTACGTGAGGCGCGGGTGCCCACGCCCTGGATGGCGAGCGGCTCGCGCAGCACGGCTCCGACGCGCATCCGGGGGTCGAGGGCGGTGCTGGAGTCCTGGAACATCATCTGCAGGCGGCCGCGGTGCCGGGCGAGCTGACGCGGTTTCAGGGCGGTGACGGGAGTGCCCTCGAAGACCACCTCGCCGGAGTCGGGCCGGTCCAGGGCCACCAGCAGCCGGCCGAGCGAGGACTTGCCGCAGCCCGACTCGCCGACCAGGCCGAACGTCTCGCCGGCCGCCACCTCGAAGCTGACGCCGGAGACGGCCTTGACGGTGCGTCGCTCGCGCAGCGGGTTGCGGCTCCCCACCGGGTACTCCCGGCGCAGGTCGGCCACGCACAGCCGGGGCTCTGCCGCGGCCTGCCCCGTGGTTGCCGCGGTCGCCGCGCGCTCCGTGACGGTCACCGTGGCGCGCCGGTCCCGTACCTCCGGCTCGGGCGCCGGCTCCCAGCACGCGTAGCTGTGGCCGTCGTCCGCGGTGGACACCGGCGGGTCCTCGCTGCGACATCGGTCGGTGGCGGCGGCGCAGCGCGGCGCGAAGGGGCAGCCGGTCCGCGGCGCGGACAGGTCCGGTGGGGAGCCGGTGATGCTGAAGAGCGGCTCGGCGCGGTCCTGGGCGAGCGAGGGGATGGAGGCCAGCAGCGCGTGCGTGTAGCGGTGCCGCGGGTGGGCGAAGAGCGGGGCGGTACCGCCGGTCTCGGCGGTGCGCCCCGCGTACATCACGGCCACCCGGTCGGCGTGGCGGGCGATGACGCCCATGTCGTGGGTGACAAGGATCATCGCCATGCCGAGGCGGGAGCTGAGGTCGTCCAGCAGTTCGAGGATCTCGGCCTGGATGGAGACGTCCAGCGCGGTGGTCGGCTCGTCGGCGATGACCACCCGGGGTTCGCAGACCAGGGCCATGGCGATCATCACGCGCTGCCGCATGCCGCCGGAGAGCTGGTGCGGGAAGTCGTCCATGCGCTCGCCGGGCCTGGGGATGCCCACCAGCGCCAGCATCTCCTCGGCCCGCGCCCGTGCGGCCTGCCGGGACACCCGCTGGTGCAGCCGCACCGGCTCGGCGACCTGGTCGCCGACGCGGCGGGTGGGGTTGAGCGCGGTCAGGGAGTCCTGGAACACCATGGCGATGTCGTTGCCGCGCAGCGCCCGGTAGCGGGCGGCGGGGAGGCCGACGAGTTCGGTGCCGTCGAAGTCGATCGACCCGCCGGTGATCGTGCCGCCGGCCGGCAGCATGCCCATCAGGGCCAGGCCGGTCATGGACTTGCCGGAGCCGGTCTCGCCGACGATGCCGAGTGTCTCCCCGCGACGCAGCGTCAGGCTGACGCCCGACACCGGGCGGACGATCCGGTCGCCGCGCCGGATCTCGACCGACAGGTCGCGGACCGTCAGCACGCGGTCGTCAATACGGTCCATGGTAGGGGTCTCCCTCTCCTCGGCTGTCCGACGATGGTGGGACAGCGGGGGCGTGCACTGTTCGTGAGAGCTGATGAACCTTCGCTGGTGCGTTCGTCCGGTAGTACGAAGAGTCGCTGCGGTCCCAGCGGTGTCACGGACCGTCTCCCGGACCGTTCGGCGACGGTGTCAGGATGCGGCGGCGGAGCGGTCCAACTCCCTGTGGAGCAGCCGCCGGACGTTCTCGCCCAGCACCGCGCGGATGTCCTCCTCCGGCCAGCCGCGCCGCTGCAGCGCGGTGGTGACCAGGGGCAGCCCGGCCGGACCCTCCAGCCCCGGGAGGTAGGAGTCCATGGGCGCCCCCTCCACCGCCACCTCCTCGCAGCACAGGGGGACGGTGTCGGCCAGCACTTCCTTGATGAAGTCCGGCCCCATGGCCACGTGGGCGATGCCCGCCACCCCCGCGATGTGTTCGAAGTGGTCGACGAGCCGGTCCACCGAGTAGTCGCAGGCGTGCAGATAGCCGCCGAAGAAGTTGACGCCGATCACGCCCCCTCCGGAGGCGATGCCCCGGATCTGGGCATCCGTCAGATTACGGTGGTGGTCGAAGAGCGCCCGCGCGCTGGAGTGGGTGGCCAGTACCGGCCGCGTCGCCAGCTCCAGCACATGCTCGACCCCGGCCGCGCCGAGGTGGCTGACGTCGAAGAGCATCCCAAGGCGCTCCATCTCCGCCAGTGCGCTGACACCGGCCCGGGCGAGCCGTCCGCCCGCGGCGTCCTCGGCGCTGCCGTCGGCCAGCGCGGTGCGGCCGAAGTGGGCCAGGGAGGCGATCCTGACGCCCAGGCGGAACAGCGTCTCCAGCAGTTCGACGTCCTCGCCGACACCCGGGGCGCTCTCCAGCGCCAGCACCAGCGCGGTGCGTCCCTCGGCGGCGGCCCGGTCGATCTGGACGCTGTCGGTGCACAGCGCCACCGCGTCGGCGTTGACTTCCGCGAGCCGGTGCGCGGCCTCGATCATGCGCAGGGTGCGGCGCAGTGCGCCCTCGGGTCTGTACTGGTCGTCGACGAACACCGGCAGGACCTGCAAGTCCACTGCGCCGGCCCGTAGTTGCGGGAGCCAGCGCTCTCGGAAGAAATCGGCCCAGCGGTCCACGGGACGCTCGGTGACCGCGCACAGCAGGTCGTTGTGCAGGTCGGCGACGTACGCCCGCTCGTGCAGCCCGTTCACTGCGCCGCCCTCGGCTCGGCCCGTCCGGTGTGCAGGAAGAGTGCGTGACCGCGGCCGTCGTCGCCGATGAAGGCCATCCGCGCGTGCGCGCCACGTTCCGGCTCCAGCGGCAGCACCGAGTCACCGCGCCAGTGCACGAGTTCGGTGCGGTACGCGGGCTCGTCCAGGTCGGCGGCGACGCCCAGGGGCGTACGCTCCAGCCACAGCCGCCCGGCGTCGTCCAGGCCCACCGTGGTCTCACCGGTCGGCGTTCGGTACGTGCCCACGTAGCGGGAGGCGTGCGGCACCAGTGCCTCCGGCCGCGGCACCGGTGCCGAGTGGGGCTCGATCTGCGCCAGTTCGCCCAGCACCCGGTTCACGATCTCGGCGAACACCTGCTGGGTGCTGCCGCCGTTGGTGAGCACCACCAGTGCCAGGTCGTGTGCGGGCACCATCCGCAACCGGGCCGCCTGGCCGATGGTTCCGCCGTCGTGCCCGATCAGCTCCGTGCTGCCGCCCGAGGCGGTCGGCCCGGCGTACAGCTCCCAGCCCAGGCCCCAGCCCGTGCCGAGGTCCACATCCGGCTGGGCCACCTGGTGCTGCCGCATGGCCCGCACGCTCTCGGGGCTCAGCAGCCCCGCCCCGTCGTCCAAGTGCATCCGAGCGAACGCCAGCAGGTCCCTCGGCCGCATCGCCAGCATGGACCCCGCAGGAGCGGTGGAACGCGGCAGCGCCCAGATCCCGGTGGGCTCCAGCGGGCCGCCCGGCTTGTGCCCGACGTGGCCCACGGCGGTGCGGTGCAGCACCGCCTCGTAGGGGTCGCAGGCGGTGTGGTCCATGCCCAGCGGCGCGAACAGCCGGGTGCGAGCACAGACGTCGAACGGCTCGCCGCGCAGCACCTCCACGATCCGGCCCAGCACCGAGAAGCCGGCGTTGTTGTAGGAGAACATCGCGCCCGGCGGGAACAGTTGCGCTTCGCCGCCCAGAGCGTCCACATAACGCTCCAGGCAGTCGTCGCCCTTACCGGTGTCGGTGAACACGTCACCTTCGAAACCCGAGGTGTGGCACAGCAGCTGACGTACGGTCACCGTCTGTGCCGCCCGCTCGTCGGCGAGCCGGAACTCCGGCAGCACGCTCCGCGCCGGTGCATCCAGGTCCAGCAGGCCCTCGTCCACGAGCTGCATCACCAGCGTGGCGGTCACCGTCTTGGTGATGGAACCGATCTGGAACAGCGAATCCGTGGTCGCCTCCACCCCGGTGGCCGTGGACAGCACTCCGGCCGCCGCCTCCACCACCTCGCCCCCGACGTCCACCGCGACCGCCGCCCCCGGCACCCCGCTTTCCGCAAGCAGCCCCGGCAGCCGCTCGCGCAGCCACGCCCCCACCCCGTTCAACCCGCCCGACACCGGCACGGCAGCCCTCCCTCGCTCGATTGGGAGGGAGCCTAGGACGCCCGCGACCTGCGGATTTCGTCCCCCCGCACCAGCGGTTACCGGCATTTTCGTACGGCTGGCCAAACCCTCGCGCCGGCGTCCTCACCGCCCCGAGAGCCGAGGGCCGTTCTCGCGTGCGCGAAGCCTGCGTTTGCTTCCGGCGGATTCGTGGCGGCGCGCAAGGCGGCCCAACGCGGCCCTGGCGGCGGCCGCCGCATTGGCCTCGACCCTCTTCCTCCGCCGCCCGCGACCCGCCGACTGCCTTTCGGCGTAAGGCCGTTGAAGCTCAGGGAAGGCGCAGGGTGAGGGTGAGTCCGCCCCGTGCTCCGGGCCCGGCGGTGAGCGTGGCGTGGTGGGCGGTGGCGATGGAGGCGGCTATGGACAGGCCCAAGCCGTGGCCGGTGGTGGCGGTGCGGTCTCCGTCAAGGCGGTGGAAGGGCTCGAACAGGTCGGGGATCCGGTCGGCGGGCACGAGGGGGCCCGTGTTGGTCACCGTCACGGTCCGGGCGTCGACGCGTACGCGGACGTGGCCGCCCCGATGGTTGTACTGGACGGCGTTGCGGATCAGGTTCGTCAGCAGGTGGCGGAGCAGCACGGGGTCGCCGGCGACGACCACGGGCGTCCTGGCGGCGTGGAAGCCGATGTGCAGACCGTTCTCGGCCGCCTGCGGGGTGAGTGCGGCGGTCGCGAGCCGGGCGGTGTCGGTGAGGTCCACGGGCTCGGTCTCTTCCAGGCCGCGGTCGCCGCGGGCCAGCAGCAGGAGGGCGTTGACGAGCTGCTCGGCCTCGCGGTTGGCGTCCAGCAGGTCCTCGCGGACGTCGGCGAGGCCCTCGGGAAGGGGATCGGCCAGACCGATCTGGAGACTGGCGCGCTGCACCGCGAGGGGGGTCTTGAGCTCGTGGGAGGCGTTGGCCACGAAGCGGCGCTGGCTCTCGAAGGATTTGTGCAGCCGGTCCAGCATGGTGTCGAACGTGTCAGCGAGGCGCTGGAGTTCGTCGGAGGGGCCGGTGAGGGCGAGGCGCTGGTGCAGGTTCTGTTCGCTGATGCGGCGGGCTGCCTCGGTCACGGAGGCGACGGGGCGCAGCGCCCGTCCTGCGAGCCACCGGCCGAGCAGCCCGGCCAGTACGGCTATGACGGGCAGGCCCACGGCGGACCAGAGCAGCATCTGGCGCAGGGCCGTGTCCTGGACGGCTTGCACCGTTTGGTCGATCTTCTGGATCTCGGCGACGCTGTCCGTGGAGGGGCGGGTGTGGTCCGGCCGGGTGGGGCCGCCGAGCACGGGCGCGAAGGGTGAGGCCGGGGCGCTGGCCAGGCCGCTCGGGACCTCGCCGTATCTGACCGCGATGCCTTGTACCTGCTGTTGCGTTCCGTAGCGTGCGAGGAGCACCACGAAGGTGAGCAGGGCGACGCCGGTGCACAGCAGGAGCCCGGAGAAGGCCACGGCGATGCGGGTGCGGAAGGGCAGCCGGTTCAGCAGAGTCCGCGGGTTCAGTCGCACAGCCGGTATCCCTCTCCCTTGTCGGCGAGGATCAGACCGGGATCGCCGAGCTTGCCGCGCAGGCGGCTGATGGTGGCGCGGACCGCGCTGGTGCGCGGGTCCAGGTGCTCGTCCCAGATTCTGCGGACCAGCTCGTCGTGCGGCACCGGCGCTCCGCCGGCCCGCACGAGCACACTGAGGACTGCGAACTCCTTGGGTGTCAGCTCCAGGGGGGTGCCCGCCGCCGAGACCTCACGCCGTGTCTCGTCGAGGGTGACGTCCCCGAAGCGCAGCACAGCGGGTGCCGCCTTCGGCGCCCGGCGGCTCAGTGCCCTCACCCGGGCCACCAGCTCGGTGAAGTCGAAGGGCTTGGCCAGGTAGTCGTCGGCGCCGAGCGCGGTGAGTCCGTAGACCCTGTCGGCGAGTTCGCCGGCCGCGGTCAGCATCAGGATCCGCGGCGGGTCTGTGAGCTCGCGGAGCCGCCTGCACACCTCGTCGCCGCTCATGACCGGCAGGTCGCGGTCGAGGATCAGCACGTCGTACGCGGTGAGCAGGCACATCTGCTCGGCCTCGGCCCCGGTGGAGGCGATGTCGACGGCCATCGCCTGACGGCGCAGACCGGTGGCGACGGTACGGGCCAGAACACGGTGGTCCTCGGCTACCAGGACTCTCATGCCGTCATGAAACCAAGAGGGCGATTGCAGGGGGATAAGGACGCCGGAGCGCTGCGCGCAGAGCCCGGCGTACGGGGAGCAGCCTCGCGTCCCGCTTCGACCGGTCCTGCCGTTGCCGCAGGCCCTCCGGCTGTGGTCCTTATGCCGCTGTCACACGCTTATCCCGCTGCAAACAGCCTCCTGCTTTGGTCGTCGGCATGAACTTCGTCAAGCGCGCCGGGATGAGCCTTGGTGCCAGAATGTCCAGGACCGCGGGCCTGCTGGGCATCTTCTTCGTCCTCTGCTCGCTGCTGCTGGGCGGCTTCCTGCTCCAGGGGGCCGCCGCCCGCCAGGAGGCCGACGCGCAGCGCACCATCGGTGTCGACGTCACGGTGGAGAAGAAGGGCCTCACCCCGGCCCTCGCCGACCGGCTCGGCCGCTCGGACCTGGTGCACCGCTACAACCCGGAGCTTTCGGTGCGCGCCGGGGCGCGTGGCTTCACGCCGCTGTCCTCGGACCCGCCCGAAGCGGGAGACACCAAGCGCGGGGAGCACGAGGGGCGGGAGCAGGCCCCCATGGCCGTGAACGGCGTCCGTGACGTCGGCATGCTGCTGCCCTTCTCGTACGGGTCGATGAAGGTCATGGCGGGGCGCGGCATCACCCCCGGCGACGCGGACAAGGGCGTCGCGTTGGTCGAGCGGCGCCTGGCCGAGAAGAACGGCCTCAGGGTC
The DNA here is from genome assembly GCF_040680795.1 of Streptomyces sp. NPDC051976. Taxonomy (NCBI): domain Bacteria; kingdom Bacillati; phylum Actinomycetota; class Actinomycetes; order Kitasatosporales; family Streptomycetaceae; genus Streptomyces; species Streptomyces sp. NPDC051976. The sequence continues at coordinate 127,539 of NZ_JBFAXL010000017.1, forward strand.
GGCGACACCCTGCGGGTGTGCTCGGCGGACGGAAGGCGCACCGTGCCACTGGAGATCGTCGGCGTCTTCGAGGACCCGACGCAGGACCCGCCGGGCCGACAGCCCCCGCACCAACTACCCGGCAACACGCTGTACGTACCGGTCGGCACGGCGCAAAGGCTGGGCACCGGTCCCGCACCGGTCAGCGAGGCCGTGTACAGGATCGGCTCGCCGGACCAGGAACGGCCGCTGCACGCCGAGGCCGAACGCCTCCTCGGCAAGGGCACCTTCGACTTCCGGGTCAACGACAAGGCGTACCGGGACCAGGTCCGCCCGATCCAGCGGGTCGGCACGTTCGCGGGGCTGATCGTCCGGGTGATCGCCCTGGCCGGGGCGCTGATCCTCGGTCTCGTCGTGATGCTGCAGATCCGGGAGCGGCGTGCCGAGCTGGGGGTGCTGCTCGCGATGGGCGAGCGGAAATGGAAGCTCATCGGCCAGCACGCCGTGGAGGTGGCGGCGGTGGCCCTGCCCTCCGTGGCGCTCGCCGCGCTCGCCGGTGCGCTCGCCGGACAGCCCGCGGGCGACGCGTTCCTCGGCCGCGAGGACGACAGCCCGGCTGCGGGGCCGCACGCGGAGGATCCCGGGATCGCTCCGCCGACCGTACGGGTCGAGCCGGCCGCCGTCGGCGAGGTCGCCGGTATCGGGCTCGGGATCTCTCTGGTCGCCACCGTCATCCCGGGCATCGGGATCCTCCGCCTGCACCCCCGCTCCATCCTCACCGACACCGAATAGCCCGTCGATCACCACGGACCGAGAGAGCTGATCCCTATGAACTTCGTGAAGCGCGCAGGGCTGAGCCTGTGGGCGCGCAAGGGCCGCACCATGATCACCCTCGCCACCTTCGTCGTCATCTCCGTGATGACGCTGGCCGGCATCCTGATCAACGAAGCGACGGCCCAGGCCGTGCGGCACGCCAGGCACTCCGTGGGCGCCGAGGTCAACCTCGCCATGGACCCAAGCCAGTTGCACGCAGGCGCCGGCCTCCAGGCCCCGCGCATCGACGCCTCGACCGTCGACAAGCTGGGCCATCTGCCCCAGGTCCAGAAGTACACGTACGCGAACTGGGACCGCGCCGTCCTCAGGGGCGGCGCCCAGCTGGCCGACGGCGGGCCGAAGGACCCGATGGGCCCCGGTGGCACCGTCGGCATGGGTGTCCTGGACACCTCGCTGCTGGACGCCTTCCGCAGCGGCAGGTTCACCCTGCTGTCCGGCAGGCACCTCACGGCCGCCGACAAGGACACCAAACTGCTCCTGATCGAGGAACGGCTGGCCCGCAAGAACGGCCTGAAGGTCGGCGACAGGATCACCCTGGCCGGAAACGACGAGAAGACCACGGCCGACTTCTCGGTGGCGGGCATCTACCGCGACCCGCGTCCCACCGCGGATCCCGACCCCGAGTACGGCATCAGCCCGGCCGACATGCTGTACGGAACGGTGGGCGGCCTCGCGAAGCTCAGCTCGGACCACGACGCGGGGCTGCGGGTCGGCACGGCGACCTTCCTCCTCCAGGACGCCGATGCGCAGGGCGCGTTCAGGGACGGGGCGAAGCGGGTCGCGGGCGCGGCACTCGACGGCTTCACGCTGGACGCCAACGACAAGGCCGTCCGGCAGATGACGGGCCCGCTCAAGAGCATCCGGTCCACGGCCACGCTCGCCATGTGGATGATGGGCGTCGCCGGCGCGGCCGTGCTGGCTCTGCTGGCCCAACTCGCCGTCAGGCAGCGTCGCAAGGAGCACGGCGTCCTGCTGGCCATGGGCGAGAGGAAGGGCATGCTCATCGCGCAGCAGGCTCTGGAGATCGTCCTCGTGGCGGCAGTGGCCATCGGTCTGAGCTCCCTGTTCGCCGCGCGCCTGACGCAGAGCGCGGGGCAGGCGCTGCTCGGCAGGGAGGCAGGCGCCGCCGAGCGCAAGCTCGACGCGTGGAAGCCCCCGGCACCCGGCAGCACCGGCCTCGGCGAAGGCATCGACCCGAACGACAAGCCCGTCGAGAACGCCGACCCCATCGACAGGATCACCGTGGCGCTCACCCCCGCGGACCTCGCCACCGTCGGTGCCGTCGGCCTCGGCATCGGCCTGCTCGCCACCGCCGTCCCGGCCGGCGCCGTGCTGCGCCTCAACCCCCGCGTCATCCTCACGAAGGGCAAGTGACCCGCCATGACCCGCGCCACCGCCGCCGGCACCACCCCCACCCCGCCCGTCCTGCGCCTCACCGACGTCAGCCACACCTACTCCGGCCAGCGCCGCCGGACCACGGTGCTGAGGAACATCGACTACGCCTTCGAACGCGGCACGTTCTACACCGTCCTGGGCCCCTCCGGCAGCGGCAAGACCACCCTGCTCAGCCTCGCCAGCGGGCTCGACACCCCCACCGGGGGCGCGATCAGCTTCGACGGCCGTGACCTCACCGAGCTGGGCCTCGGCCGCTACCGCAACAGGCACGCCGCCACCATCTTCCAGCAGTACAACCTCCTCACCTACATGACCGCCCTCCAGAACGTCACCACCGCCATGGAGATCACCGGTGCCAGACCGCCGTCGGGCAGCCGCAAGAGTCGCGCCCTCCAGCTCCTGGAACAGATCGGCCTGGACAAGGACATGGCCCGGCGCAATGTGCTGCAGCTCTCCGGCGGCCAACAGCAGCGCGTCGCCATCGCCCGCGCCCTCGCCTGCGACGTCGACATCCTCTTCGCCGACGAACCCACCGGAAACCTCGACGAGGACACCGCCCGGGGCATCATCGACACCTTCCGTGAACTCGCCCACGGGCAGCGGAAATGCGTGGTCGTCGTGACGCACTCCCACCAACTGGCCGCCCGGTCCGACCGCATCCTCGTCCTGCGCAAGGGCAAGCTCACGGAACAGCCGCGTTCCTGAGGGAACTCCGTGTTGCCCTATCTGCCGACCGCTCGGGTGGTACGGCACAGTGAGGTGCATGAGTGAGTCAGTGTTCGACATCGACACCGCATGGGCCCGTCTGGTGGACGCTCGCACGCGAGGCGACGTTCAGGAGAGGACCCTCGCGTTCTACTCTTTGGCCCAGGCCCTCTACGAGACCGGGCGCCATGCCGAAGCCGACCAGCTCGATTGGGATGCATACGCCCTGGCCAAGGTGAGCAGCTCATCACGCGAACTCAGTGTGGCCCTGTTCGAGATGATGACAGAGCGGGGCGTGTACCTGGCCCACTCCGCGGGCGTCACGGTCGCCGGGAGTGATCATCACTGCGGCGCGTCCGGCAACGACCCACAGTTCGTGGTGGTGACGGAGGAGGAACGGGTCCGGTTGCTCGACTGTGCCGGTACGGCGTTCGACAGGGCAGAGCAGGCCATCTGGGGGCGAGAGGACGTGCCCGAGGCATGGAAGCGAGAAGCAGACGCACGGCTGGGGGCCGTCCGCCCGCCACGGGAGACCAGTGCGTCGTCCACGCCCATGGCCTTTCCCAGTATGGAGCCTGCTGCCGAGCAGGTCGTGGTCGGCTACCTGGTGGTCAAGGCGTTAGGCCCGTTCCTTGAGGAATGGGCGAAGAAGCTCGGCGAGCAACTGGGTGAGTCCACCGTGCGCGCTCTGGGTCGCATCCGGCTGCGACGCCACGTGAGATCACCGGAGAGCGAGCTCGAGACCCGGCTTCCCGACACGTCCAGCCCAACGACACTGATCCTCCCAGAGCATCTGAGCGAAACCGCCCGGCTGGCGCTCATTGACCTCGACCCGGTCGGCGAAGCCGTCCGCGGAAGGACGTTGTACTGGTCTGAAACGGAGCAGCGGTGGCTGCCCGCAGACGATTACACCGGTCAGCATCTCGACGGCTGGGAGATCCGCCACACGTGGGACGTACCCAGGAGGAACGACCATCCGCTGCACACCTACGACCGGGCACCGACGTGGGAGCAGGCCCGCAGCAGGGCGGTACAGGCAGGCCTGGCAGCACCCGACGGGGTCCACCTTCGTCTCATCCACATCCGCCGAACGTCGGAGGAGGACTGGGGTCGGAGTCTCCCCGTTCACCTCCCGCCGAATGACTTGCCGGGTGACTTGGATGTGCCGGACTTCCTGCGTTGACCCGGCTATGAGGCCGGGAGCGGCAGATCCTGGCAGACGCGAGGCCGCTGCCCGGCCCGCCGACTTCGCGACCGGCATTCCGTCACCTCACGAGCCGCATTTCGTCGGTAGCCCGCGAGGGTTTCGCAACGCCCGCTCGAAGGCGTTCTGTCACTGCCGCACCGAAACGGGACAGGCCCGGCCCGGACGTCCGCGCGGCAGCCGCAACCAGCGCAAGGCCCGATCCAGGATGTTGGCAAGACCGCCGCACGCGCCGAGTCGGTCAAGGAACGCGAGCAGTAATGAGGTGAGACGTCAAGCTCGTACCGCCCTTTGACGCGCTTCCTGGCCGGGACTTCCGGCCGGGCCGGTCACTGTGCAGAGCGAGTTTGCCGCGGATCTGGTCGGCGTGGGGGTGCTCGAGGTCGGTGAGGATGTCCCGGGCCAGTTGCCAAGTTTCTTGGGCTGCATTGGGGTTGTGTGCGGCATGGTGGGCGTCGCCGAAGCGGTTGAGGATGTCTGCTTCCAGTGGGCGGTCGCCGAGGTCGCGGCACAGGTCGAGGGCGTGGCGCAGGTGGTGCCGGGCGTCCTCATAATTGCCGCGGCGGAGGCGGGCGCTGGCGACGATGCTGTGCCCGATGGCCTTCCCGAAGGGGTCGGCCAGCCGGTCGGCGGCCCATGTCGCGGTGTTGGTTGTGGCCGACGTAGAGGGAGCGGTGGCCTGGGCGGTGTTCCGGCGCCGGGGCGAGGTCGGCCGGCGACCGCGCAGGTCCGTCCGTGCAGAGCGCGGTGTCGGTCAACGCGCCCCCATCAGCGACGAGGGCGGCCGCGGGCTGCATCTGGTGGCGCGGCTCACCCTGGGCTGGGGGACGCGCCAGACGCCGACGGGCAAGACGATCTGGGCGGGGCAGGCGCTGCGGGCGGGGTTGCGGGCGGCGTGAGATGGCAGGCGGCCACCGCAGGGGCCGGGCCGTCCGGGTGGAGAAGGACCGGAGAAGGCGTCGCGGTGCCGCGACGGTGGGACGTATCCGCCCTCGACAAGCCCCCCTGCCGATGGGAGTTCCACCGCATGTCCCGCTTCCCCGCCCGCCTCGGCGCGTCATTCGCCGGGGTCCTCGCCACGGCTGCCGTGGCCATCCCAAGCGTCGCCCTCGCCCCCGGCGCGCACGCCACCGCCTACGTCCTGCAGCAGGTCACCGCGAACGACCTGGGACCCTCCCGCTCCTGGCTGCGCCTCCAGGACGACCCCGCCCACGCGAACCGGTCCGCGGGCGTCGCGGAGATCTCGCCGTTCGCGGACGGCGCCCGGTTCAACGGGAGCCTGCACTTGGCGGTCGCCGCCGGGACGGTCGCCCAGCAGTCCCAGGTCACCCACTGGTTCAACCGCAAGATCCCGCTGACCGGCATCGCCGCGGCCACCCCCTCGTACGACATGTACGTCAGGAGCTGGACCTCCTCGGCCGCGGCCGTCCCGTACGGCGCCGAGCTGCAACTGCCCGTCCTGTGCCAGGGTGCCTCCACCACGCTCAGCTTCCAGCCGCAACTGGCGAAGGACAGCCTGGGACGCACGGGCGCGGTGGCCGACACCTGGCGGCACTTCGTGGCCGGCAGCACCTCCCAGTGGTCGACCTCCCGCGCAGTGGCAGGCTTCGACGCCGGCAGCGTCCACACGCTGGGCGACTACGCCACGGCCTGCAATGCGGCAGATGACGGCGCGGTCGGCGTGATGGCGGGCGTCGGCAGGCTGGGCAGCGCGGGTCAGAGCCTCGACACGTACGTCGACAACCTCGCGGTGAACAGCACGGTGTACGAGTTCAGCGTCGGCAGCACCAGCGCGGCGAAGGTCGCGATGGCCGCCGCGGCCCCCGCCAAGACCGGCGCGACCCCGCTCAGCGGCTCGGTCACCTTCACCAGCCCGGCGGACGGCGCCGCGTACGCGTCGGTCGGCACGAAGCTGCAGTTCTCCAGGGCCGGCGGCCTCAAGGCCGGTGACCTGACGGTGACCGCCGACGGACAGCCGCTCACCCTGACCGCCGACCCGGCGGGCACGCTGTCCGGGGTGGTCGTGCCGCCCACCAGCGCCGACCTCGGCCCCGGCGGCTCCTACCGCACGACCTTCACCGTCGCCTTCAAGGAGGCGCACCCCGCCCCCGCCCCCGTCACCCTGACCGCCACCCTCCTCGCCCAGGGCGTCCAGCCCTTGCAGTCCACCGGCACGCAGACGCAGGTCCAGCTCCGCCCGTAGGGACCCGGGCCGGTATCGGCCGGCCTCTCCCGCAGACGGCCCCCGCGCGCCCGCGCGGGGGCCGGTCTGTGCGGTCGGCGAGGGCGGTGGCCGCGAGATGTCGAGCACGTCGAGGATGTGCTGTGGGGTACCGCGCACGGGGCGGGTGGAGCGGCGCTCCCTGCGTGGGCAGGTCGCGGGCTGGAATCCCGCCTCGCGATCGCCGGACCGATCGTGATTTCGGGCATGTCTTCATCTCGGCGAATCGTCAGGTCTTGCGCACAGCGCCGGTGAAGCCGGCGATGAAGAGGGTGGCGAACGCCCATGCGGCGAGCTGTAGCAGCCAGCCGGTGACAGTGAGGGTCTGCCCCGTACGGGTGTCGGTGGGGACACACAGGTCCTGCGCCCCCGTCTTGACCACCGGCAGGCCCAGATCCAAACCCACACCGATCCGCTCCACGACGTTGCACGGCGTCGTGGACGTGCTTGGGCCGGCGGAGTGCTCCAGGCCGCCGCCCGGCCCGCCGAGGACGACCGCCAGTGCGACGGAGCTGGCGACGACGGCGAACAGCAGCAGCAGGGCTCGCCAGGGTTGGTAGCCGAAGCCGAGTGTGAGCCCGGTGAAGCGGGCCCAGGCCCGGTCACGACCCCGAAGCGCGCCGCGGCCGATCTGGTCCCGCCGCTGCGCCATGAGTATGTCCCGCACCTCACTGTCGTGACCGGCCGCACGGTGGACGGTGGCCAACTGCTGGTACGGCTGAGCGGAGTAGCCCGGCGTGTGGTCACGCAACAGCTCCAGCCACCGCGACAACTCGACTGGCGCCGGCAGGTCGGCGTAGGTCAGCCCGTTGATGCCGACCAGGGCACCTGCGGCCTGACCCGACCGGTTCACCCCGCTCGTGTCCCACATCAGCGAACCGTGGACAGACACACCGTTCAAGGCGAGCACGCAGTGTCCGGCGCCGGTTGCCCGGAATCCGGCGCGCATGGACACGGCTCGGTCGACCCGCAGCCCGTCGGCGTGCAGGGCGGGTCCGGAGGTGTTCTCCAACCACGCTCCGTCGCAATCCAGCAGACCGAGGTGGGCATCGACTAGCTGGACCGTGCCGGTTGCCCGGAATCCGGCGCGGAGGAACACGGCTCGGTCGACCCGCAGGCCGTCGGCGTGCAGGGCGGGTCCGGAGGTGTTCTCCAACCGCGCCCCGTCGCACGCGAGCCGACCGAGGTGAGCATAGGCGAGCCGGACCGTGCCCTGTTCCCCGACGCCGGTGGCCTGGAACTCGTCGCGGAGGAACACGCTGTGATCGACCCGTAGAGACTCGGCGTTCAGGGCGGGACCGCCCGTGTTCTCCCACCGCGCACCGTCGCAGTCCAGCAGACCGAGCTGGGCGCCGAGGAACCGGACCGCGCCGGAAGGCGTGTCGGCGTGCGCAACCGCCCGGCGCATCGTCACCGTGGGGGCGGTGAAGCGTGTGGCGTCGACCGGCGGGTCGTGCGAACCCGTGGGGTGCCCGAAACAGGAACCGTCCAGCACCAGGCCGGGCAGTTGGCTGTCGCAAAGGTTCAGACCGTCGGGGACGAAGCAGTCGACCAGTTCGACGCGCAGATCGCTGGTGATGTTCGCAAGGTCGACGCGGCCGGTGATGCGCGCCCCGCGCAGTCGCAGCCCGTGCGGGTCCGCCTCGATGTTCCGGCGACCGCGGACCAGGTCACGGATCAGCACCGCCGGGACAGTGCGGGTGCTGTCCCAAGACCGCATTGCGGCCTCGTCGACGGGGCTGTCACCTGCCAGGTCGAGCATCTCGCCGTCGCGGACCGCGTCAAGAAGACTCTGCTCCAACTCATTGGCTGCCACCCGAGAATGCTGGCCCGCCCACGGCACGACGGCAAGGACGACGAGGCATCGTCGAGCCCGCCGGATCGTCTTGGCTACCGCGTGGTCCGCGGGGCTGCAACGGCTTCTTCCCTCGTGCGTTCTGGGAAGGGGGCCGCCCGCGCCCGACGGACAACAAGCCCCTCCGCAACGCCTCACGGCCGGCTCTGCGGACGAGGGCGGGTGTCAGGTGCTCACCCGGTAGTGGCCGACCATTCCGCCGGCCATGTGCTCGACGACGTGGCAGTGGTGGAGCCAGTTGCCCCGGGTTGTCCTCGGGCTGTGCGGCCACCGGTAGCGATGGTCGGCATTGCGGAAGTGCACCACGATGGTGTCGCCGACCTCGGCGCGCAGCACGCTTCCCTTCGTCGGATCGACGTTCGGGTCCGACGCTAGGAGCGGGCCTGTGACGGCCGAATCCGTCACTCGACTGGTGTGCCGCCGCATGAAACCGCCAGCCCTCCTGCGGGAGCGGGCGATCGGGCCCCGGCCGGTCGCCGGGGCTCGTTTGGTGCGTTGCGGCGATGTGGTTCGGGCGAGAGGGCGAACAGGCGATCATCGACTGTCTCAGTGCGGATGCCGCCTCGGGCAGCAGACCGAGGCACGCATCGGCAGTCGTGGGCGAGAGCAACGACTTGGCGAGCCAGTGCTCAAGGGATTGACACGCCTCTAAGTAGTTAGGAAACTTTCCTAACGAAATCCCCCCTCGCCCCCGTCCCCTCGCCCCCTTGGGAGCATCGATGGCGCACTTTCTCAGAAAGCTGGTGGCGGCCACGGCCTCTGCCGGTTGTATAGCCCTGGGCACGGCTGTCGCGGGCGGCGGCCCCGCCGTCGCTGCGACGACCCCCGCCAACCCGTTCCCCACCCATGTGACTTACCAGACCGGCGTCATGCCGTCGGCGTCCGCGGCCACCCGCGACGCCGCCGTCAAGAAGCAGTACGACGCCTGGAAGAGTGCTTACCTCGTCCACGGCTGCGCCTCCAACGAGTACTACGTGTCCACCAAGGGCGACGGCGACGCCCCCAACAACGGCCCGGTCTCGGAAGGTCAGGGCTACGGCATGAACATCGTGCCGCTGATGGCCGGTTACGACGCGAACGCCAAGGCTGAGTTCGACGGTCTGTGGCAGCTGGTCAAGGACCACGAGGACCAGTACGGCCTGATGCAGTGGAAGCTGGACGGCAGCACTTGCAAGTACGCCGACAGCGGCACCCCCGACGCCGCCACCGACGGCGATCTGGACATCGGCTACGGCCTGCTCCTCGCCGACAAGCAGTGGGGAGGCTACACCAGCGATGCCAAGGCCTGGCTCGGCCGGATCTACGCCCACGACGTGGCCGCCGACGGCCACCTCAAGTGCGAGGACGACGGTCCGTCCACCGACGCCCGGCCGTCCGACATGATGCTCGACCACCTGCGGGCCTTCGCCGCCTACGACACCGCGCACGACTGGAACAAGGTCGTCACCCGCACCGAGGCGATCGTCAACGAGTTCACCAGCGCGTACTCCTCCACCAAGGGACTGCTGTCGGACTTCGTGGTGAACGCTGACACCACCAGCCCCAAGCCGGCCCCCGCGAACTACCAGGAGAGCCAGCCGGACAACATCGTCGGCTACAACTCCATCCGCGTGCCCTGGCACATGGGGACCGACGCCCTGCTCAACGGCACCGCCACGGCTGCCACGGCCTACAACGACGCCAAGAAGTGGTCGGCCTGCGCCAAGTCCGTCTCCGGGAGCGACCCGAAGAAGGTCTACCCGCACCTGAACCTGAACTGCACCGTCTACTCCACCTCCGACCAGGCCGAAGAGGCCGGCGACTCGGTGGGCCCGGCCGCCATGGCCGCCGGAGACCAGGCGTGGACCGACACGATCTGGAACCAGCTCGCCACCAACCCCTTCGGTGACGGCTACTTCGGCGAGACCATCAAGACCCTCGTGTACATCGTCATGGCCGGCGACTACTGGAACCCCTCGGCGACCACCGCCCCGGCGAACGACTTCTCCCTCGCCGTCGGCCCCGCCTCGGGAACCGCCACCCCCGGCGGCTCGACGACCGCCACCGTCACCACCGCGGTCACCTCCGGCTCCGCCCAGACCGTCACGCTCAGCACCACCGGTGCGCCCAGCGGCGTCACGGTGTCCTTCAATCCGGCCTCGGTGACCGCCGGCGGCAGCTCGACCGCGACGGTCACCGTCGCGACCGGAACCGCCGCGGGCACCTATCCGCTCTCCGTGAAGGGCACAGCCGCCTCCGGCAGCCACACCGCCGCCTACACCCTGACCGTCACCTCCACCGGCGGCGGCTGCACGGCCGCGCAACTGCTGGGCAACGCCGGCTTCGAGGGCGGCGCCACGATCGCGCCGTGGACACAGAGCTCCACGCTAGGCTTCGCCCCGATCAACAACGACACCGCCGACGAGCCCGCCCACACCGGCAGCTGGGACGCCTGGACCAACGGCGACGGCAAGGCCGACACCGACACCGTCGCGCAGACGGTGACCATCCCGGCCGGTTGCACCGCCACGCTTTCGTACTGGCTGCACATCGACACCACGGAGAACACCACCACAGCAACCCCCGACACCTTCAAGGTGCAGTTGCTCGACCAGTCCGGCACCGTCCTGACGACGCTGGCGACGTACTCCAACCTCAACCACAACACCGGGTATGCACAGCACTCCCACGACGTGACGGCGTACGCGGGGCAGACTCTCACCGTGCGGTTCACCGGCACCGAGACCGATGCCAACGGCGGCACGACGTCCTTCGTCCTGGACGACACTGCGCTCCAGACCCACTGATCCCAGCCTGAGACACATGTGATGCCCGGTTCCAGCCGACGGCCCCGCCCCTTCCTCCGCCGACCCGACTGGAACCGGGCATCACCACAGGCCTCAGGTGCCCTCGGGAGCCGTGCGGCGCACCACGACCAGCGCCATCCAACAGTGAAGGCATTCGGTGCGCAGTCTCGTATCCGACGCCGGCGACAAACGCTACGTCTGCCTCACCATGTAGGACACGGCTGTGCGTTTGTGGTGCCGGGGCCGGAGGCGCGGGGGATACCGGCGCAGGACCGGCTGGCGCTGGTGTGGTTGACCAAAGCGTCCAGGCCGCTGTTGGACCTGCATGACCTGGCGGTGGCCCGGCGCGGGGCGTGCTGGAGACGCTGCGCATGCAGGATGACGGGGGGGTGCACGTTCGACCTCTGCTCGGTATTGCTGAGCGTCGAACGCGTGGTTCTGCCCGCGGTGAACCCCGGCCCGCCCGGGCTCGATGATCCCTACAGTCCGATGTCATGACGACGATGGCGACGCGTACGGTCGAGTACCCGGCCGACGGTCTGACGATGATCGGGCACCTCGCTCTCCCAGCCGGTGCCGACCGCCGGCCCGCGGTGCTGATCGGGCCGGAGGGCATGGGGCTCAGCGACGTCGAGCGCCGCCGGGCGGACGCGCTCGCCGAGCTGGGGTACGTGGCGCTGGCCTTCGACCTGCACGGCGGGCGCTATCTGGGTGAGCCTGAGGAGATGCTGGCCCGTTGCATGCCGCTGCTCGCTGATCCCGAGCGGATGCGCGGCATCGGCCATGCGGCGCTCGACGTGTTGCGCGCCGAACCGCGAACGGACCCCGACCGGATCGCCGCCATCGGCTACGGCACCGGCGGCGCCATCGCGCTGGAACTCGGGCGTGATGGCGCCAATCTGCGCGCGATCGGGACAGTCAACGCGACCACCACGGGCCGACCGGGCGAGGCGGCGCGCATTCGCTGCCCGGTGTGGGCCGGGGTCGGGTCGGAAGACCCGATCATGCCGCCCGCGCAGAGGGACGCTTTCACGGCTGAGATGCAGGCCGCGGGCATCGACTGGCGCCTTGTGGTCTACGGCGGCGCCGTGCACGCTTTCCACCATCCGACGGTCGACCACCGCACGGTCCCCGGCGTCGCCTACCACCCACGGCACGCACAGCGAGCCTGGCGCGATGTCGTCGAACTGCTCGCCGAGTGCCTGCCCGTGACCAAGTGATCCGGTCAGTCCAAGCTCGGCCACCGGCTGACCGCTGCGACGCCTGGGTTCCACCGCCACGGCCGTCGGCGGAGGCTGCGGTCACCAAGCACCAGGGTGCGGGTCAGCCGTGGCCGAGCGCCGGTACGCGGTGGGCGTCATGCCGGTCCAGCGCCGTACCGCCCGGGTGAGCGCGGCCGGGGTGGCGAAGCCGACCCGTGCGGCGATCGCGGTCATCGCCAGCCCCGTCGGCTCCGGTTCGGCGAGCAGCGCCAGAGCGCGTTCGCGCTGCAACCCGTCCGCCAGGTCGGAGAAGGACGCGCCCTCTTCCTGGAGCCGCGCCTGCAGCGTGCGGCCGCTGACCGCCATGGCGCGCGCCACGTCGGCCAGCCGTGGCGGACCGGACAGGGCGACGGGCGCGTTGCTGAGGGCCGTCCGTACCGCCGTTGACCAGGGTGTGTGCTCCTGGGCGAGCTGCCGCCGCGCGTACGGGGCCAGCATCGCGAGAACGGCGGGATCGGCCTGCCGCACCCGGGCGCGCAGCGTGGCTGGGCCGAAGACACAGGTGTCCTGCGGCTGGCCGAACGCCACCGCGGGACCCAGCGCCTCGCGGTACGCCCCCGCGTCCACCGGTTCCGGGCGGCGCAGCAGGACTCGGTCGGGCCCGGCGGACCCCTCGGAGAGCAGCCGTACCGTGCGGCACAGCAGCGCGAAGCAGGCATCCACCGTGTCCGGGTCCGCCGCCCCGCCGTCGCACGCCCGCAGGCTCAGCCGGACCGTGTCCGGCCCACCGCCGGAACGCGGCCGCACCACCAATTCGTTGCGGCCCACCAGCGGGTGGAAGTACCGCAGGCTCTCCAGCATGGCCTCGACGTCGGGGCTGTTGGCGAGGATCGGCGGCACCAGGCCACCGAGCATGGTGGTCTCCGCCCAGGCTGCGAAGGCCAGCCCGGGGTGGCCGAGCCCCGAGCGCCGCAGCGCCTCCCACAGCGGCGCGAGCCAGTCGGCTTCCGGTGACGCGCCCGCCTCCGGTAGCCGTACGCCCCGGGCACTGGCGAAGGCCCGCAGCCCGGCCTCCACCGGGTCGGCCGCACGGGAAGCGCCGGAAGGCAAAACGTCTGCGCCCACGGGAAAGCCCACCCCCTGTGCCACTTGCGAACGTGACGGCATGGAACTCGCATCCCCCGCCCGACCGATCCTCACCTACGGTACCTACCCGCTCCTGGCGGCGGTCTCCGGCGCCGTCGGATGGGCCGCCGCCACCCACCGCCTGGGCGTCCCCCAGAGCGCCGTCCTGGCCCTGCTGACCGTGGGCACCATCGCCTTCGCCTTCACCATCGAGCGACGCAATCCGCTGCTGGAGCGCTGGCGGATGACCAGGGACACCTTCGTCGGGCGTGATCTGCCATTCATCGGGCTGGCGTTCGCGGTCGAGCAGATCGCCACGATGGGCGTCTCCGTCGTCGCCGCCCGTCTCGTCCCGAGCGGCGGCTTCGGCCCGCTGGCCCGCGTCCCGCTGCCCCTGCAAGCCGTGGTCGTCCTGCTCGGCCTCGACCTGCTCTGGTACGTCTACCACCGCGCCGCCCACACCCTGCCCCGGCTGTGGCGGGCCCACGGGGTGCACCACGCCCCCTCCCAGGTGTACGTGCTCATGCACCCCGTCTTCCACCCGCTCGACCTGCTGGTCTCCCGCTTCGTGATCTCCCTGGTGGTCTTCCGGTTCACCGGGGCGACGCCCGACGCGGTGTTCCTCGCGCTGGCGGTGCTGAACCTCCAGCAGACGATCAGCCATATCAACTCCGACATCCGCACCGGACCGCTCAACTACCTTCTGGTGGGCGCGGAGACTCATCGCTGGCACCACGGCGCGGGCGAGCGCGTCAACTACGGTTCGGTGCTCCCCGTCTGGGACATGGTCTTCGGTACCTTCGTGTACGAGCCCGGGCGCGTCCCTGACCGGCTCGGCCTGGACGACCCGACCTCGTATCCCGACCCGAGGGGCTTCCACGCCACCCTCGCCTGGCCGTTCCGGCGCGCCGTGACCCCGGTGGCCGTCGGCGGCGCTGAGACGGGCGGCTGATCGCTCCACGGCCGGTGGCAGCGCGGCTGAGCCGGGGGCGGCCCTCGCCCCGCTGGACTGCCAGGGTCGGTGGTCCTGTCACCAGGGCACTGTTCCTCCATCGTCGAAGAATCCGCCGGTGCCTGGCCCTCGGTCTGGTTCCTCGGCGGGCTGACACCCGCGTACCCGTCCGGCCCCGGCGTCACCCCCGGATGGCCGGAGCTACAAGGCTGCGTGAGCCCTCGCCCGATATACATCGACATGTAACGCCATCAACGAATGGACCTCGACCATGTCCGGTGAGCGGACCCAGCCGGAGGCGCCGCGCGGCTTCGCCAGTGAACTGCGCGATGCGGTGAGCCCCCGCGCGGTGCTGCTCGTCACCGCGACCCTGCTGCTCCAGCTGGGCTTCATCCTCAGCTACGTGGGCGCGCTCCACCACCCGCTGCCGCACAAGGCGTCCATGGGTATCATCGCTCCGGCCAGGGTGCAGTCCCAGCTGGTGGGCCAGATCAACTCCGTGGCGGGGCAGCCGCTGGAGGCGAAGCCGGTTGCCTCAGAGGCCGAGGCGGTCCGCCAGATCAAGGATCAGAAGCTCTACAGCGCGTTCATCCCCAATCTCAAGGGGAGCAAGGACCAGCTGGTGGTTGCCACGGCCTCGGGAGCTTCGCTGGCCACCGCGATCGAGAAGATCGTGGTCCGGTTCGACGCGACCAAGCAGCGAACTGTCGCCGTCCAGGATGTCGTTCCCGTCTCCAGCAGCGACCAGAACGGCTTGACCTCCTTCTATCTGGCGGTCGGCTGGTGCGTGGGCGGCTACCTGGTCGCCTCCATCCTCGGCGTGAGTGTGGGCGCGCGCCCCGCCAACACCAGACGGGCGGTCATCCGGCTGGGCGCGCTGGCGCTCTACTCCATCGCGGCCGGCCTCGGCGGCGCGATCATCGTGGGGCCGGCGCTGGGCGCGCTCGCCGCGGGCATCCTGCCGCTGTGGGGCATCGGCGCCCTGTTGGTCTTCGCGGTCGGCGCGATCACCATCCTGGTCTTGCGTGGGTATCCCCGGCTTCAGCCGGGGAGGGAAACGCATCCTTGAGACCGGAGGCGTGGAGCGCCGGAGTTCTCTGCGTCTCGGTCGTGACGGTCAGACAGGGCGCTTCTGGCCCTCGATGTACTGGCGGATCACTGTCAGTGGTGCTCCGCCGCAGGATCCTGCGAAGTATGAGCGGGAGAACACGGAGCCCATGCCGATGCGGTTGATCGGTCCGGTGTATTCGGCCCGCAGGTACCGGGAGCTGACGCCCTTGAGGGAGTTGATCAGTTTGGAGAGGGAGACTTTTGGCGGGTAGTGGACGAGAAGGTGCACGTGTTCGGCTTCGCCGTTGAACTCGCGTAGCTGAGTCTCGAACTTCTCGCAGACCTCACGCATGATCACTTCGCAGCGCCTGAGCATGGTGTCATCGAACACGTCACGCCGGTACTTCGTAACGAACACCAAGTGTGCGTGAAGGTTGTAGGTGACATGACGACCGGTACGGATATCCGGATTTGGTTCCCAGCAGGGTGACATACCCCAAGCGTCGTATGATCATCGAACCGACTGGGGAAGGGGGTGGGCTGGATGATCCGTGCGTACAAGTTCCTCATGCGGCCCACCGGGGGCCAGACGATCGCGCTGGGCGAGATGCTCCGCGATCATTGCTCCCTCTACAACGGTGCGTTGCAGGAACGTCGCGACGCCTACCGGCATGCATCGAAGACGAGCGTCAGTTACGGACAGCAGTCCGCGCAGCTCAAGGACATCCGGGCTTTTGACTCGGAGCGTCAGGGCCGCTGGTCGTTCTCCAGCCAGCAGGCCACCTTGCGCCGTCTCGACAAGGCGTTCGCCGCGTTCTTCCGCCGCGTCAAGGCCGGCGACACTCCGGGCTATCCCCGCTTTCGCGCGGTGAACTGGTTCGACACGGTCGACTTCCCCAAGGACGGCGACGGCTGCCGCTGGGACTCCACCCCGCACGATCCTGTCACCCGCGTCCGCTTCCAGGGCGTTGGGCACGTCAAGGTCAATCAGCACCGGCCGGTCGTCGGCAAGGTCAAGACCGTCAGCGTCAAACGTGAAGGCCGACGCTGGTACGTCGTCCTCACCGCCGAACAGGCCCAGCCCGAACCACTTCCCAAGACAGGCAGCGTGGTCGGCGTCGACCTGGGCATAGCCAACTTCCTCGCCGACTCAGGCGGCCGGTTCGTACCTAACCCGCGCCACGGCCGGAAGGCCACCGCGAAACTGGAGGCCGCACAGCAGGCCCTCGCCCGCTTCCCCCACGTTCGCCGTACCAAGCGCACCGGCAACCACCGGCGCGCCGTCGAACGCGTCGCCACTGTGCACCGCAAGGTCCGCCGGCAACGCCTGGACCACGCGCACAAGACCGCTCTTGACCTCGTGCGTCAGCATGACTTCATCGCGCACGAAGACCTCAGGGTCCGCAACATGAGCCGGGCCCCCGCGTCGAAGCCCGACCCTGACCAGACCGGCAGCTTCCTGCCCAACGGGGCTGCTGCGAAGGCCGGACTCAACCGCTCGATCAACGATGCCGGTTGGGGGGTGTTCCTGACGATCCTCACCAGCAAGGCTGAAAGCGCCGGTAGGGAAGTGATCGCCGTGGACCCCCGCAACACCTCCCGGACCTGTCCCACCTGCGGGCACGTCTGCGCGGAGAACCGGCTCACTCAGGAGAAGTTCCACTGCCTCTCGTGCGGCCACACCGCGCACGCGGACACAGTGGGCGCACTCAACGTGTTACGGGCCGGGCTGGTCCGTCGCAAAGCCCAACCGGCATAACGAGAAGCCCCCTCGTTCACGAGGGGGAGGAGTCACCGATCCGGCAACGCCAAGCTCCGCCTGTTCGCGGGCCTGGCGCAGCAGCCGTTCGCGGAGCAGGAGCCGGAACAGCGGCGCCAGCACGACGATCATGACGGGACCGCCGGTGAACTCCGCGAGGGTGAACTGCCAGCCCATTAGCAGCGCCAGGATCACTCCGAGTTCGATGACGAGGTTGGTGGAGGCGATCTCGAAGGCCATGGCCGCGGTGAAGTCGGCGCCCTTGCGGAACAGGGAGCGCGCGAGGGCCACCGCGGCGTAGGAGCACGACGACGACGCCGCACCCAGGCCGGCCGACACCGCCAGCGTCCTCGGGCGGTCGTCGCCCAGGAGGGACACGACCGTCGACTTGCGCACGACCGCCTGCACGACGGCGGACAGGGCGAAGCCCAGAACCAGCGCCCAGGTGATCTCCCAGGTCATGGACCCGGTGATCGACAGCGCGTGCAAGATCGCGTGCATGGGTCGAGCCTCTCCCCGCGGTCCGTACGGGAAACCTGTCGGCCCGGTAGGTGGCGGTGGAGGCGTGGTCGGGGACGCGGGTCTACGGGTCGCCTGGGGGAGGGAGCTGATCACGGCCTGGGCCCGGTCGCATCGCGGGAGATTCCCGGCCGGGGTCTGCGAAGATGGCGCGATGCTGCAGGTCTGTCTCAACGGCGCCCGAAGCCGCACCGAGTGTTCCCACCTCCCGGTGACCCCCGGCGAACTGGCGGCGGCGGCCCGCGAGGCTGTCGCCGCCGGCGCGGAGGACATTCATCTGCACCCCAAGGACCGCGACGGCCAGGACACGCTGGAGGCCGCCGCCGTCGCCGCCGCTGTGAACGCGGTGCGGGCCGCGGTCCCAGGCGTCCCCGTTGGAGTCACCACCGGCGCGTGGGCCGCAGCGGACCCTCGGACCCGCGTCGCGCAGGTCCGCATCTGGACCGTGCTCCCCGACCATGCCTCCGTCAACTGGCACGAGGACGGTGCCGCCGAGGTGGCTGCGGCGCTGCTGGAACGGGGGATCGGTATCGAGGCAGGCATCTATTCCGGCACTCCCGCCGCCCAGCGGTTCCTGGACTGGCCCGAATCCCGCCGGGTCCTGCGTATCCTGGCCGAGATCACCGAGACGGCGGAGGAGGACGCGGTCCGTGCGGCCGCCGACCTGCTGGGCGAGCTCGGGGCAGTAGCCGCGCCGATCCTCCTTCATGGTGAGGACGCCGCTGCCTGGCCCGTCCTCCGGTTGGCGGCCTCCAACCGCCTGGACGTCCGGATCGGCCTGGAGGACGTGCTGCACCTTCCCGACGGCAGTCCCGCCCCGGACAACGCTGCCCTCGTCACCGCAGCCCGTGCGGCCCTACGGCACTCACACAGCACATGAGCCCGCGCCGCGCCTCGTGGCTGGCCTTCATCACCGAACTCATCATCAGCGAACTGGTCCCAACGCCGTCCGGTACGCGGGCAGCGTGATCGGGGTGCGGCTCCCTGTCGACCGGACGCTGGTGTGCGAGGTCAGCGACGCCAGCAACAGCCAGCCGCGGCTTCGGCGGTCGCTTGGCACGGACGAGGGCGGCCGGGGGCTCTTCCTCGTCGCCCAGCTCACCGACCGCTGGGGCGGCCGGTACACCCGAGCGGGCAAGACCATCTGGGCGGAGCAGTCGATCACCTCGGCTGGATGACCGGAGCCGGTCCCGCTCCGTCGGCGGACGGATTGCGGTGCCACCGCTTCGTCCAGGAGCGGGGGAGTGGGCCCCTGCAGTTGGCCGGGGCCCGCGGAGGCAGGAGGCGGGCGGTGTCAGCCGATGCCCGGCAGGCGCCGGACCGTAGCTGCTCAGCGGCAGGACGGCACTGGTGGCGGGTAACCCACGTCCCGGAACACCGTCACCCTGGCCGCTCCGGCGCAGGCGGGTACGCCTCGACGCAGACCACGGAGCCGTTGATGTCGGGCGCGGTGGCCGGCACGTTGACGCGACCTGACCGCCGCCGACGGTGTAGGACGGCCCCACCGGCGAGCGGTGCAGCCTTGATCAGGGAACGTCTGCCGAGATGGGCGGCGACATGGTGCGGCTCCTGAAGAGTGAGGGGACGTCAGGCTCGCGCGCGGCGGCACCCGGTACTCCAGCGGTGGTTCGCGATCACGCCGGAGAGGTGTCCGCGCGGTTGCCGCCGGAGTCGCCGCGCAGGTCGGTGCGGTGCAGGGCTATGCGGTGCAGGTGTTCCAGGGCACTGATCAGGACCGCTCGTTCGTGCCACTCCAGCCACATGCCGGCTTGGGTGGCGAGTTCGTCGAGGGCCCGCAGTTCCGAGGTGCTGTGGACCCGGCGGGACAGCGGGTAGTGGGTGGAGAGCATGCCCATGGGGCGCCCGGACGATCCCCGCAGCGGGGTGCTCTGCACCGACCGGATGCCCGCGCTGAGCATGACGCGCCGCGCGGTGTCGTCGAAGACCGGATCGGTGGCCACCTCGGAGATGATCACGCGTGTGCCGTCGAGCAGGGCGCGGCCGCAGGCGGAGGTGTCGTCGCTCACCCATGCGAAATAGTCGGTGAACTCCGTGGAGAACCCGCGGTGCGCCTGCAGGCGGAGCGCGGCACCGTCATGCGCGGTGAGCTGGACGTTGCCCATGTCGGTCTGCGCGAGGCGGCAGGCTGTGTCACGTACCGCGGCCACGGTCTCCGAGTGCTTCGCCGAGCTGGCGTTCAGGGTCGGGGCGAAGGGCAGTGGCGGAGCCTCCTCGCCGCGGTGGCCGGGGAACCACTGCCAGGCGCCGAGGTCCGGAGCGGGGGTGGACAGCACCGCCACGGCCAGGGGGACGATGGCGAGGTCGTGGTGGAGCGAGGACGCCGCCCGCATCAGGCTGAGAGCCGCCCGGGGCCCGTCCAGTCCGTATCGCCTGACCAGTATCTGCTGGGCGCGGTGGATCAGGGCCATGGAGCGCGGCTCGCACACCGGCGCCGTCTCGGTCCGCGGCGCGCACACCCTGGAGGCGCCGAAGCGTTTCGCCCCGTCGAGTCCGCCGGGCGCTGCGAGCCGCCGTGTGTCGGCGACCGCCCGTGCGAGGCTGGCCGCGTACCGCAGGGAGGAGCCCGCCGCCGTGCCCGCAAGGGTCGCCCGGAGCCCGGGCGAGGCACCGGCCACCACCACGCGGCGGCTCTCCGCGGCCTGCAGGCGGGCGAAGCGCTCGATGACGTGGGCGGCGGGCTCGGACAGATACGTCACCGCGCCCACGTCGACCACCACGTCGCCGCCGCCGGTACGCGCCGCGGTCAGGCAGGAGTCCAGCACCGCGCTATCGCCGTCCCTGACCTCGCCTTCGAGGCTCACCAGCACCGCGCTCGCCACCCCCGCCGGGCCCAGGCTCTTCAGCCTGACCAGGAGCATGTCGGGTCCGTACATCGTGACCGGCCCCTTTCGTCGAAAGGTACAAACCAGCTCATTCCGCTCCGGCTCGACAGTACGCCGACGCCCGGCCGAGCGGTACCCCTGCTGGTGGCGGGCCCGCGGCGAACCGGCGGGATGTACGCCGGGCCGCTCCGGACCTCCGGCACCCGGGGACGGTTCAGCCTCGGGAAGAGCACACCAAAAATGTTTATTATTCACATTCTTTGGGGTGATTTAGACGCAACAAATTTGGTATTGACCGATATGCGTATGCTGAATGGCATCTTGTGGTCTACAAAGGACGTGACCCGAAGTGATGCACGCGGTTTCCGGCGACTGGCCGACCGTCAAGACATGGGAGACCTTCCTCGCGGGCGGCCGGGTCGAGCACGAGGTGCGCGCCTCGATCCTGGACTCCTGGCGCCGCTCCCGGTCGCACGGCGTCCTGCCGCAGCGGACGGAGCTGCCCTACGCGGACGTCATGGACCGCGCAGACCGCCTGCTCACCGCCGCCGCCCCGGTACTGGAACGGTTTCGGCACGTGATCGCGGGCAGTCCGATCGTGGTCGCGCTCACCGACGCGGACGCCACCGTGCTCCACCGCCTGGTCGGCGAACGCTCCCTGAACGGAGTCCTGGACCGCCTGTCGATCGCCCCCGGCTTCAGCTTCGCCGAAGCGGCCATCGGCACCAACGGCATCGGCACCGCACTGATCGAGCGGCGGCTGTGCAGCGTGGTCGGAACCGAGCACTTCGCCGAGCAGTTGCGCCCCTACACCTGCGCCGCAGCGCCGATATGCGATCCACTGTGCGGCCGGATCGAGGGCGTCATCGATGTCACCGTTCCGCTCGCCGCCGACACCGCGCGTATCGAGTCGCTGGCTGTGCGGCTCGGCCGGGAGATCGAGAACCGGCTCATGGCCCCGTACACGCGCCGGGAGCTGGCACTGCGCACGGCGCTGCACCAGGTGCCGGAGGCGAGGACCGCGGCCCCCGGCCCCCACGTGGACCCGGCCGACATCGTGGTGCTCCAGGAACATGCCGCCCGTCTGATCTCGCACCCGGGGCTCACGCCGCTGCTGGTGCCCTTGACCGCACAACGCACCGCGGCACTGCACGCCTACTCCGTCACCGGTCCCGACGGGGTGTCCGGCACCGCGGTCGAGGTGGAGCTGCCCCGGGCGGGGGAGATACCCCGGATACCGCTGCCCGCCACCGAGCCCGTGCCGGCGGTGACCCAGCCCGCGTCCGCGCCCAAGGATGAGGGCGCCGACCGGTGGCTGCTGCTCTTCGGTGAGCAGGGCGTCGGGCGGCTGGCCGTCGCGGCACGGGAGCGGCTGCGGCTGCTGTACGAGGCCGGGGTGAGTGTCGGCACGACTCTGGACGTCCGTACGACCGTCCGGGAACTGGCCGCAGTCGCCGTGCCAGGGCTGGCGGACGGGGTGACCGTCGACCTGCCGGACGCCGTACTCGACGGCGGTGAACCGCCCCCTGCCCCCGCCGCTCTGCGGCGCGTCGCGGCAGTGGGCAGCGGGCTGTGCGGGACGGTGGGAGAACTGGTCGGGTACCGCTCGGCCGGGCCGCACGAGCGCGCGTACCGCGGCAACGAGCCAGTGCTGGAATCCGTGCTCGGAGCAGAGCATGACGGCGCGTCGGACCACTGGGCCGCGACCCACGGAGCGCACTCCATGATGTGCGTTCCGCTGCGAGCGCGCGGCGCGGTGCTGGGCGTGGCCGCCTTCTACCGCGGTGACAGGGCCGAACCCTTCGTCGAGGACGACCTGGCGCTCGCGGTGGACTTCGTCGCCCGCGCCGCGGTCTGCATCGACAACGCCCGCCGCTACACCAGCGAGCACGCCACCGCCCTGGCCCTCCAGCGCAGCCTGCTGCCCCAACGCCTGTCCGGTCACAGCGCGGTCGAGGTCTCGCACTGCTACCTCCCCGCCCAAGCCGCCGTCGGCGGCGACTGGTTCGACGTCATCGCGCTGTCCGGAGCGCGGGTCGCCCTCGTCGTGGGGGACGTCGTCGGCCACGGTCTCCACGCCACCGCCACGATGGGCCGGCTGCGTACGGCCGTGCACAACTTCGCCGCCCTCGACCTGCCGCCGGAAGAGGTCCTGGCCCACCTGGACGACCTGGTCAACCGGCTCGACGAGGAGGCGGGAGAGACGGGCTGCGGCGGCGGCGCCGCAGCCGGCGTCATCGGCGCGACCTGCTTGTACGTGGTCTACGACCCGCTGACCGGCCAGTGCACCCTGGCCCGGGCCGGCCACCCCCCGCCCGCCCTGGTCGACACCGACGGACGCGTCACCTTCCCCGACCTGCCCGCGGGCCCACCGCTCGGCTTGGGCGGCTTCCCGTTCGAGTCGGCCGAGATGGTGCTCCCCGAGGGCAGCGACCTCGTCCTGTTCACCGACGGCCTCATCGAACGCCGCCACCGCGACCCCGATGACGGCCTGCGACTGCTGAGCACCGCCCTGGCGGGCCGCCGCCTCCCGGCGCAGACCTGCGCCGCCGTGCTCGACGCCATGCTGCCCGACGAGCCCGGCGACGACGTGGCCATCCTCGTCGCCCGTACCCGCGTACTCAGGCCGGACCGCGTCGGGCAATGGGACATCCCCCCGGACCCCGCGGCTGTCTCCGCCCTGCGCGGCGCCGCGTCCGCGTGGGTGACCGAACGCGGGCTGAGCACGGAACTGGCGTACACCACCGAGATAGTGCTCAGCGAGCTGATCGCCAACGCCCTGCGCTACACCAACGGCCCGGTGCAGCTGCGCCTCATCCTGGACCGCACCCTGATCTGCGAGGTCGCCGACAACAGCAGCACCTCCCCCCGGATGCGCCGCTCCAGCACCGTGGACGAAGGCGGCCGAGGGCTGTTCATCGTCGCCCAACTCACCCAGCGGTGGGGAACCAGATACACACCCACGGGAAAGGTGATCTGGACCGAGCTGTCGCTGGGGGAGCCGTCGGCTCCTCGGGCCGCCGGCTGAGCGCGGGGGACACGCGGGACCGCAACTCGCCCTCAGCCGCGCTTCGTTCGGCGTTGTGTCGTGGATCGGTAAGAGGAACGGTCGACACCAGACAACAGGGCGAGGACGGAGTGCGGGAGATCGTGGCGCAGGCGGATCAGCGTGACGACCAGCCGGTCGACGAACACCAGCCGATGCCGGGCTCCGGCCCCCGCCTCACGCGTCCTGTCCCCGTCGCGTGTCTGATGCGCGAGGATGCCCCGGCTGACCATGATCACCACAGACTGGATCATCCCACCCTCGCGCGATCACGCCTCAACCGCAATCACGCACCAGCTCGTAAGTCCAGGCAGCCGACGTCCTGATGATCTGTCCTGTTGTAGGTGCGATGCGCGACACTGTGTAGGGATCGAGTTGGGTGTCCGCTGGCTAGGGTCGCCCTATGACGCACAGTTTCGCTCTCCACGTCCTCGATGCCGATCTCGAACCCGAGCCGCTCGACTCGGAGCAGATCGTCTCCGGCACACCCGAGGTGACCGGGAAGGTGCTCTGGGAGTCGGCGGATGGCAAGCAGATCCGGGGTATCTGGCAGATCACTCCCGGCGTGGTCACAGACACCGAGGCGGACGAGCTGTTCGTGGTGGTCAGCGGCTCGGCGACGATCGAGGTCGAGGGCGGGTCGACGCTGCAGGTCGGGCCGGGTGACCTGACTGTGCTACGCGAAGGCGACCGAACGACCTGGACGGTTCACGAGACGCTGCGGAAGGTCTACGTGATCAACCTCTGAGGTAAGGCCCGCGGGCTGGCTCTCGCGATGACGGTCACAGCGGTGGCTCCACGAGCGGTTCGGCCCGGCCGGCGTGCTGGCCGGGCCGAACCGCAACGAGCTGACACGGCCACGGAACCGCCGCCTGCACGATGGAGCGCCTGTCGCGAAGGCCGGAACACCCGTTTGGTTGAACATCGCGCACCGTGGCTGGGTCGTTGCCAGGGCATGCGTAAGCCTTCACGTTCTCTCGCTGCTGCCGTCCTGTCCGCCGCCGTGCTGGGGGCGGCAGCCCCGAGCGCCTACGCGGCCCTGGAACACCGCACGGCGCCGCGCGCTGCTCCTGCCCCGTACATCGAAACGCATCTGCTGTTCGGCACCGCCCGGCCCGACGGCGGCCCCGCGGTCAGCGACAAGGAGTTCCAGGACTTCGTCGACCAGTCCGTCACGCCCCGCTTTCCCGCGGGGCTGACCGTCACACAGGCCTTGGGTCAGTACCGTGACCGGCACGGGATGATCGAACGAGAGCGCAGCTACGAGATCTACCTCCTCTACCCCAGCGGTGACGCAGCGTCGGCCGACGGTCGCATCGAGGAGATCAGGGCCCTGTACAACGCACGCTTCCACCAGGAGTCCGTGGCTCGCGTCGATGAGCACGCCCGGGTGGAGTTCTGAAACGCGGTGATCGAGGGTCGGCGTTACGCCCCAACCCGCGACCTTCCACGGGGGCGGCCAATGCTGGGATGGCATCCATACGGTCCGACGCGTGCTGGGTAAGTGCAGGAAGAGAAGCGCGACGATGTTGCGCTGGCCGCCGTGAGGGCGGAGGTGAGACGTGGAACAACGAGCCTCCCCCAGCGGTCGTGCTGTCATGGAGCGCGTCTGGCGGTACGCGGGTATGAAGAAGCCCGGCGGTTGGACCGGGCTTCACATGGTCATTCGGTCAGGTTGTCGGGAACAGGCTCGGGCTGTTCGTAGCGGTTTCTGAGCAAGACCTGGTCGAGAAAGCCTTCAATGGCTGTCATGTCGCGGTCGGGTAGAAGAACGTCTTCGAACTGGTATCCGGATGTCTCGAATTCTTCGACCTTCATTACCCCGAAGGCGCATAGTTTGCATACTGCGAGGATGAAGGCGACTCTTCGCTCTTCGATAGAGGCTGTGCCCGGCTCGACGCCGCCGAAGCGGCCCCGGTGCTCGTCGATGAACGTCACGAGCGAAGATGTGGCCGGTCGAGCTCGGCCGCGAAGAACGCCGAGGCCGCCTTGAGGATCTCATTCGCCCGCTTGAGCTCGGCGACCTCCTTCGTCAGCGCTTTGACCTGGGCAGACTCCTCCGTCGTCGTCCCGGGCCGGGTCCCGGAGTCGATCTGGTCCCGGCGGACCCACTGGCGCACCGTCTCCGCCGTGCCGATGCCGAGCTTGCTCGCGACCGCCTTCATCGCGGCCCACTCGGTCTCGTAGTCCGGGCGCACCTCGGCGACCATACGCACCGCACGGCGCCGCAGCTCAGCGGGATAAGGGGAGGGACGTGCCATGACTCGATCCTCTCAAAGAATCGAGCCTCCATAGAACCCGGAACGGTTCACTCCGCACCCTCCTCACTGACCCCGCCACCGACGAACTCGGCGAGGTGTTCCAGCAGGCGCCTCGGCTGCTCCCGGTCGACTCCAGCAACGGACTGCGCCGCTGCATCCGCGAAATGCTCGCGCCGGATGTCCTCTGGGTCGGCGCGCGATGGCCCTTCGCTGAGAGCCGAGCACCCGCATGCTCTGCAGCGGTCGGCCACCGGGGCGGGCGTTTCGGCTCGGGCGCGTGTGCTGGGTGCGGCTGACCGGCTGCCGCGGCCGTGGTGGTTGCTCACAGTCACGCGCCGGATGTCGCACATCGATCGTGCCATGGTCCTCAGCACCTCAGGATCGGGGCTGTCTTCTCCACAGCGCCGCCGCAAGGGCGAAAGCCGGACCAGGGAGACGCACGCCTCCCCGGCCCGGCCCGATGCGCGATCAGTTGTAGATGCCCCAGGAGAGCTTGAGCCCTCGGGTGTCGATGATCTGGGTCCGAACGGAGTGGCCCGGGCCGTCGTAGATCCACTTGGACTGGCTGCTGTCGAAGGAGTCATACCGGATCTGGCCGT
>NZ_JBFAXL010000018.1:0-153741 GCF_040680795.1 Streptomyces sp. NPDC051976
GCTGGACGCCGGGGCCGCTCCCCGGTTGGCGTTCCACCCTTGAACCGCCGCGAAAGGCCGCTTACGAAGACGCCGGCGGGTAGAGGGCCGGGGGGAGCTTGGCGGCAGCCGCCTTGTCCAGGAGCCAGAGGGTGCGGAAGCGGCCGCGGGCGCCCGCGGCGGGGGCCTGGACCTCGCCGGGGGAGGAGAGGGCCACCGCCACCGCGCCCGCCTTGTCCTCGCCCGCGGCGAGCAGCCAGACCTCGCGGGCCGCCCGGATCGCCGGGAGGGTCAGCGAGACCCGGGTGGGCGGCGGCTTGGGCGAGCCGTGGACACCGACCACGGTCCGCTCGGTCTCGCGCACCCCCGGGTGCTCGGGGAAGAGCGAGGCCACATGGGTGTCGGGACCGACGCCCAGCATGAGCACGTCGAAGGCGGGCACCGGCCCGTGGTCCTCCGGCCCGGCCGCCGCGGCCAGCTCCGCCGCGTAGGCGTCGGCAGCCGTGTCCGCGTCCCCGTAGGGGCCGTCCGAGGCGGGCATCGGATGCACCCGCCGCGGGTCGACCGGGACCGCGTCCAGGAGCGCGGCGCGGGCCTGGGTGACATTGCGCTCCGGGTCGCCGTCCGGCTCGAAGCGCTCGTCGCCCCACCACAGGTCGAGGCGGGACCAGTCCACCGCGTCCCTGGCGGGGGACTCGGCGAGCGCGGCGAGCAGCGCGTTGCCGTTGCGCCCGCCGGTGAGCACCACCGAGGCGGCGCCCCGGGCGGCCTGGGCGTCCACGATCTTCGTGATCAGCCGGGCCGCCGCGGCGCGCGCCATCAGCTCCTTGTCGCGGTGGACGACCACCTGCGGCGTACTCACTTCGGGGTCGCCGCCTTCCCCGCCGCCTTCTTCGCGGCGGCGGCGGTGGTGGAGGCGGCCTTCTTGGTGGCCGTCGGCTTCCCGGTGGGCTCCACCGAGCTGGCACCGTCGGCCCCGGCACCGCTGGCCCGCACCAGATGGCCGACACCGAACTGCACCGTGGAGCGGTAGATGTCGTCCGGGTCGAGCCGCCGCAGCTCCTCCGCGATCAGCTCGGAGGTCTCGCGCCGCTTCAGCGCCACATGACGGTCCGGCTGGCCCGGCATCGCCAGCTCGGCGAGCCTGCCGTCCGCGCGGTCCAGGCAGATGTCGCCGTCCGGCGTGTAGAGCCGGGCCGCGGTGATGCCGGGGCCGTCCGAGACCTTGCGCTCGACCGTGACGCCGAGCCGGTCGGCGAGCCACAGCGCGAGCAGCTCGGTGCTCGGGTTGTACGCCTCGCCCTCGACCGCGGCCGCGGTGATCTTCGAGTGCTTCTGGTCCAGGGCCGCGGCCAGCATCGAACGCCACGGGGTGATCCGGGTCCAGGCCAGGTCGGTGTCACCGGGGGAGTAGCCCGAGGCACGGACCGCCAGCGAGGCGACGGGGTCCTCGGCCGAGGACGCGTCGGTGATCCTGCGCTGCGCGAGACGGCCCAGCGGGTCCTCGGCGGCGTTCTCCGGCGCCTGGTCGGGCCACCAGCAGACGACGGGTGCGTCCGGCAGCAGCAGCGGCAGGACGACCGACTCGGCGTGGTTGGCCAGCTCGCCGTGCATCCGCAGCACCACGGTCTCGCCGGTGCCCGCCTCCGAGCCCACCAGCACCTCGGCGTCGAGCCGGGCCAGCGCCCGGTCCCGCGGCGAGCGTCCCGGCCGCTTGATGACGACCAGGATCCGGGAGGGGTGCTCCCTGGACGCCTCGGTGGCCGCCTTCAGCGCGTCGTACGCACTGCCCTCGTCGGTGACGATGACCAGCGTCAGCACCATCCCGACCGCGGGGGTGCCGATGGCCCGCCGGGCCTGGATCAGCCCGGCGTTGATGCGTGCGGACGTGGTGTCCGTGAGATCGATCTTCATGGCCGGCGCCAGCTCCTGCCGTCTCGTGCGAGCATCTCGTCCGCCTCGGCCGGCCCCCAGGTGCCGGACGCGTACTGGGCGGGCTTGCCGTGCTTCTCCCAGTACTCCTCGATCGGGTCGAGGATCGTCCAGGAGAGTTCGACCTCCTGGTGGCGCGGGAAGAGGTTGGCGTCGCCGAGCAGCACGTCCAGAAGGAGCCGCTCGTACGCCTCCGGGCTGGACTCGGTGAAGGACTCGCCGTACGCGAAGTCCATCGACACGTCCCGGACCTCGGTGGAGGTGCCGGGCACCTTCGAGCCGAACCTGACCGTCACGCCCTCGTCCGGCTGCACCCGGATGACCAGCGCGTTCTCGCCCAGCTCCTCGGTGGCGCCGGACTCGAAGGGCAGGAACGGCGCCCGCTTGAAGACCACCGCGATCTCGGTGACCCGGCGGCCCAGCCGCTTGCCGGTGCGCAGGTAGAACGGCACACCCGCCCAGCGCCGGTTGTTGATCTCCAGCTTCACCGCGGCGTAGGTGTCGGTCTTGGACTTGGGGTCGATGCCGTCCTCCTCCAGGTACCCGAGCACCTCCTCGCCGCCCTGCCAGGCGTGCGCGTACTGCCCGCGCACGGTGTGCTTCGCGAGGTCGTCGGGGAGCTGGACGGCGCCGAGCACCTTCAGCTTCTCCGCGGTCAGCGCCTTGGGATGGAACGAGCCGGGCTCCTCCATCGCGGTGAGCGCCAGCAGCTGCAGCAGGTGGTTCTGGATGACGTCACGGGCCGCGCCGATGCCGTCGTAGTACCCGGCACGGCCGCCGATGCCGATGTCCTCGGCCATCGTGATCTGTACGTGGTCCACGTAGGACCGGTTCCAGATCGGCTCGTACATCGTGTTGGCGAAGCGCAGCGCCAGGATGTTCTGGACCGTCTCCTTGCCCAGGTAGTGGTCGATCCTGAAGACCTCGTTGGGCGGGAAGACGTCGTGCACGATCCGGTTGAGCTCCTGCGCGCTCTCCAGGTCGTGGCCGAAGGGCTTCTCGATGACCGCGCGCCGCCAGGACTCGCCGGTGCCCTGGGAGAGCCCGTGCTTCTTGAGCTGCTGCACCACGTTGGGGAAGAACTTCGGCGGCACGGACAGGTAGAAGGCGAAGTTGCCCCCGGTGCCGCGCGCCTTGTCCAGCTCCTCGATGGTGGACTTCAGCGTCTCGAACGCGGTGTCGTCGTCGAAGTCGCCCTGGACGAAGCGGCACCCCTCGGCGAGCTGCTGCCACACCTCCTCGCGGAACGGGGTGCGGGCGTGCTCCTTGACGGCGTCGTGGACCTCCTGGGCGAAGTCCTCGTTCTCCCAGGTACGGCGGGCGAAGCCGACGAGCGCGAAGCCCGGCGGCAGCAGGCCGCGGTTGGCCAGGTCGTAGACCGCGGGCATCAGCTTCTTGCGGGACAGGTCACCCGTCACGCCGAAGATGACCAGGCCCGACGGCCCCGCGATACGCGGGAGCCGCCGGTCCAGTGCATCCCTGAGCGGGTTGCCCTCGTGGGGTTCCGTCTGGGTCGTCAACTCATGCCTCCGAGGGGGCGAGCCGTTCGAGTTCCGCCTTGGTGGAGTCCAGGAGTTCGTTCCAGGCCGCCGCGAACTTCTCGACGCCCTCGTCCTCCAGGACCTGGACGACGTCGTCGTACGAGATGCCCAGCGCCGCGATCGCGTCGAGGTCGGCGCGGGCCTGCTCGTAGGTGCCGCGGACCGCGTCACCGGAGATCGTGCCGTGGTCGGCGACGGCGTCCAGGGTGGCCTCGGGCATGGTGTTCACCGTGTTCGGCGCGACCAGCTCGGTGACGTACATGGTGTCCGGGTACGCCGGGTCCTTGACGCCGGTGGAGGCCCACAGCGGGCGCTGCTTGTTGGCGCCGGCCTTCTCCAGGGCCAGCCAGCGGTCGGAGGAGAAGACCTCCTCGTACGCCTGGTAGGCCAGCCGGGCGTTGGCGATCGCGGCCTTGCCCTTGAGGGCCTTGGCCTCGTCGCTGCCCAGCTTCTCCAGCCGCTTGTCGATCTCGGTGTCCACCCGGGAGACGAAGAACGACGCCACCGAGTGGATCAGGGACAGGTCGAGACCGGCGGCCTTGGCCTTCTCCAGCCCGGAGAGGTACGCGTCCATCACACCGCGGTACCGGTCGAGGGAGAAGATCAGCGTGACGTTGACGCTGATGCCCTTGCCGATGACCTCGGTGATCGCGGGCAGACCGGCGAGCGTCGCCGGGATCTTGATCAGCGCGTTCGGCCGGTCGACCAGCCACGCGAGCTGCTTGGCCTCGGCGACCGTGGCCAGGGTGTTGTGCGCCAGCCGCGGGTCGACCTCGATGGAGACCCGGCCGTCCTGGCCGTCGGTGGCGTCGAAGACCGGGCGGAGGATGTCCGCGCCGTCGCGGACGTCGGCGGTGGTGATCATGCGCAGCGCCTCGTCGACGGTGAGCCTACGGGCCGCGAGGTCCCCCAGCTGCGAGTCGTAGCCGTCACCCTGGGAGATGGCCTTCTGGAAGATCGACGGGTTGGTGGTGACACCCACCACGTGCTGCTGGTCGATCAGTTCGGCCAGGTTGCCGGACGTGATCCGCTTGCGCGAAAGGTCGTCCAGCCAGATCGCGACGCCTTCGTCGGAGAGGCGCTTGAGTGCGTCTGTCATGGGATTGCATCTCCTACTTGTCGTGTACCTGCGTCAGCGATCTGTGGCCGCGAGAGATTCCCGGGCCGCGGCGGCCACCGCGTCCGCGGTGAACCCGAACTCGCGGAAGAGCACCTTGGCGTCGGCCGAGGCACCGAAGTGCTCCAGGCTGACGACGCGTCCCGCGTCACCCACGAAGCGGTGCCAGGTCAGGGCGATCCCGGCCTCGACCGCGACCCGCGCCCTGACGTCCTTGGGCAGCACGCTGTCGCGGTACTCCTGGTCCTGCTCCTCGAACCACTCCACACACGGCATCGAGACCACCCGGGTCGGCACCCCGGCCGCCTGGAGCTGCTCGCGCGCGCCCACGGCGAGCTGCACCTCGGATCCGGTGCCGATCAGGATCACCTGCGCGGGGCCGCCCTCGGCCTCGAACAGCACGTAACCGCCGCGCGCCGCGTCCTCGTTGGCCTCGTACGTCGGCACGCCCTGCCGGGTCAGCGCCAGGCCGTGCGGGGCGCCCTTGCCGTAGACCTTGGTCCAGCGCTTGAGGATCTCGCGCCAGGCGATCGCGGTCTCGTTGGCGTCCGCCGGGCGGACCACGTTCAGCCCCGGGATCGCGCGCAGCGAGGCCAGGTGCTCCACCGGCTGGTGCGTCGGGCCGTCCTCGCCCAGCCCGATCGAGTCGTGCGTCCAGACGTACGTCACCGGCAGGTGCATCAGCGCCGACAGCCGTACCGCGTTGCGCATGTAGTCGGAGAAGACCAGGAAAGTGCCGCCGTAGACACGGGTGTTGCCGTGCAGCGTGATCCCGTTCATCTCGGCGGCCATCGAGTGCTCGCGGATGCCGAAGTGGATGGTGCGGCCGTACGGGTCCGCGCCCGGCAGCGGGTTGCCGGCCGGCAGGAACGACGAGTTCTTGTCGATCGTGGTGTTGTTGGAGCCGGCCAGGTCGGCGGAGCCGCCCCACAGTTCGGGGATGACCGGGCCGAGCGCCTCCAGGATCTTGCCGGAGGCGGCGCGGGTGGCCATCGCGTGGCCCGCCTCGAAGGCCGGGACCTTCTCCTCCCAGCCCGCGGGGAGTTCGGCCGCGGCGACACGGTCGAACAGCTCGGCGCGCTCGGGGTTGGCGGTACGCCAGGCGGCGAATCGCTTCTCCCACTCGCCCCTGGCCTCACGGCCGCGGTCGAGCACCGCACGGGTGTGCGTGATGACCTCGTCGGAGACCTCGAAGGACTGCTCCGGGTCGAAGCCCAGGACCCGCTTGGTCGCGGCGACCTCGTCCGCGCCCAGCGCCGAGCCGTGCGCGGCCTCGGTGTTCTGCGCGTGCGGGGCGGGCCAGGCGATGATCGAGCGCGCGGCGATGAACGACGGCCGCCCGGTCTCGGCCTGCGCCGCCTTCAGCGCCGCGTACAGCGCCTGCGGGTCGAGGTCGCCGTTCTCCTTGGGCTGGACGCGCTGGACGTGCCAGCCGTATGCCTCGAAGCGCTTGGTGGTGTCCTCGGAGACCGCGGTCTCGGTGTCGCCCTCGATGGAGATGTGATTGTCGTCCCACAGCAGCACCAGGTTGCCGAGCTTCTGGTGGCCCGCCATCGAGGCGGCCTCGGCGGAGATGCCCTCCTGGAGGCAGCCGTCACCGGCGATCGCCCAGATGGTGTGGTCGAACGGCGAGGCGCCGGTGGCCGCGTCCGGGTCGAACAGGCCGCGCTCGTAACGGGAGGCCATCGCCATGCCGACCGCGTTGGCGACACCCTGGCCCAGCGGGCCCGTGGTGGTCTCGACGCCGGTGGTGTGGCCGTACTCGGGGTGGCCGGGGGTGAGCGAGCCCCAGGTCCTGAACGCCTTCAGATCGTCCAGCTCCAGGCCGTATCCGGCCAGGTAGAGCTGGGTGTAGAGGGTAAGGCTGGAGTGCCCGGCGGAGAGCACGAAGCGGTCGCGGCCGGTCCAGTCGGCGTCCGCGGGGTCGTGCCGCATGACCTTCTGGAACAGCAGGTAGGCGGCGGGTGCCAGGCTCATCGCCGTGCCGGGATGGCCGTTGCCGACCTTCTGCACGGAATCCATGGCCAGCACCCGCGCGGTGTCAACGGCCCGCTGGTCCAGTTCGGTCCACTCAAGGTCTGTGGTGGTCGGCTGCTTGCTCACCCTGGGTCAGGGCTCCTCTCCACATATGTTGAAAAGACGCCGGTGACGTGGTGCCTACCCGACATGGTCGAGCCTACCGCCGTACGGGCGGTCACCTTTTCGATGCTGCCCCGGTACGCCGCACTTCGCCTGCCGAACCGCGTGAACGCCTGGTGAAGCGGGGCGGGCAACACACTCCACCCCCGGGAGCGGACGCACTATTCCCTGCGTCTAGAGTGGCGTGGTACGCGCAGGTATCTCCGGGCCCCGCTCACTCGCACAGCGGCCGGACTTGCTGGACTCTTCCTCTTCTTCTCTTGGGGTGTTCGTGACGGCCGTCGAATCCCGACCCGCAGGGGTCATCGGGACGGGCTCCGGTCACCGGCCATTCGGGGCCCGTGTCATGGGGTTCGTGGCGCTGACCAAGCCACGCATCATCGAACTGCTGCTCATCACGACCGTCCCGGTGATGTTCCTGGCGGCGGGCGGCGTCCCCGACCTCTGGCTGGTGCTGGCGACCGTGGTCGGCGGCTATCTGTCGGCGGGCGGCGCCAACGCCCTCAACATGTACATCGACCGCGACATCGACGCCCTGATGCACCGCACCGAGCAGCGCCCGCTGGTCACGGGCCTGGTGTCACCGCGCGAGGGCCTGGTCTTCGGCATCACGCTCTCGGTGGTCTCCACCGTGTGGTTCTGGACGCTCGTCAACCCGCTGTCCGCGGCGCTGTCGCTCACCGCCATCCTCTACTACGTCTTCGTCTACACGCTGGGCCTGAAGCGGCGTACCGCGCAGAACATCGTGTGGGGCGGGGTCGCGGGCTGCCTGCAGGTCTTCATCGGCTGGTCGGCCGTGCGCAACGAGCTGGCCTGGGCGCCCTTCGTCCTCTTCCTGGTGCTGTTCTTCTGGACGCCGCCGCACTACTGGCCGCTGTCGATGAAGGTCAAGGACGACTACGCGCGGGTCGGCGTCCCGATGCTGCCGGTGGTCGCGGGCAACCAGGTGGTGGCCCGGCAGATCGTCCTCTACAGCTGGGTGATGGTGCTCACCTCGCTCACCCTGTGGTGGCCGCTGGGCGAGACCTCGTGGTTCTACCCGGTGGTCGCGACGGCCCTCGGCGGCTTCTGGCTCAAGGAGGCGCACGCCCTGCACTCCCGCGCCAAGGCCGGGATCACCGGGCCGAAGCTCAAGGAGATGCGGCTGTTCCACTGGTCGATCACCTACGCGACGCTGCTGTTCGTCGCGGTCGCCGTGGACCCCTTCCTCCACTAGCACTCCACCACCACGTTCGGCGGGCACCACTGGCCGTCGCTGGTTACCGGCAGGTAGCATCGGGGCATGGCTGACAGCACCCTCGAAGAGACCCCGCGCGCGCAGCGCCGTACCGCGCGCCTGGCGCGCCAGATCCACGCGTTCGCCGCGTCGCACGGCGGCTCCGCCGAGGCGAACGTGGCGTACATCGGAGAGCGCGGCGCGCGCATCGTCCTGGTCGGTGAGAACGGCGAGTGGGGCGACCTGGTGGCCCCCAGCTACGACATGGCGCTGCGCGCGGTCGAGCGGTCCGGCGTCACCGTCCACGAGGACTTCGACGGCGAGTTCGCGGCGAAGGTCCGCACCGGGCGCTACGAGTGGACGAGAATGGCCGGAATCCAGATCGGCGGCCCCGCCAACACCTGACGCCGCCTTCGTCCGTTAGAGCCTGTGTCCCGACGACAGCGGGTCGGCACACACGGCGGACGGCGAGGGGACGGCGATGGCCGGGGACCAGGCACAGCTGGTGGACGCGTACTGCCACGGGATTCTCCCCGGCGACCTGGGCCTCGGCGCGTTCGAGGCCCAGCTCCCCGGCACCGCGGCGCCGCACACCACCCTCTTCGACAGCCCCACCGGCTTCGCGGTGCGCCGCTGGTGCCCGCCGCTGCTCGGCCTGGAGCCGCACTGCGCCCCGGCCAGGTATCTGGCCCGTCGCCGCGAGCTGGGCGCCTACGAGGCCGCACGGCTGCTGCTGCGCGGCACCGGCATCGACGCCTACCTGGTGGACACCGGGGAGCCCGGCGACCTGACGCCGCCCAAGGAGCTGGGCGCGGCGGGCGCGGCGCGGGCGTACGAGATCGTCCGGCTCGAACCGCTGGCCCAGCAGGTGGCCGACACCTCCGGCACGGTGGACGGATTTCTGGCCAATCTCGCGGAGGCGGTGCACGGCGCCGCGCTCAGCGCCGTCGGCTTCAGCGCGGTCGGCTTCCACGGCGCCGGTCCCGAGGGGCCGGACGGCGGCGAACCGGGACCGCCGGGGGCGGGTCAGGTGCGGTACGCCGCCGCCGAGTGGCTCGCCCGGCGGCCGGTCGGCGCCCGCCCCACCGACCCCGTACTCCTGCACCATCTGCTGTGGAACGCCGTGGCCACCGGGCTGCCGCTGTCGCTGCGCCTCCCCGCGGACGGGGCCGGGCCGCGGGCCGCGGAGGGCTTTCTGCGGGCCACCTCGGGGCTCGGCACGGATGTGGTGCTGCTGCCGGGGGAGCCGCACGAGGGCGCCGCGGCGGACCTGGCGGCCGCGCTGCCGCACGTCTACGTGGGGCTGGGCGGCGACCCGGCCCCGGTGCTGGGGCGCACGCCGTTCGGGAAGGTGCTGTACGCGGGCGGCGCGGCGGCGCTGCCCGAGCTGTACGTGACGGGGGCGCGGCGGTTCAGGGCCGCGCTCGACCGGCTGGTCGAGCGGCGGGTCGACGCCGGGGACTGGTCGTCAGCCGACGGGCACCGGGTCGCGGCGCTGGTCGGCGCGGCGAACGCGCGCCGCGTCTACCGGCTGGCCGAAGGACGCCCGGACCCCCGGCGCTCAGACTCCCACGCTGACCGCTGAGCCGGACTGCGCGGGGCCGGGGAGCACCGCGCCGGGCTCGGCGAAGGGGCGCTCGCGCAGCGACAGCAGGACCCGCAGGTTCGCGATCCACACGATGCACGCGCCGAACATGTGCAGCCCGACGACCGCCTCGGGCAGATGCGTGAAGTACTGCACGTAGCCGATGACGCCCTGCGACATCAGTACGACGAACATGTCGCGGCTGCGGTCGCGGGGCCCGATCGGCGCGTCCACCGCGCGCAGCACGAACCACAGCGCGGCGGTCAGCGCGACGACCACCCAGGCGAGGTCCGCGTGCAGTTGGGCGACGGACTTCCAGTCGACCGGGATGCGGTGCACATCACTGGAGTCGCCCGCGTGCGGCCCGGCGCCGGTCACCACGGTCCCCACCACGATCAGCGCGGCGGTCGCCGCCGTCAGCAGCCAGGTGAGCTGGCGCACCGGCTTGCCGACCAGCGGCCGGGGCGAGGCGTCGCCCTCCTTGGCGCGCTGCCACATCTGCACGGCGATCACGATCAGGATCGCGGCCAGCACGAAGTGCACGCAGACCACGTACGGGTTGAGGCCGGTGAGCACCGTGAAGGCGCCCAGCACCGCGTTGGCCACGACCATCCAGAACTGGGCCCAGCCCAGCCGGGTCAGGCTGCGGCGCACCGGCTTCTGCGACCTCACCGCGATGATCGCCCAGCCGACGGCGGCGCAGAGCACGTACGTCAGCATGCGGTTGGTGAACTCGATCGCGCCGTGCACGCCCATCGCCTCGGTGGGCACCCAGCTGTCGCCCACGCAGCGGGGGGCGGTCGGGCAGCCGAGACCGGAACCGGTGAGGCGCACGGCGCCGCCGGTCACGACGATGACCACCGACATGACCAGCGCGGAGAGCGTGGCCCTGCGCACCGTGACCGGGGACGGGGTCCACCGGGCGGCGATGAAGGCGAGAGGGTTTCGCGCGAGTTCGGGCAGTTTTGGCACGGGCCCTATGGTAAGCGCCGCCCTTGTGCATGCTTTCACTAGGGGGTCGCCGCGGGCCGCCCGGCGCACTCCGTACAGGTCAGGCCCTAGCATCGGGGCACCACCGGCGGGGGCCGGGGCAGGGGTTCGGGGGCTGGGACGTGGGGGCTGGGGGAGACATGGGCGGTGCGGAGCGCGGGAGCGTCAACCGGCGGCGGCTGCTGTACGGCGGCGCGGCCGCGGCGCTGGGCGGGGCCGGCGCCGCCGCGTACGCCGGTGGCGCCCTCGACGGCCAGGAGGCGTCCGCCGCGCCCCGGGGCCACCCCGGATACGTGGACGTGGTCGCCGACTTCGGCGCCAAGGGCGACGGCCGCACCGACGACAGCGCGGCCTTCGCCGCCGCCTACGCCTACGCCGAGTCCCGGGTGTCCGACGGCACCGGCAGAACGGTCGTCGACGTGCCGCCCGGCCGCTTCCTGGTCACCAGGCCCGGCGCCCTGCTCGACGCCGACCGCCCGCGGCGCCCCGCCAACGGGCTGCGCTTCCGCGGCGCGGGCCTGCGGATCAGCGAGATCGTCTTCGCCCCGCCCGCCACCGCCGCGGGCGCCGCCGAGGGCAGCTATCTGTGCCGCAACAACGACACCTGGCAGAACATCTCCTTCGAGGGCCTGCGCTTCACCTCGGGCACACCCGGCGCCTCGTTCTTCTACTCGTACTCCACCGGCGGCGCCGCGAACTACCGCTTCTCCGACTGCGAGTGGATGGGGGAGTGGGAGTACGGCCTCGCGCTCGACGGCTCCAACACCAACTCCGAGATGCGCTGGCAGGCGTGCCGGGTCGGCGGCGCGTACCGCCGGGCCTTCCTGTACTCGGGGCTGTCGCTGCACTCCGAGGACACCGCGCAGCAGGACCAGTTCCTCAACTACTGGTTCACCGACATGAACGTGACCTACGAGTGGGGCAACTTCCTGGAGTTCCCGTACGGCGGCTCGGTGACCTGCCGGGCGGGCAGCTACATCGTCACCGGCCGCCGCCCGGTGCCACACCCCGAATACGGCTTCGAGAGCGCCTTCTTCCGCTTCCCGCGGCCCGCGCACTTCGACGGCGCCCAGCGCTTCCACGCCGAGGACATCCGCTTCGAGCTGCGCGACCCCTCGGTCGTGGTGATCGACTGCGCGTGGAACCGCGGCACCGTCCGCTTCAACGACTGCGACGACACCGCGCACGCCTTCAAGGACTTCTCCGCGGGGCTGCGCGCCCACCGCTACACCCTGACCGACGACGGCCCGCTGGTGCGCTACGACTCCTGCCAGCTCGTGGGCGCGCACCGGTACCGGGGCGCCGCGGCGGGCGTCCGCGCGCGGTACGACATGTGCCGCTTCGCCTCGCACCCGCAAGGGGAGTTCACCGCGCTCGACGCGGGCACGGGGCAGGACGTCGTGCGCTTCACCGACTGCGTGTCCGCGGGCTGAACCCCGCGGCGCGCGCGGCTCACTCCCAGCGGAAGAAGCGGGCGGCGGCGGCCAGGCCGACGACCGCCCACACGGCGAGGATGCCCAGGTCGCCCCAGGGCATCGAGGCGCCGTGCTGGAGCACGTCGCGCAGGCCGTCGGAGAGCGCGGAGATCGGCAGCAGCTTCAGCGCCGACTGCACGCCGCCGGAGAACTTGCTCAGCGGCACGATCACCCCGCCGCCGACCAGCAGCAGCAGGAAGACCAGGTTCGCGGCGGCCAGCGTCGCCTCGGCCTTGAGGGTGCCCGCCATCAGCAGCCCGAGCCCGGAGAAGGCGGCGGTGCCGAGCAGCAGCAGCGCGACCACGGCGAGCGGGTCGCCGTGCGGCGACCAGCCCAGCGCGAAGGCGATCACCGTCAGCAGCGCGATCTGCAGCGCCTCGGTCACCAGCACGGAACAGGTCTTCGCGGTCATCAGCGCCCAGCGCGGCAGCGGCGAGGCGCCCAGCCGCTTCAGCACGCCGTAGCGCCGCTCGAAGCCGGTCGCGATGGCCTGGCCGGTGAAGGCGGTCGACAGCACCGCGAGCGCGAGGATGCCGGGGGCCAGGAAGTCCACCGACTTGCCCGCGCCGGTGTCCACGATGTCGACCGCGCTGAAGAGCACCAGCAGCAGCGCCGGGATCACCACGGTGAGCAGCAGCTGCTCGCCGTTGCGCAGCAGCATCCGGGTCTCCAGCGCGGCCTGCGCGCGGATCATCCGCGGCAGCGGCGCGGCCCCGGGCGCGGGCGCGAACAGCCCGGCTCCGGCGGCGGTGTGCGTACTGGTACTGCTCATCCGCGCAGCTCCTTGCCGGTCAGCTCCAAGAAGACGTCCTCCAGGGTGCGGCGCTCCACCGAGAGGCGGTCGGGGAGGACGCCGTGCTGGGCGCACCAGGAGGTGACGGTGGCCAGCAGTTGCGGGTCGACCTTGCCCTCGATCCGGTAGGTGCCCGGGGTCAGCTCGGCGGCGGCGGTGTCGGCCGGGAGGGCGTTGAGCAGCGAGACCAGGTCCAGCCCGGGGCGGCCGGAGAAGCGCAGGGTGTTCTCGGCGCCGCCGCGGCACAGCGCGTCGGGGCTGCCCTGGGCGATGGCCCGGCCGCCGTCGATGATCACCACGTCGTCGGCGAGCTGCTCGGCCTCGTCCATGAAGTGCGTGGTGAGCACGACCGTGACGCCGTCGGCCCGCAGCTCCCGTACGAGGTCCCAGGTGGCGTGCCGGGCCTGCGGGTCCAGGCCCGCGGTCGGCTCGTCGAGGAAGACCAGCTCGGGGCGGCCGACCACGGCCATGGCCAGCGCCAGCCGCTGCTGCTGGCCGCCGGACAGCCGCCGGTAGGTGGTGCGGCCGCAGGACTCCAGGCCGAGCCGCTCGATCAGCAGCGCCGGGTCGACGGGATCGGCGTACAGGGTCGCGGTGTGCCGCAGCATCTCCTCGGCATGGGCGCCGGGGTAGACACCGCCGGACTGGAGCATCACCCCGATCCGGGGCCGCAGCTCGGTCCCCCGGACGGCGGGGTCGAGGCCGAGCACCCGGACGGCCCCGCCGTCCGCCCGCCGGTACCCCTCGCACACCTCGACCGTGGTGGTCTTGCCCGCGCCGTTGGGCCCCAGCACGGCGGTCACGCCGCCTCGGGCGACGGTCAGGTCGAGACCGGACACCGCGGTCTTGGCCCCGTACCGCTTGACCAGTCCGGTCACCTCGACCGCGGGCTCGTTTCGCATGCTGTGAGTGTAGGTAGCGCTTCCCGCGGCTCTTGCGGCAGGGCGAGGTTAGGCAACCCTTAGTGACACAGCACACCGTGATCGTGACCGAGGCGGCTTGCCTGCTCCTGAGGAATTACGCAACAATGGTGTTGTGGAATACGGCGGTGGCGCTGCCCAGCGGGCAGCGGAGGAGCAGACGACCGGAGAGCGGCGCACCCGCAACCGGGTCGCCCGGTCCATCCTGGACCACGGTCCCTCGACCGCCGCCGATGTCGCCAAGCGGCTCGGCCTGACCCAGGCCGCGGTCCGCCGCCACCTGGACGCCCTCCACGCCGAGAATGTGGTGGAGCCCAGGGACCAGCGCGTCTACGGCCACCGTGGCCGTGGCCGCCCCGCCAAGGTCTTCGCACTCACCGACTGCGGCCGGGACGCCTTCGACCAGGCGTACGACCAGCTCGCCGCCGACGCCCTGCACTGGATCGCGGAATCCGCGGGCGGTGGCGAGAGCGGCGAGGCCGCGGTGTCGGCCTTCGCCCGGGCCCGCGTGGCCGGCCAGGCCGAGCGCTACCGGCCCCTGGTGGAGGCGGCGGCCCCCGAGGACCGCGCTCAGGCGCTGGCCAGGGCCCTGTCCGCGGACGGGTACGCTGCTACCGCGCGTAGCGCCCCCGGCCCGGCCGGGGAGCAGCTCTGCCAGCACCACTGCCCGGTGGCCCACACCGCCGAGCAGTTCCCGCAGCTCTGCGAGGCGGAGGCCGAGGTCTTCTCCCGCCTGCTCGGGACCCATGTGCAGCGGCTGGCCACCATCGCCCACGGCGACGGGGTGTGCACCACGTTCATCCCGCAGGCCAACCACGCGAGCACCACCGTTCACGATCCGTCAGACCTGTCAGATTCATCAGCATCCACCAGCACGTCCGGGAGGAAACCCGCATGACTGCTCCCACGGAGACCACTCACCCGGAGCTCGAAGGCATCGGTACGTACGAGTACGGCTGGGCCGACTCCGACGTGGCGGGCGCGTCTGCCAAGCGCGGCCTCTCCGAGGACGTCGTCCGCGACATCTCGGCCAAGAAGTCCGAGCCCGAGTGGATGCTGAAGCTGCGGCTGAAGGGCCTGCGGCTCTTCGGCAAGAAGCCCATGCCGACCTGGGGCTCCGACCTCTCCGGCATCGACTTCGACAACATCAAGTACTTCGTGCGGTCCACCGAGAAGCAGGCCGAGTCCTGGGAGGACCTGCCGGAGGACATCAAGAACACGTACGACAAGCTCGGCATCCCCGAGGCCGAGAAGCAGCGCCTGGTCGCCGGTGTCGCCGCGCAGTACGAGTCCGAGGTCGTCTACCACCAGATCCGCGAGGACCTGGAGGAGCAGGGCGTCATCTTCCTCGACACCGACACCGCGCTCAAGCAGCACCCCGAGCTGTTCCAGGAGTACTTCGGCACCGTGATCCCGGCGGGCGACAACAAGTTCGCCTCGCTGAACACGGCCGTGTGGTCCGGCGGCTCCTTCATCTACGTGCCGAAGGGCGTGCACGTGGAGATCCCGCTCCAGGCCTACTTCCGGATCAACACCGAGAACATGGGCCAGTTCGAGCGGACGCTGATCATCGTCGACGAGGACGCCTACGTCCACTACGTCGAGGGCTGCACCGCGCCGATCTACAAGTCGGACTCGCTGCACTCCGCGGTCGTCGAGATCATCGTGAAGAAGGGCGGCCGCTGCCGCTACACGACCATCCAGAACTGGTCGAACAACGTCTACAACCTGGTCACCAAGCGCGCGGTCGCCTACGAGGGCGCCACGATGGAGTGGGTCGACGGCAACATCGGCTCCAAGGTGACCATGAAGTACCCGGCCGTCTACCTGATGGGCGAGCACGCCAAGGGCGAGACCCTGTCCATCGCCTTCGCGGGCGAGGGCCAGCACCAGGACGCGGGCGCCAAGATGGTGCACATGGCGCCGAACACCTCGTCGAACATCGTCTCCAAGTCGGTGGCCCGCGGCGGTGGCCGCACCTCCTACCGGGGTCTGATCGAGATCGGTGAGGGCTCCGCCGGATCCAAGTCCAACGTGCTCTGCGACGCCCTGCTCATCGACACCATCTCGCGCTCCGACACGTACCCGTACGTCGACGTCCGCGAGGACGACGTGTCCATGGGACACGAGGCGACCGTCTCCAAGGTCTCCGACGACCAGCTCTTCTACCTCATGAGCCGCGGCATGACCGAGTTCGAGGCCATGGCGATGATCGTGCGCGGCTTCGTCGAGCCGATCGCCAAGGAGCTCCCGATGGAGTACGCCCTGGAACTCAACCGCCTGATCGAGCTGCAGATGGAAGGCGCGGTCGGCTAGCCCCCGGCCCCGTACACCGCCCTTCCCGGGCTCACTCGCGCGAGCGAACACCACAAGGCAGAAAGTGAGCAGTACGACAAGCCATGGCTGACAACATCCCTGCGGGCAGCACCACGGACGGTGCCATCACGGTGGGTCAACCCGCCGACGCCCGGGTCAGCGCGGCCCCGTCCTACGACGTGGCCGACTTCCCGGTGCCGCACGGTCGCGAGGAGGAGTGGCGCTTCACTCCGCTGGAGCGGCTGCGCGGCCTGCACGACGGCACCGCGGAGGCCACCGGCGGCCTGCGGGTCGAGGTGACCGCGCCCGAGGGCGTCACCGTGGAGACCGTGGACCGTACCGACGCCCGCGTCGGCCGGGCGGGCAAGCCCGCCGACCGGGTCGTGGCCCAGGCGTTCAGCTCCTTCGAGAAGGCCTCGGTCGTCTCGGTACCGAAGAACGCCGTGCTCACCGAGCCGGTCAGGATCGCGGTGCACGGCGAGGGCGGCACGGTCTTCGGCCACCAGATCATCGAGGCCGGCGCCTTCTCCGAGTCCGTGGTCGTCATCGACCACACCGGGGACGCCACCCTCGCGGCCAACGTGGAGATCCTCGTCGGCGACGGCGCCAAGCTCACCGTCGTCAGCCTGCAGGACTGGGACGACACGGCCGTGCACGTGGCGCAGCACACCGCGCTCGTCGGCCGGGACGCCACGTACAAGTCCGTCGTCGTCACCTTCGGCGGTGACCTGGTCCGGCTGCACCCGCGGGTGATCTACGGCGCCCCCGGCGGCGAGGCCGAGCTGTACGGCCTGTACTTCACCGACGAGGGCCAGCACCAGGAGCACCGGCTCTTCATCGACCACGACACCCCGCACTGCCGCAGCAACGTCACGTACAAGGGCGCGCTGCAGGGCCGGGACGCGCACGCGGTCTGGATCGGCGACGTGCTGATCCGCGCCGAGGCCGAGGGCACCGACACCTACGAGCTCAACC
Organism: Streptomyces sp. NPDC051976; assembly: GCF_040680795.1. Classification (NCBI taxonomy): domain Bacteria; kingdom Bacillati; phylum Actinomycetota; class Actinomycetes; order Kitasatosporales; family Streptomycetaceae; genus Streptomyces; species Streptomyces sp. NPDC051976. The sequence continues at coordinate 16,979 of NZ_JBFAXL010000018.1, forward strand.
GCAACCTCGTCCTCACCGACGGCGCGCGGGTCGACTCGGTGCCCAACCTGGAGATCGAGACCGGCGAGATCGTCGGCGCGGGCCACGCCTCGGCGACCGGCCGCTTCGAGGACGAGCAGCTCTTCTACCTGCAGTCCCGCGGCATCCGCGCCGACGAGGCCCGCCGCATGGTGGTCCGCGGCTTCTTCGGCGAGCTGGTCCAGCAGATCGGCCTGCCCGACCTGGAGGAGCGTCTGATGGCGAGCATCGACGCCGAACTGGAGGCGTCCGTCTGATGACCGCCCCCACTGGCTTCCTCCGCGCCTGCGGCCTGAGCGAGCTGGAAGACGACACGCCGCGCCGCGTGGAGCTGGACGGCGTACCGGTCTCGGTCGTGCGCACCGCGGGCGAGGTGTTCGCCATCAACGACATCTGCTCGCACGCGAACGTCTCGCTCTCCGAGGGCGAGGTCGAGGACTGCCAGATCGAGTGCTGGCTGCACGGATCCAGCTTCGACCTGCGCACCGGAAAGCCGTCGGGACTGCCCGCCACGCGGCCCGTACCCGTATACCCCGTCAAGATCGTTGGGGACGACGTGCTCGTCTCCGTCACCCAGGAGTCCTGAGCACATGGCCACGCTTGAAATCCACGACCTGCGCGTCACCGTCGAGGCCGAGAACGGCCCCCGCGAGATCCTGCGCGGCGTCGACCTGACCGTGAAGCAGGGCGAGACGCACGCCATCATGGGCCCCAACGGCTCCGGCAAGTCGACCCTCGCCTACTCGCTCGCGGGCCACCCCAAGTACACCGTCACCGGCGGCACCGTCACCCTCGACGGCGAGGACGTGCTGGCGATGAGCGTCGACGAGCGCGCCCGCGCCGGTCTGTTCCTCGCCATGCAGTACCCGGTCGAGGTCCCCGGCGTCTCCGTCTCCAACTTCCTGCGCACCTCGGCCACCGCGATCCGCGGCGAGGCGCCCAAGCTGCGCACCTGGGTGAAGGAGGTGCGGGAGACCATGGAGCGGCTCCAGATGGACCCCGCCTTCGCCGAGCGCAACGTCAACGAGGGCTTCTCCGGCGGCGAGAAGAAGCGCCACGAGATCCTCCAGCTCGAACTGCTCAAGCCGAAGATCGCCATCCTCGACGAGACCGACTCCGGCCTCGACGTGGACGCCCTGCGGGTCGTCTCCGAGGGTGTCAACAGGGTCCGTGAGTCCGGGGAGGTCGGCACCCTGCTGATCACCCACTACACGCGCATCCTGCGCTACATCAAGCCCGACTACGTGCATGTCTTCGCGCAGGGCCGGATCGCCGAGTCCGGCGGTGCCGAGCTCGCGGACAAGCTGGAGGAAGAGGGCTACGAGTCCTATGTGAAGGGCGGCTCCGCGAGCGGGGCGAACTCCAAGGAGGATGTCGCGTGACAGTTCCCTCGACGACCGGACGTACGCTGCCCGGCCTCCTCGACACCGAGGCGATCCGCAAGGACTTCCCGATCCTGGACCGCCTGGTCCACGACGACCGCAAGCTGGTCTACCTGGACAACGCGGCGACCTCGCAGAAGCCGCGGCAGGTGCTCGACGCCCTCAACGGGTACTACGAGCGGTACAACGCCAACGTCCACCGCGGTGTGCACGTCCTCGCCGAGGAGGCCACCGCGCTGTACGAGGGCGCCCGTGACAAGGTCGCCGCCTTCATCAACGCGCCCAGCCGCGACGAGGTCATATTCACCAAGAACGCCTCCGAGTCGCTGAACCTCGTGGCGAACATGCTCGGCTGGGCCGACGAGCCCTACCGGGTGGACCGCGAGACCGAGATCGTCATCACGGAGATGGAGCACCACTCCAACATCGTGCCGTGGCAGCTGCTGTCGCAGCGCACCGGCGCGAAGCTGAAGTGGTTCGGCCTGACCGACGACGGCAGGCTCGACCTGTCGGACATCGAGCAGGTCATCACCGAGAAGACGAAGATCGTCTCCTTCGTGCTGGTCTCCAACATCCTGGGCACCGTCAACCCGGTCGAGGCCATCGTGCGCCGCGCCCAGGACGTCGGCGCGCTGGTGCTCATCGACGCCTCGCAGGCCGCGCCGCACATGGCGCTGGACGTGCAGCGGCTCGGCGCCGACTTCGTGGCCTTCACCGGCCACAAGATGTGCGGCCCGACCGGCATCGGGGTGCTCTGGGGCCGCCAGGAGCTGCTGGAGGACCTGCCGCCGTTCCTCGGTGGCGGCGAGATGATCGAGACCGTCTCGATGCACTCCTCGACGTACGCCCCGGCGCCGCACAAGTTCGAGGCGGGTACGCCCCCGATCGCCCAGGCCGTCGGCCTCGGCGCGGCCGTGGACTACCTGTCGGCGATCGGCATGGACAAGATCGCCGCGCATGAGCACGCCCTCACCCACTACGCGGTGAGCAGGCTGCTGGAGGTCCCCGACCTGCGGATCATCGGCCCCACCACGGCCGAGGACCGCGGCGCCGCGATCTCCTTCACCCTCGGCGACATCCACCCGCACGATGTCGGCCAGGTGCTCGACGAGCAGGGCATCGCGGTCCGGGTCGGCCACCACTGCGCGCGGCCGGTCTGCCTGCGGTACGGAATTCCTGCGACCACGCGAGCGTCGTTCTATCTGTATTCCACCCCGGCCGAGGTCGACGCCCTGGTCGAGGGACTGGAGCACGTACGGAACTTCTTCGGGTGATGGTGGTGCTGCTGTGAAGCTCGACTCGATGTACCAGGAAGTGATCCTGGACCACTACAAGCACCCGCACGGCCGCGGCCTGCGGGACGGCCAGGCCGAGGTGCATCACGTCAATCCGACCTGCGGTGACGAGATCACCCTGCGGGTGCGGATGGACGGCACCGTCATCGGCGACGTCAGCTACGAGGGCCAGGGCTGCTCCATCAGCCAGGCCAGCGCCTCGGTGCTGAACGACCTGCTGGTCGGCAAGGACCTGACCGAGGCGCGGAAGATCCAGGAGACCTTCCTGGAGCTGATGCAGTCCAAGGGCCGGATCGAGCCGGACGACGCGATGGAGGAGGTGCTGGAGGACGCGGTCGCGTTCGCCGGCGTCTCCAAGTACCCGGCGCGCGTGAAGTGCGCCCTGCTGAGCTGGATGGCGTGGAAGGACGCGACCGCGCAGGCGCTGTCCGGCTCCGGCGCCGTAACTCCGAAGGAGTCCGCATGACCGACACCGCCGGCAACCCGGGCACCGCGCTCAAGCCCGCCTCCGAGGAGGAGATCCGCGAGGCGCTCTACGACGTCGTCGACCCCGAACTGGGCATCGACGTGGTCAACCTCGGTCTCATCTACGGCATCCACGTGGACGACGCCAACGTCGCCACCCTGGACATGACCCTCACCTCGGCCGCCTGCCCCCTCACCGACGTCATCGAGGAGCAGGCCCAGTCCGCGACCGAGGGCATCGTCAGCGACCTGAAGATCAACTGGGTCTGGATGCCGCCGTGGGGCCCGGACAAGATCACCGACGACGGCCGCGAACAGCTCCGCGCCCTCGGCTTCAACGTCTGACCGGACGTACGCCTCACCGCGACACACGACGGGCGGCCACCACAGAGATGTGGTGGCCGCCCGTCGGCGTGTCCGGTGCCTGGCATCCGGCGCGTCAGCCGACGAGCACCGCGGCGATCGCGGTGGCGAGGGAGAGGACCGCGGTGAAGGCGACCGCGGCGCGGCAGACGGCCGCGGGATAGCTGGCGTGATCCAGGCGGGCGAGGCAGGCCGCCGCGGCACCGGCCAGCGCGGCCACCAGGACGATCAGCGCGCAGGCGAGCACGACGACGGCGGTGTGGTCGGACATGTGACGATCCCCTTGCTGTGCGGGTCCATTGCCTGGCCGCAAGATTCCTCGGGAAAGTGTTCGCCGGGGTTCGTTCCGGACGATGATGGACACCTGTGAACAGCAGCACACGAAGTGGTCCAACACCTGCGGCGGGGGGCGAGAGGTGAGCGCTGAGCCGTATCCGGACCCGGCCGATGCCCTTGCCGAGCTGCGGGCCCGTCTGGAGCAGGCTCGCGCCGCGAAGCGGCTCACCAAGGCCCGGCTCGCGGAGCGGATCGGCCTGGGGCGCACCACGGTGAGCGAGGCGTTCCGGGCGGGCGGGCCGATACCGTCGACGGAGACGGTGGCCGCGCTGGCACACGGGCTGGGTCTGGACCGCGACGTACGCTCCCTGCTGGATCTGCGGGCCGCCGCCCGCACCGACGCGGCCGCCCCGGTACCTGCCAGCGGTCCGGGCCGGCCGATCGCGGAGTGGGACCCCCTCGACCTCGAGGTGCATCCCGCAGCCGACCCGCCGCCGCGCCGGGCGGAGCGCCGCGCCTCCGGAGAGCAGCGGCGGTCACGGACCAAGTCCCCGCTCCCGCCGTACGTGGTGCGGCCGCACGACCGGGAACTCGCGGACCTGGCGGCCGCCGCCGCGTCCGGTCGCAGCCAGATGGCGGTGCTGGTCGGGCCGTCGTCGACCGGCAAGACCCGGGCCTGCTGGGAGGCCGTGCAGCCGCTCGCCGGACGGGGCTGGTCACTGTGGCACCCGTTCGACCCGGGCCGCGCGGAAGCGGCCCTCGCCGACCTTCGCAACGTCGGCCCGCGCACCGTGGTGTGGATGAACGAGGCCCAGCACTACCTCGGTGCCGCCTCCGGCCTGGGCGAACGGATCGCCGCGGCGCTGCACTCGCTCCTCACCGACCCGCGGTCCGGTCCGGTCCTCGTGCTGTGCACCCTGTGGCCGCAGTACGCCGCCGCCTACACCGCGCTGCCCATCCCCGAGGAAGCGGACGTTCATCCCCGGGTGCGTGAGTTACTGGCCGGGCGGGTCGTCACCCTGCCCCACTGTTTCGACGAGCCGGCGATGCGGGCCGCGCGAGCGCTCGCCGCCACCGGCGACTGGCAGATCGCCGACGCCCTGCGGCACGCACCCGACGGGAGGCTGACCCAGCACCTCGCCGGTGCCCCGCAGCTCCTGGACCGCTACCGCACAGGGTCGCCTCCCGCCCGCGCCATCCTCGAAGCGGCCATGGACGCCCGTCGGCTGGGCGTCGGCCTCTCCCTGCCGATCGGCTTCCTGGAAGCGGCGGCCGAGGACTACCTGAGCGACGACGAATACGACGCCCTCGACAACAACTGGCTGGAGCGGGCGCTCGCGGAGCTGGGGGAGACCGTCCACGGCAACCTCGCTCCCCTGCGCCGTGTCCGGCCGCGCGCGGGCCGCGACGGTCCGCCCGCGGCGGGCAACGCGGTACCCGTCTACCGGCTGGCGGACTCACTCGAGCAGCACGGGCGTGAGGACCGCCGTGCGCGCTGTCCCCGGCGGTCCTTCTGGCAGGCCGCCCATGACCACCTCGTCCGGCCGGAGGACCTGGCCACGCTCTCGTACGCCGCCGAGGTGCGGCAACGGACCTACTGGGCCGAGTGCTTGCTGCACAAGGCCGCTGAAGCGGGGGACGCGGCGTCATTGACCCGGCTCGCCATGGAGCGGAGCGCGGCGGCCGAACCCGCCGAGGCGGAAAGGCTGTTCCGGTCGGCCGCGGAGGCCGGCGACCCCAGAGCGCTCACCTGGTTCACCCGGCGCTGTGACAAGCGGGGGGAACACGCACGGGCGGAGCGGCTGGCGAACGCGGCCGCGGCCGCGGGCAGCACGTCCGCGCTGAGCTGGCTGGCGCAGCGCAGAGGCGAGGAGGGAGACCTGGCCGAGGCGGAGCGGATCGCGCTGGTGGCCGCGGCGGCCGGTGACGCCTCGGCACTGCGCTGGCTCACCCAGCGGCAGGCGTGGGCGGGCGAACCGGCGGACGCCGAGCGGCTGGCCCGGACGGCGGCGGACACGGGCAGCGCCGCTGAGCTGCACTGGCTGGCCCAGCGCAGCGGCGAGCAGGGCGAGTACGAGGAGGCGGAGCGGATCGCGCTGCTGGCCGCGGCGGTCGGCGATGCCGCCGCATTGCGCTGGCTGACCCAACGCCGGGACCGGGACGGCGAGCACGCGGAGGCCGAGCGTCTGGCGCGGCTGACCGCGGACGCCGGTGACACGACCGCCCTGTACTGGCTCGCCGACCGTCGCGCGGAAGCCGGCGAGCACGCGCAGGCCGAGCGCTTGCTGCGCCTGGCCGCGGACGCCGGTGACACCGCCGCCCTGGCCCGTCTCGCGCGCGGACGCGAGCGGCTCGGTGAGCACGACGAGGCCCGGCGCCTGTTCCGGCTCGCCGCGGAGGCCGGGAACGCCTCCGCGTGGACCCGGCTCGTCCAGCTCTGTGACGCGGCCGGTGACCCGGAGGAGGCGGAGCAACTCGCCCTCCAGGCGCTGCGGACGGGTACCACCGCGGCGCTGAACTGGCTGGCCGAGCGGCGCCGCACGGAGGGTGAGCCGGGCGATGCGGAGCGCCTGGCGCGGATGGCCGCCGACGCCGGGGACGCGTCCGCTCTGGCGCTGCTCGCGGTGCACCACGGGGAGCAGGGCGCATACGCCGAAGCCGAACGTCTCGCCCTGCTGGTCGCCGGCACCGGGAACACCTCGGCGCTGGTGCGGCTGGTCGCGCAGCGGGAGGCAGCGGGGGAGCCGGCGGCCGCGGAACGGCTCGCGCTGCTGGCGGCGGAGGCCGGAAACACCGCGGCTCTCACCGAACTCGCCGGACGACGCGACCGGGTGGGCCGGTTCGCGGAAGCCGAGCGGCTGGCGCGGCTGGCCGCCGACGCCGGGGACACCCTGGCACTGACCGGGCTGGCCCTGCGCTGCGGCGACGCGGGGGACCGGGACGCCGCCGAGCGGCTGGCGAAGGCGGCGGTCGACGCGGGGATGATCGGCCGCAGCCCGCTCGCCGCGTTCCTGGGCCGCGGTCCGCGCCGGCAGACGGCCGACGGCGGAGCAGGCAGCCTCTTCGTCTCCTCCACCGAGTTCTTCGAATGGCTCTGGCCCGCGGGTCTCGACCCGGACGGTACGCCGTCCGCCGCCCGCTGACGACGGGACGCAGCCGCCTCCCCTGTCCGTGCCAGGCCGTTGACGCCGCCCGTGCGGAGTTGCGAAAGTTATCGCAACATCGGGACCGACCGTGGAGGGCGGCCAGGCATGGGCCAGGGGTTGCGGGAACCGGGGAGCCGGGGTGGGCTGCAGGCGTGTGTGCGGGAGGTGACCGAGCCGCTGGTGGCGTATGCCAGTGCGGGTGGGGCCAGGATCCGGCTGGGCGTCAACATCGCGCATCACGATGACACCGCGGCTGATCTGGAGGGGTACGCACGGCCGTTGTGGGGGCTGGCGCCGCTGGCCGCGGGGGGCGGGGAGTTCGCGCACTGGGACGTGTGGGCGCGGGGTCTGGCGGCGGGCACCGATCCGGCGCACCCCGAGTTCTGGGGCGTGCCCGGCGACCTCGACCAGCGGATCGTCGAGATGGCCGCGATCGGCTTCGCCCTCGCGCTGGCACCCGAGCGGCTGTGGGACCCGCTGACCGGCGCCGAACGCGACCGTGTGGGCCGGTGGTTGGCGAGCTGCCTGCCTCGGGGGACCCCGCCCAACAACTGGGACTTCTTCCCCGTGCTGGTCTCCCTCGGCCTGGACCGGGTCGGCTTCCGCCACGACCGCGAGGCGCGCCACGCCCGGCTGGACCGGCTGGAGACGTACGCGCTGGGCGACGGCTGGTACGCCGACGGCGACTTCGAGCGGCGCGACTACTACATCCCGTGGGCGATGCACTTCTACGGGCTGCTGTACGCCGCGCTCGCCGGTGAGGAGGACCCCGCCCGCGCCGCCCGGTTCCGCGAGCGCGCCGCGGAGTTCGCCCCGGGGTTCCGGCACTGGTTCGCCGACGACGGCGCCGCGGTGCCCTTCGGCCGCAGCCTCACCTACCGGTTCGCGCAGGGCGCGTTCTGGGGCGCGCTGCCCTACGCCGGGGTGGACGCCGTCGCGCCGGGCGAGGCGAAGGGGCTGCTGCTGCGGCATCTGCGCTGGTGGCGGGGGCGCGCGGCGCACACCTCGCCGGAGGGCCTGCTGAGCATCGGCTACGGCTATCCGCAGCCGGCCGTCGCCGAGCAGTACAACGGCCCCGGGTCGCCGTACTGGGCGATGAAGGCGTTCCTGCCGTTGGCGCTGCCCGAGACGCACCCGTTCTGGACGGCGGCCGAGCAGCCGCCCGCGGCCGGCCTGCCGGCGGTCGTCGGCCAGCCGCACGCGGGCGCGGTGCTGATGCGCTCCGGCGGCGAGGTGACGCTGCTCAGCGGGCGCCAGCACCACTCCTGGGTGCGCGGCGGGGCGGCGAAGTACAGCAAGTTCGCCTACTCCACCCGCTTCGGCTTCAGCCTGCCCGCCGACCGGGACGGCCTGGCGCAGGGGGCGTACGACTCGATGCTCGCGCTCAGCGACGACGACCCGGCCGCGGGCGAGCCGGTGCACTTCCGGGTGCGGGAGGAGTGCGCGGACCCGGTGACGGGGGAGGACGGCACGGTCAGCAGCACCTGGCACCCGTGGTCCGACGTCGAGATCACCACCTGGCTCACCGCGGCGGCGCCCTGGCACCTGCGGACCCACCGCGTCCGCACCGGCCGCCCGCTGTGGACGGCGGAGGGCGGCTTCGCGGTCGACCGGGACGGCGGTTTCGCGCGCCGCGAGGAGACCGGCGCGAGCGCGCTCGCCGTCACCGCGGACGGCGAACTCAGCGGCCTGCGCGACCTCGACGGGACCAGGACCGGCCGGGTCGTCCAGGTCATGCCCGGCACCAATGTGCTGCACCGCAGGACGGTCGTCCCCACCCTGACCGGTGAACTCCCGCCCGGCGAGCACTGGTTGCGCTGCGCGGTGCTCGGCGCGGGGCCCGGGCAGGACGCGGACGCCTGGGAAGTGCCGCCCGGCGCCGTGGTCTGACCAGGGGGCTAGCGGACCGTCTCTGCGGCGGCGGCCGTGCGGACCGCCTCCAGCGCCGCCGCCACGCTCTGCTCGATGTCGGTGATCGGGTAGAGCGCGGCCCGGACCGTCCGGCCCGCGTCCACCACGAGGGTGAGCCGCTTGAGCCGTACCGCGCCGCCGGTACGGAAGGTGGGCAGCCGCAGGGCGGCGGTGAGTTCGAGGCCGGCGTCCGACAGCAGCGGGAAGCGCAGCCGCTCCTTGGCGGCGAACGCCTCCTGCTCGTCCGGCCGTTGGGTGCTCACCCCGTGCACACCGGCCCCGGCCGCCGTGAAGTCGGCCAGCCGGTCGCGGTAGGTGCACGACTCCAGGGTGCAGCCGGGCGCGCCCGGGACCGCGGACCAGCCCGGCGGATACGCCTCGGGCCGCGCGTAGGCGCCGGGGAAGCAGTACAGCACCGTGAAAGGCATGTCGGGCGCCACCGGATCGAGTGACCCCCCGGCACCCGGCAGCCGCAGTTCGGGCAGCCGGGTGCCGACCAGCTCCCGCACCCGCAGCGCCTCCCGCGAGCCCTCGTCCGCCGTCGCCGTGGCCGTACCGTCGCCCAGCACCCAGCCGTCGCCCCAGTCCTGGAGCGCGATCAGCACCGGCAGCAGGGCGCGGCCGCGCGGCGTCAGCACGTACTCGTACCGCACCGGACCGCTCTGGTACGGCTGCCGCTCCAGGATTCCGGCCGCCACCATCTCCCGCAGCCGCTCGGCCAGCACCTTGCGGGAGACGCCCAGCTCCTTGTGGAGGGCGTCGAATCTGCGCACCCCGCGCGCGGTGTCGCGGACGATCAGCAGCGTCCACCAGTCGCCGACCACGTCGAGCGCGGACGCGATGGCGCAGTGCGGATCGGTGGGAGCGGTGCGGCGTGCCATGTGAGCGTGACCCCTGCCTGTGAGCGTCCGGGAGCGCCCGTGATCGGTGCCGCTGTGATCGGTGCCGCGCGACAAGTGCGTTGACCCTAGCCGACCGGACTGGGAAAGTCAGTTCCCACAGGAAACTTACCCGGCGGGGGGAGCATCATGCGGGACGTGCCCAGGGTCGTCTGGCTGCTGGCGGCGGGCAGCTTCGCCAACATGATGGTCGCGTACACCTTCGTGTACCTGGTGCTCTACCTGAACGGGCCGCGCGGGCTCGGCGTCGCGCAGGCCGGGCTCATCGCCGGGATCGGCGGCGCGGGGCTGGTCGCGGGCAACTTCACCGGCGGGTGGTTCGGCGACCGCTACGGGCACCGCCGCACCCTGGTCACCGCGGCGGCCACCAGCGGCGCCGGGCTGATCGCGCTGCCGGTGCTGCCGACCGCCGCGCTGCTCGTGGTGCTGCCCGTCGCGCAGTACGCCGCGGGCGCCGTCCGCGCCTCCAACTCCGCGCTGGTCGCCGTCTCGGTGCCGGAAGGCGCTCGGCGCCAGGGATACGCGGTGATGCGCTTCGCCGCGAACGCGGGCTTCACCCTCGGCCCGCCGATCGGCGCGCTGATCGCCGCCCGCTTCTCGTACGGCTGGCTCTTCGTCGCCGACGGCGCGGGCACGCTCTTCTTCGCCGCCTACGCCGCCCGCATCCTGCCCGCGCGGGGCGCCGCCCGGCGGACGGCCGCCGGGCCGGGCGGGCCGCGGCTGTGGACGGAACTGCGGGCCAGGCCCGCGGTGCTGGTGCTGCTCGCGGCGATCGTCGTCACCGACACCGTCTACCGCCAGCAGTACTCCACGCTGCCGGTCTTCCTCGCCGACCACGGCTTCGGCACCGCCTTCTACGGCGCCCTGCTCGCCGTCAACGGCGGCGTCATCCTCTGCCTGGAGATCCCCGCGACCCTGGCGCTGCGCCGGGCCGCACCGCTGCGCATCATCGGCGCCGGGCTGGTGCTCGTCGGCCTCGGCTACACCGCGCTCTGCCTCGGCGCCACCACCGGCACCGCGATCGCCCTGCTCCTCCTGCTGACCTTCGGCGAGATCCTCTACAAGACCCCCGCCACCGCCTACGTCGCCGACCACGCACCCGCGGGGATGCAGGGCCGCTTTCAGAGCCTGTACGCGGGCGCGTCCACCACCGGCACCGTCCTCGCCCCGCCCCTGGGCACCCTCCTCTACGCCGCTGCCCCCGCCCTCCTCTGGCCCCTGTGCGCCGCCCTCGCCGCCGCCGCCGGAGTGATCGTCCTGCTCGCGCAGCGCTTCCCGGCCCCCCTGAAGGAGCCGGTCGCCCGTACGCCGCAGGTGCCGCCCGTGGCGGCGGACAGCGAGCGGGCACAGGCGTGACGCTTCGCCTGGCGGCGGGCCCGGTCCGGACCTGGCGGCGGCCCGCGGCCGCCTCCGGCGGCGGGGCCCAGCCCATGCGGTGCGGGGCCTGGCCAATGTGACGCCGGCCCGCCATTGCGAGGCCGGGCCACCTGCCCATGCGGCGCAGGCGCGACCAGGCGGCCCGCGGCCTTGCCGAGGTGGTGTGCGCGCACTGGCGGCGTGGCGTGCTGCGCTGCCGGGCTGGAAGACCTCCCTGGTGGGGCCGTCGCGACACCCCCGGGCGACCGGATGGTGAACCGGTTGGGCGGGGCGGGGGGTAAGGGGCTAGCGTGCTGGGCATGACTGACTCTCGTGCCCCCGGCGCCGTTGGCGTCGGCCTTGCCACCCTCGCCGACGACGGCACCGTTCTGGACACCTGGTTCCCCGCCCCCGAGCTGACCGCGCAGGCCGAGCCCGCGGGGACGCGGCGGCTGACGGCGGAGGAGGCCGGGCAGGCGCTGGGCGCCGCCGCGCCCAAGGCGCTGGGCCCGGACCCGCGGCGGGGCGTCGAGGTCGTGGCGGTGCGTACGGTCATCGCGTCGACCGACGACAAGCCGCTGGACGCGCACGACGCCTATCTGCGGCTGCACCTGCTCAGCCACCGCCTGGTGCGGCCCAACGCGCAGAACCTGGAAGGGCTGTTCGGCCTGCTGGCCAACGTGGCCTGGACCTCGATCGGCCCGGTGCCGGTGTCCGGCGTCGAGGCCGCCCGGCTGGCCGCCCGCGCGGAGGGCCTGCACCTGGCGGTGTACGGCGTGGACAAGTTCCCGCGCATGACGGACTACGTGGTGCCCTCCGGCGTCCGTATCGCCGACGCCGACCGGGTGCGCCTGGGCGCCCACCTCGCCTCCGGCACCACCGTGATGCACGAGGGCTTCTGCAACTTCAACGCGGGCACCCTGGGCACCTCCATGGTCGAGGGCCGCATCTCGCAGGGCGTCGTCATCGGCGACGGTTCCGACGTCGGCGGCGGCGCGTCCATCATGGGCACCCTGTCCGGCGGCGGCACGCAGGTCGTCTCGGTCGGCCGCCGCTGCCTGCTCGGCGCCGAGTCGGGCCTGGGCATCGCGCTGGGCGACGACTGCGTGATCGAGGCGGGTCTGTACGTCACCGCCGGCACCCGCGTCACCCTCCCGGACGGCCAGGTCGTCAAGGCACTGGAGCTGTCCGGCGCCGACAACCTGCTCTTCCGCCGCAACTCCACCTCCGGCCGGGTCGAGGTGCTCCAGCGCACCGGCTCCTGGGGTGGCCTCAACGCGGCCCTGCACAGCCACAACTGACCACCGACACGACGAAGGGCGGGCCCGCGCACCGGGCCCGCCCTTCGTCGTGTCCGGTCACTTGACGAAGGAGATCTCCGGGTAGCTCTTGGACGGCCCGTCCAGCAGCGCGCTGTGCTTGCCGCGCAGCTCCTGGTCGAAGAAGGCGGTGAGGTAGTCGGACTGGACCTTGACCGCCCGGTCGGGATCGATCGTGCCGAACTGCTGCTGCAGCTGGTACTGGGAGAGCCCGAGCAGCCGCGCCTCCTGCGGCACCATCCACTCGTTGTCGCTGAACGACTGGTGCGCCGCGCCGTGGAGCTGGATGTCGACGTGGTAGCCCTTCAGGTGCGGCCACAGCGTGCGCCACGACGAGTCGTTGTTGCGGTTGTGGGTGCCGGAGCTGAACAGCATGAACGGGCGGTCCAGGTCCTTGCTCGGCGCCGTGCCGAAGAACTGGCCGTCCAGGTTGGCCCCGGCGGCGATGCGGTGGTCGAGCTGCATGGAGGTGTCGACCGCGGCGCCCCCCAGCGACCAGCCGAACATCCCGATGTGGGCCATGTCCACGGCCTTCGACAGCCCCGTGGGGAGCGTGGGGTGGCCGGGGTCCGGGTTGCCGCCCTTGCTGATGGCGTCCAGCTGGTCGATGACGAACTTGATGTCGGCCGCGCGCACCTTGAGCGTGTCGGAGGAGTGGGTGCCCGCCGGCATCCTGTTGACCTCCAGCCGGTTCCCGGGGAACTGCACCTCGTTGGCGTCGTGGGTGTGGTCGACGGTGACGACGAGGTATCCGCGGCTGGCGAGTTCCTGGGCGAGCGCGGTGCCCATCGAGCGGTCCGAGTGCAGCCCGGTCGAGTACAGCAGGACGGGCAGCTTGCCGAGCTTGGAGTTCAGCGGGGCGAGGACATGGCCCGCGGTCCTCGGCAGGGTCACCAGGCCCGTCGACAGTCCTCGCGTGGCGAGGAAGTGGGCGCCGGAGATCGACGGCTCCCACGGCGCCTGGTAGTGCCCGGACGTGGAGGTCGCCGGGTACCACAGCGACACCATCACTTCGCGGGACTTGCTGCCCGGCACGTACGGGTCCGGACGGGACTTGTCGACGAGGTGCAGGCCGACCATGCCCACGCTGTACGGCCCGGTCGTCGCGGGCATGGTGAGCTGCAGAGGGGACCCGCCCAGGCCGAAGGAGAACGCCTCGGGGTGGACGGCCTTGTGGTCCAGCGGCAGCTCGTCGTTCTCGGGTGCCCAGGGCGCGCTCGCGTCGGGCTCGTCGGGCGAGGACCCGGTGGTCGCGGACTCGCCGGACACCTTCCCGGCGGCCATCGCCGGTGTCACCCCCGCGCCCAGCGCGACAGCCAGCGCACCCGCCGTACCGACCGCTCTGGCGAGCACTCTTCGCGGCGGGCGCGGGCGACGGTGTTTCATGGAACCCCCCTTGTCGGATCAGCGATCGGACACGGGCGATCGCTGTGCCGCACACGGTACCGCTCCGGTGGCCTCCGGTCTGCGGGGAGGGTGCCCCCAACTGCCCTGACCGCTCCTCGCCGCAGCGGCGGCCGGATGACGGCAGCCGCGCACGTCAGCGGTAGATGTTCTCCGCGTACGACGGCCCGTAGTACGCCTCCAGGGCCTCCAGCGACTCGCCCTTGCGCTCCAGCGTCCGCGAGATCAGCGCCCGGGAGGCCATCGCCTCCGGGTGCCAGCTCTCCGGCTTCCACAGGGCGCTGCGCAGGAACGCCTTCGAGCAGTGGTGGAAGACCTCCTCGATCTCGACCAGCACCGCCACCTTCGGCCGGTGGCCCTTGACCACCATGCGGTCGAAGAAGTCCGCGTCGCTCAGCAGCCGGGCGCGGCCGTTGATCCGCAGGGTGTCGCCGCGGCCGGGGATGAAGTAGAGCAGCCCTATGTGCGGGTTGGACAGGATGTTGCGGAAGCCGTCCGCGCGGCGGTTGCCGGGCCGCTCGGGGAGGGCGATCGTGCGGTCGTCGAGCACCACGGTGAACCCGGCGGGGTCGCCCTTGGGCGAGACGTCGCAGGTGCCGTCCGCGGCGGCGGTGGCCATCAGGCAGAACGGCGCCGCCTCCAGCCAATCCACGTCCAGCGCGTGCAGCCGGTCACGGCTCTTGTCGAGCGCGGCCTGCGTCGGTTCCCCGAGCAGTTCCCGCAGTTCGGCCTCTCCACTGATCTCGCGCATACGCCGTACGCCCCCTGCCGTGTGGGTTTCTCCGAGGAACTCACACTCTACCGCCGCGGTTCCCGCGGCACCGATGAGTTGTGGCAGTCCCTCCGGTCCATCCCTGTGACAGCGACAAGCGCAGTCCCCGACCGAGGAGTTCACCGTGTCCCACGCCACCGCAGGCACCGCCACCGACGCCACCACCCTGAACACGACCCCGGGTGCCGTCCCGGGCGCCACCGGCGCCCCCGCCCGCCGCGACCGGGCGCACACCGCGCTGCTCGGCCTGCAGATCGTGCTCGCGCTCTTCTACGCGTTCGCCAGCGCGACCCCGAAGCTGCTGGGCCTGCGCGCCGCGGCCGACTCGTTCGACAAGATCGGCTTCGGCGACTGGTTCATGTACCTCACCGGCGCGCTGGAGTTCGCGGGCGCGGTCGCCCTGGTCGTCCCGCTGCTCTACCAGGTGGCCGCGCTCGCGATGATCGGCCTGATGGTCTGCGCCACCGTCACCCAGGTCACCGTCTTCCACGGGGAGCACGCGGCCACCCCGGTCATCCTCATACTGCCGCTGGCCGTCATCGCCTGGGCCCGCCGGGACAGCACCCCGGCGCTGCTGGCCCGGCTCGGACTGCGCCGCTGAACTGCTGAGCCGCGGGACCGTACCGCGGTCAGCGGCGGCGGCCGCCGCGCAGCGAGGACAGGACCAGGCGGCCGTAGCGGGTGGTGAGGGCGGCGGCGGTGGCGGCGAGCGAGGCGGTCAGCGCGAGGGCCAGGTGCCAGGGGTCGGAGTCGCCGAGCACCTGCAGGACGGACAGCGCGGTGCCCAGCGGCAGGCCGAGGACGGTGAGGACGCCGAGGGCGCCCGCGATCTGCTGGCTCTCCTGGGTCTGCACCAGCCGCGCGTAGTCGGCGGCCTCGGCGAGGACCTGGCTGAACCGTTCGGGCAGCCGGTGCCGGGCCTGGAAGGCGAGCAGGATGTCGTTGGCCGGGCCGTGCGCGTTGAGGTGCTGGCGCCAGTAGGTGCTGCGGAACAGCGCGATGCGCTGCTCCAGCGCCGCCACCCTGCGGGCGAGTCCCGGGCCCTCGAAGACCGCCGACAGATCGTCGGTCAACTCCTCGATGTGGTCGCGCTGCACGGTGCCCAGCAGCAGCGCGTCGAGGTAGGTGCAGCGGGCGTTGAGCGCGGCGAAGTCGAAGAAGTCGCCGCTGCCGGTGTCCGGCCGGTGGCCGAGGAAGGCGGCGCCCTGGCGCAGCACCAGGGCGCTCCAGTCCGCCGATATCCGGCCCGCCTGCTCGCGCACCTCGGCCACCACCTCAGGGGCCAGCGGCAGGTCGTCGGGGGTGGCGCGGGCGGCCAGCGACCGCAGCAACCAGTCAGCGCCGACGGGCAGTTCCCCGGTCGACGGGTCGCGCAGCGCCGCCGAGGGACCGGTCCCCGGGGTGAGGAACACCACCGTGTACGGCCGGGCCAGCGCGAACGGCGACTGCGCCGGCGCGGGATCGGCCACCCCCGCCAGCAGTTCGGCCGGGTCGAACGCCCCGGACAGCGGGTCGGGGTCCGACCCGCGCCGATGGCTGATCGACCGCAGCAGCGGCAGCAGCGGCTCGCCGGTCAGCGTGAAGTGCGCGATGGCCAGCGCCTGGTGCGGTGACTTCGCGGTCGGCGTCCGCAGCAGTTCGAGGCCGTCGACGCGCAGCGCGCCCCGGGTCAGCGACATCACGCGGTGCCAGCGCCGGTCGTACAGCGCGCGGGCCGCGGCCGGGGTGAACAGCCGCCGCCGCGCCGCGGTGTCGGAGACCCGCGAGGCCACCGCGAACGGCATCGGCCCCTTCCGCCACGGCGATCCGGCCGCGGGGTCGCCGGTGTCCGCGTGGTCCGCCTCGCAGGGGGGATCCGCCACCAGCCGCACCGGCAGCAGTACCGCCAGCGTCTGCCGTACCCCCACCGCGGCCATGAACTCAGCCGTCATCCGCCGCACGTCCCCCGCCGCGTCGCTCACGGCCCCAGCCTGTCGCCCGGCCGCACCGCCACGCAAGCGCGGCGCCCTCCCCTGTCATACCGACCGACCGGTATGTTGAGAGGGGGTACGGCTACGGCTACCGACGAGGGAGAGGCCGACGGCATGGACGCACCGGTGTGCACCACCCGGCAGGGCGCGGTACGCGGCACCCACGGCGCCGGGGGAGTGGCCGTCTTCCGCGGGATCCCCTACGCCGCACCGCCGTTCGGCCCGCACCGGTTCCGGGAGCCGCGGCCCGTACCCGCCTGGGACGGGGTGCGCGACGCCACCGCGTACGGGCCGACCGCGCCCAAGGGGCCGTATCCGCCGCCGATGGACCGGGTGCTGCCGGACCCGTCCCTGCCGGGCGAGGACTGCCTCAACCTCAACGTCTGGACGCCGGGCACGGACGGCCGGGCACCGGTGATGGTGTGGCTGCACGGCGGCGCCTTCGTCAACGGCGCCGGCTCGCTGCCCGGGTACGACGGCGCCGCTTTCGCCCGCGACGGCGTGGTGTGCGTGACCGTCAACTACCGGCTGGGCGTGGAGGGTTACCTCTCCCTGCCGGACGCGCCCGACAACCGCGGGCTGCTCGACCAGATCGCCGCCCTGGAGTGGGTCCGCGACAACATCGCCGCGTTCGGCGGCGACCCCGGCCGGGTCACGGTCTTCGGCGAGTCGGCGGGCGCCATGAGCATCGGGGTGCTGCTGACCACGCCCGCCGCCCGTGGGCTGTTCCACCGCGCGATCCTGCAGAGCGGCGCCGCGCACCACACGATCCGGCAGGCCACCGCCCGCCGGATCGCCGCGCACTTCGCGGCCCGCTTCGGCGTCGAGCCCACCGCCGAGGGCCTGGCGACCGTGCCGATGGACCGGCTGCTGGCGGGGCAGGCCGAGCTGCGGGCCGAACTCGCCACCCACCAGGCCCCGGAGGTGTGGGGCGAGGCGGCGCTCAACGCGATGCCGTTCGAGCCGGTCTCGGAGACCCCGGGCCTGCTGCCGGGACCCGACTCCCCGGTGGCGCTGCTCCTCGGCAGCAACACCGAGGAGTACCGGCTCTTCATGGTCCCCACCGGCATCCTCGGCCATGTCGACGAGCGCCGGCTGCGGGCCGGTGCCGCCCGGCACGGACTCGACCCGGACCGCGACCTGCCCGTCTACCGCGAGGCCAGGCCCGGTGCCGCACCCGGCGATCTGCTCTCGGCCGTCGTCACCGACTGGTTCTTCCGGATGCCCGCGATCCGGCTCGCGGAGGCGGCGCCGCGGGCCCACCTCTACGAGT
The DNA here is from genome assembly GCF_040680795.1 of Streptomyces sp. NPDC051976. Taxonomy (NCBI): domain Bacteria; kingdom Bacillati; phylum Actinomycetota; class Actinomycetes; order Kitasatosporales; family Streptomycetaceae; genus Streptomyces; species Streptomyces sp. NPDC051976. Next base: position 34,828 of record NZ_JBFAXL010000018.1, read on the forward strand.
TCGGCCGGCGCTCGCCCGCCTGCGGCGGTCTGATGGGCGCGGCCCACGCCACCGAGATCCCCTTCGTCTTCGACAACCTCGCCGTGGCCGGTGACTCGGAGCTGATCGGCACCGATCCGCCGCAGCCGCTGGCCGACGCCATGCACGCCGCCTGGGTGGCCTTCGCCGCCACCGGCGACCCCGGCTGGGCGGCGTACGACGTCAGGGACCGGACGACCATGGTCTTCGGGGTGGGCGACGACCTCGCGAAACCCCAGGTGGTGAGCGACCCGCGGGCCGCCGAGCGGGCGCTGTGGGACGGGGTGCGCTGAGGGTCCGCCGGCAGCGGTGAGCGGCCGCCGCGGGCGGCCGGGACATGGGCGGGAGCCGAACGCGCTCGTACGGGCGGATGAACCGTGGTCGCGGCGGGCCGCCGGGCGCCGCCGGGCCGGGCCGACGGCGGACGGGACGGGTCGCGAAGGGCCTACGCTGAGTGTGCGTGGACCGGAGCGCCCACCGGTGCGTACCGATCCGCCCACTGCCGTCCGACCCGCCGTATTGGAGCCCCTCCCATGTCCGAAGGCCCTCTCGTCCTGCCGCCCGTGCGGCTGCTCCCCGCGGACGACCTGGCGCGGCTCGCCCTCACGGTGCCGCTGCTGGACCGTGCGCTGCGGCTGGCCGGCTGGGCCGCCCCGCACCGCCAGGTCGACGCGATGGGGGAGCTGCTGGAGGGCGAGCTGCGGGAGGCCGCCGCCGCACTCGGTCTGCTCTCCGAGGCGTCGGCCGCCGCCTCGGGCGAGGAAGAGGACGCCGAGGAGGCCGCGCTCGCGGAGACCGCGCAGGCGTGGGGCGTGGCGGTCGACACCGGCCTGCTGACGCTGGAGATCGACGAGCAGGCCGAGGAGTCCACCCCGCTCGGCGAGGTCGCGGGCCGGGCGGTGCCCGGTGAGGCGTACCGCCGGGTGGAGGCGGGCGACCCGCAGGACGTGCTCGACGTCTGGCTGGCCGCCGCCGAGTCCGCGCTCGCCGAGGCCGCCGCACCCGACTACGAGAGCCTGCGCGACGTGCTCGACGACGGCGAGGGCTCCGTACTGGACGAGCTGGACTGGGACCCCGAGGAGGAGGCCGAGTTCCTCGACAGCGCGCTCGCCAACCTCTACGCCCTGATGGCCATGGACGAGGGCGCCGCCGGTGACGACGCCGGACGGTCCGATGTGCCGCTGCCGGTGCTCGCCGCGTCGCTGGTCGTACCGGACGACATGGAGCAGCCCAGCGACGCCGTGCTCGAAGAGGTCACCGAGGTGATGATGCGCCTCGACGAGCACTTCCGGCTGCTGGCGCCCACCGGGCTGCTGGACTACCAGCCGGTCGACGAGGCGCTGATCGAGGAGGCGGAGCAGCCCGAGGGCGCCGAGGCCGCCGGCTTCGGCGCCGAGGACGATTCCGACGGCGACGAGCTCGGTCCCGAGGAGATCTCCCGCTACGGCCTGGTCCGGCTCACCCCGCTGGGCGTGCACGGGATGCGCGAGCGGCTGCGGGACGCCGGGGCGCACGCCCCCGCCGTCGGCGATCTGGCGGGCGCGCCCGCCACCGAACTGCTCGACGCGCTCACCTCCTACCCCGACCAGGCGGCCCGCGCCGAGGCGGAGTTCTGGCTGGCGGACCGCAAACCGGCCGACGCCGCACGGGAGTTGCTGGCCGCGGGCCGCGGCGACGACGCCGGGGCGCCCGGCCGCCGGCTGATCTGCCAGCAGACGCTCACCCTGCTCGGCGCCGAGGCGGAGCCCGCGCTGCGCGAGGTCCTGGACGACCGCCAGCTCGGCGGTCTGGCCCGGGTCTGGCTGACCGAGACCGGCGCCTCCGACATCCCCGCGCCCGACGCCGACATGGTCTTCTGGCTCACCATCGACACCCTGGCCGCCCAACTCGCCGCCGACGACGCCCCCGAGCTCCTCGCCGACCTGGTCCGCGACCTCGTCGCCCGCCACGACGGCTTCTTCGACGCCGCCTGGAGAGTCGAGCACCCGGCCACCGCCGACGTCCTGGAGGCGATGGGCCGCCTGCACCCCGACCGCAAGGCCGCCAAGGACGCGCGTAAGGCCGCCTTCAAGGCCCGCTCCCGCACGGGCGGTTCGACGACCTGAGCCCTCGCCCGCGGCGCGCCCGCCGTTCACGCCCGCACCGGACGGCGGCGCGCCATGACCATCCCTTGGATGGCTCTTTACGAATTCTTGGTCTGCTCTGAGGGCGTCCCTTTCGCGGTCGCGCATCGTTCACGCGGTGTTGGCCGGGGAGCGGGAGCGTGGCGGCGCTGCATGTCACCGCGCGACCTAAGGAGTTCCCCGTGCCGCTCAGCCGCAGAGACTTCGTACAGCGTTCCGCGATCACCGGCGCGGGCGTCGCCCTGGCCGGGGCCGTGGACGTCCTGGCCACCGCGCCCGGTGCGCTCGCCGCGAGCCCGGCGGGGCACGGCACGGAGCAGGAGGGCCAGGGGCACGGCACGCACCAGCCCGCTCTCGGGTACGGCCCGCTGTTCTCCGACCCGGCCGGGCTGCTCGCGCTGCCGGCCGGCTTCTCGTACCGGGTCGTCACCCGTACCGGCGTGACGCACCTGGAGTCGGGCGAGACCACGCCCTCCAACCACGACGGGACCGCGGCCTTCGCGGGCGAGCGCGGCGCCACGCTGCTGGTCAACAACCACGAACTCGGCGGCCCCCGCACCAAGGTGCCCTACCCCGTGCCGCTCGCGGACGGACTGGTCTACGACCCCGCCGCCGCGGGCGGCTGCACCGTCGTGGAGGTCCCGCGGCACTGGCACGGGGACACCTCCGAGGGGCGCGGCGCGGGGCACGGCGCGCCGGTCACCGAGTGGGTCGGCATCGCCGGTACGGCCACCAACTGCGCGGGCGGCGCCACTCCCTGGGGCACCTGGCTGACCTGCGAGGAGACCGAGGACAAGGCCGGTTCCAACGGGATGACCAAGGACCACGGCTATGTCTTCGAGGTCGACCCGCACGACCGCCGCGCCAACCGCGACCCGCGGCCGGTCAAGGCGCTGGGCCGGTACGCGCACGAGGCCGTCGTGGTCGACCCCAAGCGCGGCCACCTGTACCTGACCGAGGACGCCGCCGGGCCGAACGGCCTGCTCTACCGCTGGACCCCGCCCAAGGGCTTCCACCACGGCCGCGGCAAGCTGCGCACCCTGGACGACACCGCGGGCACCCTCCAGGCGTTCCGCTGCTTCGACTCCGGTGGCCGCTTCGTCGACGACCTGTCCCGGGCGACGAGGATCGGCACCGTCTACGGCGTCGACTGGGTGGACGTGCCCGACCGCGACGCGCGGACCACCTCGGTGCGCAAGCAGTTCGGGGAGGGCGAGGTCACCCGGGCGCGCAAGCTGGAGGGCATGTGGTGGGCCGACGGCGGCACCTATGTGGTGTCGTCCTTCGCCCGCGCCGAGAGCCCGGTCCAGCACGACGGCGCCGTCTGGTTCTACGACGCCTCGCGGCGCACCCTCACCCTCAAGGTGCTGCTCGGCGTGAACGCGACGCCCGAGGCGGACGGCGCCTTCGACGGCCCCGACAACATCACGGTCTCGCCGTACGGCGGCCTGATCGTCGCCGAGGACGGCAACGGCGTCCAGCACCTCTTCGGCGCCCTGAACGACGGCCGCACCTACCCGCTGGCCCGCAACGAGCTGAACATCGGCACCGAGGAGGCGCCGGAGTACAGCGAGTTCACCGGTGTGACCTTCTCGCCCGACGGCGACACGCTCTTCGCCAACATCCAGACGCCGGGCATCATGCTCGCGATCACGGGTCCGTGGCGCCGGCAGGGCAAGAACTGCTGAGACCCGGAGCCCAGGGCCGGTGGCGCCTTCCGCCGGGCGCCACCGGCCGTTCCGTACGTCTTCCTCGCTCAGCCGATGCCGGTGACCTGCAGCGCGGTGGTCCAGTTGGTCCTGATGGCGCTGCGGGCGGCGGACAGGGTGACGGTGCCGTTGCAGACCGCGTTCTTCAGCTTGGTCTCGGTGCCGTCCTTGGTGTGCGCGGTCTGGCCGCCGGAGTACGGCTCGGGCCACAGGTTGCCGGGGTCACGGGGGGACCCGCCGAGCTCCAGGGGCACGAGGTGGTCCTCCTCGTAGTCCGCCATGCTGGTGTCGGAGTACCCGTAGTCGATGATGCCCTGGGCCTTGAGCGGGTTGGTGTACGACGTCGGCGGGCGCACGGTGGCCGTCCAGCCGGACACACAGATGGTGCTGTGGATGGTGGACTGCGTCACGGCGGAGTTGTACGCGCCCGGCGTGCAGCTCGGGTCGGGCAGCGGCAGGAAGGCGTGCGAGCAGGTGCTGGCGTGCGCGGTGCCGGCGCTGACGCCGAGGATGAGGCCGCTGACGGTGAGCGCGAGGGCGGAACCGGTCGCGGTCGATATTCGGGTGAGGGCACGGATCGACGTCGCAGGGCGGGTTTTGGGCATGGCTGAGCGCTCCCGTGGCTAGGGGACGGGCGGTCCGGTCAGTGCCCTTCCAGCGTCCCGGCCACGGGTCTATGCGGGTAGATGTTCAGCGGTGAATTTTATGTGACCATGACATTCCAGCGGGTTGCGCGCAGGAGATGCATGCAGGAGATGCGCGGAGGAGAAGGCCGCCCTCGTACGGCAACGGCCCGACTCCGCGGGGGAGTCGGGCCGTCGGCGGGAGCGTGCGATCAGAGCGCCGCGGCGCCCGGGTTCACCATGCCCTTGGCGGTGCGGGAGTCGATGAACTGGCCGAGTGCCGTCATCTCCCACTCGCCGGAGTACTGCTTGACGAACTTCGCCATCAGAACCCCGGTCCTGGCCTCGCCGTTGGTGAGGTCGAAGCGCACCATCTCCTCGCCGGAGGCGGCGTCGAGCAGACGGCAGTACGCCTTCGCGACCTTGTTGAACTTCTGGCCCGAGTAGGAGTTGACGGTGAAGACCAGCCCGGTCACCTCGGGCGGGAGGCCGCCGAGGTGGACGGTGATCGCCTCGTCGTCGCCCGAGCCCTGGCCGGTGAGGTTGTCGCCGGAGTGCTGGATGGCGCCGTTGAGGATCTGCAGCTTGCCGAAGTAGCAGGTGGCGACGTGGTTGCGCTGCGGGCCGTAGGCGATCACCGAGGCGTCGAGGTCGATGCTGCGGCCACCGAAGGCGGGCTCCCAGCCGAGGCCCATCCGGACCGAGGACAGCAGCGGCTTGCCCGCCTTGACCAGCGAGACCGTCTCGTTCTTGCGCAGGCTCACCCGGCCCTTGTCCAGGTTGATCTTGCCCGGCGCCGCGGGCGGCGCGGCGGGTGCGGCCGGCGGCGCGGGAGGCGGCGGGGGGAGGTGGGCGGCCGGTGCGCCGGTCGGCGGCGGGGCGGTCGGCAGCGTCGCCGCGGGGGCGGGCGGGGCCTGGGTGGCCGCGGGCTCGTCCACGGTGACGCCGAAGTCGGTGGCGATGCCCGCCAGCCCGTTCGCATACCCCTGGCCGACCGCGCGGACCTTCCACGCCCCGCCGCGGCGGTAGACCTCGACGACGACCAGCGCCGTCTCGGGGCCGAGCCCGGTCGGGGTGAAGGTGGCGATCACCGCGCCGTCGTCGGCGCCGCGGACCGTGGCCGTGGGGATGGTGCCCGCGAAGGGGCCGCCGCCGTCCAGGCTCGCGGTCACCACGATCTTCTCGATCCCGGCGGGCACCGCCGCGGTGTCCACGGTGATCGAGTCGGGCTGGGACCCGCCGCCGGAGCGATGGGTCACCCCCGGCCCCTGCGGCTGGTTGTAGAAGACGAAGTCGTCGTCCGAGCGGACCTTGCCGTCGCCGGTCAGGAGCAGGCCCGACACGTCGAGCCGCACGGGAGCGGTGACGTCCACCGCCACCCGGGGCACGGGGAGCGGCACATTCGAGCCAGGAGTCATAGCGGTCATGCCCCCGTAACGACCGACCGTGCTTTGCGGTTCCATTACTCGCGGGATTCGGGTGACCACCGCGCGCGGCGCCCCCGGCGGCCCCGTCGGGACGGGTCGGCGGCCGGGTGTCAGGCCCGTACCCGGCCCGTCCCGGCGGCCGGTCCCGCGGGCAGGTCGAGACCGTCCCGTACGCCCGCGGGCTGCGCGAACGCCTCCTTCACGGGCGCCGGCAGCGCGCCCAGACCGAGCAGCCCGCACACCGCCCGGGTGGTCAGCGCATGCCAGGTCGCGGCCTGCCGCAGCATCGCGTGGTCACCGCCCGGCAGCACGAAGCGGCACACCTCGGCGCCCGCGTCGCGCGCCTGCCCGGCCATCCGCAGCGACTCCGCGGGCGAAGTGATCCGGTCAGCTTCGGCGTGCAGGAACACCAGCCGGGAACCGTCGAGTCCGTCCACCGGCTCACCCGGCGGGCACCAGGGCGCCAGCGCCACGGTGCCGACGACGTTCGGCTCCCCGGCGACCCGCAGCGCCGCCCGGCCGCCCATGGAGTGGCCGATCAGCACCACCGGGGCGCCGCCGGTCCGCCCGGCCAGTTCGGCCAGCGCGTCGGCCGCGTCCCGGGCGGCGTCCGCCCGCTCGCCGTTCCAGCCGCGGTGCCGGTAGCGCACCTCGGCCAGGGCCACCCGCTGCCCGGCCGTCGCCCGCGCCACCGCCCGCACGAACGGCCGCATCCGCAGGCCCGGCGCGTTGAAGAGCCGCGACGGCCGCCGGAGCCCCCGCTCACTGCCGCCGTGCAGCACCAGCACCACCGCCGCCGGGTCCGCCGTCCACTTGCGCACGACCAGCCCCCGGTACCGCGCCCCGCCGCCGCTCCCGCCGGTATCCACCCTGTCCGCTCCCTCCGCCGCCGTACGTGTCCGGTGCTCCCGGCAGTCTCCCGCGCCGCCCGCCCCTACGGCATTCGTAGCAGGTCCGGCCCCGGACGGGTGGACCAGGAGGCCGCGTACCGCCGGGCCGTCCGCGCCGCGCCGCCGGGTCGAACAGACCCCTCGAACACGGTGTGTCGAGGCCGCGTATACGCTTCCGCGCCGGGCAAGTAGTCTCAGCGCACATTCACTGGGGTGGGCAGCGCGAGCTGGAGGACACAACGTGGCGCACAGTGCCGCAGCCGGGGGGCCGGCCGGACATCCGGCGGGGGTGCCCAGATCGCGCGAACACCGGGAGGCGCGGGTTCCCGCGGCGGCCGCGAGCGCGGTCGCGGTGTCCGTAACCGGCCCCGAGACGGTGCTGCTGGTCGAGGACGACGACGGGGACGCGCTGCTCGTCGAGGAGTACCTCGCCGAGGACGCCGCGCAGGTCCGGCTGGTGCGGGCCGGCAACCTGGCGGAGGCGCTGGAGCGGCTCGCCGTCAGCCGGCCGCCCGCCTGTGTGCTGCTCGACCTCCATCTGCCGGACGCCTTCGGGGTGGACGCCGTCTCCCGGCTGCTGCGGGACGCGCCCGCGGCCGCCGTCGTGGTGCTGACCGGGATGTCCGAGGAGGACGCGGGCCTGGCGGCGGTCGCCGCCGGCGCCCAGGAGTACCTGTCCAAGAACCGGCTGGAGCCGCGGTCGCTGAGCCGCGCGATCCGCTACGCCGTCCAGCGCAAGCAGATCGAGCAGGCCGGTGCCGCGCTGCGCGAGAGCATGCTGCGGGCCGAGGAGAACGCCCGGCTGGAGCGTGGCCTGCTGCCCACGCCGCTGCTGCGCGACGACCAGTGGCAGGTGACCGCGCTCTACCGGCCGGGCCGCGACCACGCGCTGCTCGGCGGTGACTTCTACGACGTGGTGCAGACCGAGGACGGCACCGTGCACGTGGTCGTGGGCGATGTGTCGGGGCACGGCGCGGCGGAGGCGGCGCTGGGCGTCTGCCTGCGGGTCGCCTGGCGGTCCTTCGTGCTCGCCGGGACGGGCGCGGCCGAACTGCCGGGCCTGCTGCAGCAGATGCTGGTGGCCGAGCGCGGCGGCGACCATGTCTTCGCCACCCTCACCACCCTGGAGTTCCCGCCCGACCGGCATACGGTCAGGATCGTCAGGGCCGGCCATCCCGGCCTGCTGATGCGCCGCGGCACCGACGTCGACTGGTGCGAGCCGGAGTACGGCCCCGCGCTCGGCGTCGTACCCGGCTCCGGGCACTGGCCGGTGACGTCGGAGCCGCTGGACGGCGCCGCCGTGGTGGTCTTCACCGACGGCCTGTTCGAGTGGCGGCTCGGCCCGGGACCCGAACGCCTCGGTGAGGACGGCCTGCTGGCGCTGGCCCGCAAGCACTCCGCCCTGCCGCCCGCGGCCTTCCTCGACGCGCTGATCAGCGCCGCCGAGGCCGCGACCGGTGAGGGCGCGGGGCTCGCGGACGACGCCGCCGTCGTCCATGTCGGCTGGCGCCCCCGCCCATGAGCGCCGCACCGCCGCCGAACGAGCCCGCGCCGACCGCCGAGAGCTGGTGGCACGGACGCGGCACCGTACAGGGCTGGTTCCACCTGGTGCTCGGCGTCATGGCGCTGCTGGTGCTGGTGTTCGCGGTGGTCGGGGCCCAACTGCTCAGCCGTACCAGTGACCTGTCCGACAGCCTGTCCGAACGGGTGCAGCCCGCACGGGTGGAGGGCGTCAGGCTGCAGACCGCGCTGCTCGACCAGGAGACCGGGGTCCGCGGCTACGTCCTCACGCACAGCGCTCCGTTCCTCCAGCCGTACGCCGACGGCACGGCCGCGGAACGCGCCGTCGTGGCGGCCCTGCGGCCGCTGATCAGCCGCAACCACCGGGCGACCGCCGACCTCGCGGACCTGGAGGACGCGGCCGCCGCCTGGCGCGCCGACTACGCGACCCCGCTGATCGCCCACGCCCAGCAGGGCAGGCCCGCCGCGTCCGACGCCGTGCTGCTCGACGGCAGCAAGCGGGCCTTCGACCGGATCCGCGCGTTGTTCGCCACCGAGGACGCGCATCTGCTGGCGGACCGCACGCACGGCAAGAACGAACTGCGGCACGTGGAGACGCTGCGCGACGCGGTCTTCCTCGCCATGCTCGGCTCCTTCCTGGCCGCCGTGATCGTCCTGGCGCTGCTGCTGCGGCAGATCGTCGGCCGCCCGCTGGGGCGGCTGCGCGACGACGCGCTGCGGGCGGCGGGCGGCGACTTCGAGGAGCGCATCCGCCCCAGCGGCCCCGCCGACCTGCGGGTGCTCTCCCAGGCGGTGGAGGCGATGCGCAGCGAGATCGCCGGGGCGCTGGCCGAGGCGCACGGGCAGCGCGCCCAACTCGCCCTCCAGGCCCAGGAACTCACCGACCAGGCACGGGACCTGCGCCGCTCCAACGAGGAACTGGAGCAGTTCGCCTACGTCGCCTCGCACGACCTCCAGGAGCCGCTGCGCAAGGTCGCGTCGTTCTGCCAGCTGCTGGAGAAGCGCTACCGCGACCAGCTCGACGACCGCGGTGTGCAGTACATCGACTTCGCCGTCGACGGCGCCAAGCGGATGCAGGTGCTCATCAACGACCTGCTGGCGTTCTCCCGGGTCGGCCGCGCCCAGGACGACCGGCTGCCGGTACGGCTCGACACCGTGCTCGACGGCGCCCTGCGCAACCTGGCCGGGGTGGTCGAGGAGTCCGGCGCCGAGATCCGGCGGCCCGACGCGCTGCCCGAGACGGTGGGCGACCCGACACTGCTCACCATGGTGTGGCAGAACCTGATCGGCAACGCGGTCAAGTTCCGCGCGCCGGACCGCCCGCCGCTGATCACCGTGGAGACCGGCACCGCGCCCGACGGCTCGTACACCTTCAGCGTCACCGACAACGGCATCGGCATCGCACCGGAGTTCAGCGAGAAGGTCTTCGTGATCTTCCAGCGGCTGCACACCCGGGACGTCTACGAGGGCACCGGCATCGGGCTGGCGATGTGCCGGAAGATCATCGAGCACCACGGCGGCCGGATCTCCGTGGACGACACGTACGACCGCGGCACGCGGATCGTCTTCAGCCTGCCCGCCCACGACATGGCGCGGCACGGGGTGCCCGCGCGCGAAGAGACCGAGGGAGCACACACCGGATGACCGACCCCGTGCAGCCGATCGACGTCCTGCTGGTGGAGGACGACGCGGCCGACGAGCTGATGACCCGGGAGGCGTTCGCGGACAACAAGATCCGCAACGCCCTGCACGTGGTGCGCGACGGCGAGGAGGCGCTGGACTTCCTCTACCGGCGCGGAGCGCACAAGGACGCGGTGCGCCCCGACCTGATCCTGCTCGACCTCAACCTGCCCAAGTACGACGGGCGTCAGGTGCTCAAGCGGATCAAGTCCGACGAGGACCTGGCCGCGATCCCGGTGGTCGTGCTGACCACGTCCTCGGCCGAGGAGGACATCGTGCGCAGCTACCAGCTGCACGCCAACGCGTATGTCACCAAGCCCGTCGACATCCACCAGTTCATCCGCGCGGTGCGGAAGATCGACGACTTCTTCGTGTCGGTGGTCCGGCTGCCCGGCCGCTGACCGTACGGCGGCGGGCGGGCGGTCAGTACGGCCAGATCGGGGGGTCGGTGCAGAACGGGCCGCCCAGGTTGGCGTGCGCGGGGTTGGCCGGGTCCAGCTCGCCCTGCTCGGCGATCAGCGCGGCGGCGAACTTCTCCGAGTCGTCGCGCGGCTCGTAGCCCAGCGCGCGGGCGGGGGACAGGTCCCACCACAGCCGGGTGTTGGCGGAGCTGCCGTAGACGACGGTGTGGCCGGTGACCGGTGCGGTGAGCGCGGCGTGGAAGAGCCGGGCGCCGTCCTCCGGGCTCATCCAGACCGACAGCATGCGTACGGAGGTGGGCGCGGGGAAGCAGGAGCCGATGCGCACCGAGACGGTGTCGATGCCGTGCAGGTCGGCGTAGAGGGAGGCGAGGTCCTCGCCGAAGCACTTGGAGAGCCCGTAGTAGGTGTCGGGGCGGCGCGGGGTGCCGATCGGGATCAGCGGGTCGTCACCCTGGGGCCGCGGGGTGAAGCCGACCGTGTGGTTGCTGGAGGCGAACACGATCCGCCGGACGCCCTCCTCGCGGGCGGCCTCGTAGAGGTTGTACGTGCCCTCGATGTTGGCCCGCAGGATCTTGTCGAAGGTGGACTCCAGCGAGATGCCCGCCAGGTGCATGATCGCGTCGACCCCGCGGACCGCCTCGCGCAGCGCGTCCCGGTCGGCGAGGTCGGCGGTGATCACGGTGCTGCCCTCGGGCGCGTCCTTGATCGGCGCCACGTCGAACAGCCGCAGCTCGTACCCGTAGGACGGCAGCAGGCCGCGCATCAGGGTGCCCAGGATGCCTGCGGCGCCGGTGAGCAGGACGGTACGGGGAGCGGGCATGCGGGGGTCTCCGTGTCTCGCTGGGGGTTTCTCCTGGCCTCAGGGGTCACTCTAGAGGGAGGACGAAGGCATTGAGTATATCCGTGGATAGAATTCAGATACATGGACGTGTATGTGGGTGCATCACGGCCCCCGGGGCGCGTTCGTCGGCTTGACCCGTGCCCCGGACCTCGCCTAGCGTGGCAGCGTTCATGAATATGGACATGAATCAGATGAGCGCACAGACCCCCAGGGGGAACCCGATGACCTCACCCGCACTCGCCGAGCGTCTCGACGGCCTGCTGTTCTTCCCCGTGACGGCCTTCGGCCCGGACGGCGGTCTCGACCTCGACGCGTTCCGCGCGCACGTGCGCGCGGGGGTGGACGCCGGTGCGGCGGCCGTCTTCGCCTGCTGCGGCACGGGTGAGTTCCACGCGCTGACCCCCGAGGAGTTCGGCGCGTGCGTCAGGGCGGCCGTCGAGGAGACCGCGGGCCGGGTGCCGGTCGTCGCGGGCGCCGGATACGGCACCGCGCTCGCCCTGCAGTACGCGGGGATCGCCGAGGAGGCGGGCGCCGACGGCCTGCTCGCCATGCCCCCCTACCTCGTCGTCGCCGACCAGGAGGGCATGCTGCGGCACTACGCGGCGCTCGCCGCGGGCACCGGCCTCGATGTCATCGTCTACCAGCGCGACAACGCGGTCTTCACCCCCGAGACGGTCATCGAGCTCGCCAAGGTGCCCAACATCATCGGCCTCAAGGACGGCCTCGGCGACCTCGACCTGATGCAGCGGATCGTCAGCGCGGTGCGCACCGCGCTGCCCGACCGCGACTTCCTCTACTTCAACGGGCTGCCCACCGCCGAACTCACCGGGCTCGCCTACCGCGGCATCGGCGTGACGCTCTACTCCTCGGCCGTCTACGCCTTCTCGCCGGAGATCGCCCTCGCCTTCCACAAGGCGCTCACCACCGGCGACGACGCGACCGTCAACGCCCTGCTCGACGGCTTCTACCGGCCGCTGGTCGAACTGCGCAACCAGGGCCGCGGATACGCCGTCTCGCTGGTCAAGGCGGGCGTACGGCTGCGCGGCCTGGACGTCGGCGAGGTCCGCCCGCCGCTGTCCGAGCCGTCGCCCGCGCATGTGAAGGAACTGGCGGAACTCATCGAGCGGGGCCTGGCACTGCTCGCCGACCACTGAACCGACAGGACGGTCCCCGCGCGTGAAAGCCTCCGCCTTCCTCTACCCGTGGGACGTCGTCGGCGACCCCGCCGCCGCGGACCGGGTCGCCGCCCTCGGCGTCACCCAGGTCACCCTCGCCTCCGCCTACCACTCCACCCGGGCCCTGACCCCGCGCCACCCGCGGCACCGCGTCGTCACCGCGGAACACGCCGCCGTCCTCTACCCGCCCGGTGACCACTGGCGCGGCCGGGAGCCGCACCCGTACCGGGCGGGCGCCTGGGCGGCGGACCCGGACGCGTACGGCACGGCGGCCGCGGCCCTGGAGGCCGCCGGCCTGTCCGTCCACACCTGGGTGGTGCTGGCGCACAACTCCCGGATGGGCGCGGACCATCCGCGCACCAGCGTCGTCAACGCCTACGGCGACCGCTACCCCTGGGCGCCCTGCGTCGCCCGGCCCGAGGTCCGCCGCTATCTGGTGGACCTGGCCGCCGAGGCGGCGGTGCGGCCAGGCGCCGGCGGCACCGAACTGGAGTCGCTCGGCTGGTACGGCCTGGCCCATCTGCACGCCCACGACAAGATCGGCGGCGTCGGTCTCGGCGACGCCGCCCAGTACCTGATGTCGCTGTGCTTCTGCGCGCACTGCCGGGAGGGCTACGCCGGTCTCGGCGCCGATCCCGACGCGCTGGCCGCCGCCGTCCGCGGCGCCCTGGCACCCGCCTGGGCCGAGGGCGGCACCGAGGCGGGCCTGCCCGGCATCGAGAAGCTGCTCGGCGCCGACCTGGCCGCGCTCACCCTGGACTGGCGTACGGCGACGGCCGGTTCGCTGCAGGAGGAGGCCGTCGCGGCGGTACGGGCCGCCGCCGCGCCCGGCTTCCAGGTGCTGATGCACGCCGACCCGGTGGCGTACCACTGCGGCGCCAACGCGGGCGTCGACCCGGCCAGGATCCTCGGGGCCGTGGACGGCCTGGTGCTGCCCTGCACCGGGGGCGCCGCGGTCCGCGAGGCGATGCTCTCGCCGGTGGCGCCGCACCGCACCGACCGCACCGTGCTGGCCGCCAACCTCACCGTCGTCTCGGGGATGGGCGGCAGCCCCGGCACGCTGGTCGACGACGCCCGGCACGCGGCCGCGCTCGGCGCCACCGAACTGCGGCTCTACCACGCGGGATTGGCCTCCGACGCCGACCTGCGGGCGGTCACCGCGGGCCTCGCGGAGCTGCGCTGAGGCTCTCCCGTACCACTTCACCCGCTGAACCGGAGCGCGGCGATCATGGGGGTACCGCCGCGCCCCGGAGCATCACCGGGAAGGTGAAGCAGAGGGAGTTGCGTACTGAAGTCGCCACCGGGGCTCAAGAGGTTGCCGTCTGTCGCGAACATTTCACGGAAACGACCGAAAGCCGTCGTTGACGCCGGGTCCGGTGGTGTCGGGCCGCGGGCCGCGGAGGGTGGGCCGCGGAATCCGTCAGAAGCCGCCGCCGAGCGACGCGGAGCCGTCGGGACCCGCGGTCTGCGCGCTCCAGCCGTCCCCGCTGGTGTCCCGGACGCCCTCGTCGTGCTGGAACTGGCCGGAGAAGGTGTACGTGCCGGGCGAGAGGGTCCGTCCGTCGTCGAGTGTCCAGCGGTAGACGAGATCCCCGCCCTCGACGGTGACCGAGGCCGTGGTCGCGTCCGGCGCCGACGTCCACGAACCGCTGCTGTCCACCCCGGGCGTGCGGGCCACCCGCAACTCGACGACCAGCGAGGTGATCGGCTGACTGCTCGTCAAGGTGACGTCGTTCTGCGTCCAGTACGAGTTGCTGCCGCCGTTGACCGAGCCCTGCGCGGACAGGGTGCCGCCCTGCGTGGGCTCGGCGGGCGGTGAGGTGGCCGGGGTGGTGCCGGTGGTCGCCGGGGGAGTGGTGACCGTGGCGGAGGCCGTGGGCGTCCCGCTGGTCGGGGCGGCCGAGTGGGGAACGCCGCCGGAACCGGGGTGGTGCCCCGTCGGGCGCGACGAGTGGCGCGGCGCGGCGCGTTCGCCCGAGGGGCTGCCGGACTCGCCGGCCGCTGCGGGCGGCGGCTGCGGGCGGTTCGGGCCCTGCGAGGTCACCACGCTCTGCGTCGGCTCGCCGTCACGGGTGACCGCGCCGACCGCCAGCCCGCCGAGCCCGATCGCCCCCGCCACGGCCGCCGTCACCGCGGTCACCCGCATCCACGGTGCCCCGCTCCTGCCGGGCTCCCGCTGCTGCGGCACCGTGGGCGGCGCGTCCATCGCCCGCTCGATCCGGGCGAGCATCCGCTCCCGGTCGGGCCGGTGCGCGTCGGCCGCCGCCCGTAGCCCTGCCGCCAGTTCGGCCATGTCGGCCCTCTCGGCCATCACACTCCCCGTCCCGTACGAGTACGAGCCGCAGGACCCGCCGCGTCAATCATCCGCATGGCGCCGGGGGCGGGCAGTCCCGCCCCCGGGTCCGCCGTGGCCGTACCCGCCGGGCCCGCCGCTCTCGGCGGACCCGCCGTGCCGGACCGGCGCGCCGCGCTCTTCGCGGCGCCGCCCGAAAGCGGGGCGGGCGCCGGCGCTCCGACCGTACGCGGTGCCAGCAGCCGCTCCAACTCCGCGACGCCGCGCGAGGTCTGGCTCTTCACCGTGCCCACCGAGATACCGAGCACCGCCGCGGTGTCCCGCTCCGACAGGTCGAAGGCGTGCCGCAGCACCACACAGGCCCGCTTGCGGAACGGCAGGCGCTGCAGCGCCTGCCGTACGTCGAGGACCGCGGGCACGTCAGGACCCTCGACGCGCTCCGCGGGATGCGACCAGAACAGCGCGATCCGGCGCCGCTCCCGTACCTCGCTGCGGATCCTGGAACGCGCCAGGTTGGCGACCACCCCGCGGGCGTACGCCACCGGGTGGTCGGCGTCGCGGACCCGGTCCCAGCGGCGCCACAAGGCCACCAGGGCGTCGGCGGCGAGATCGTCCGCCGCGTCCGCCTCGCCGGTCAGCAGATGGGCGAGGCGGGCGAGTTCGGCGTAGTGCCGTTCGAAGAACGCGTGGAACGCGGCGGCGGCGTCGGCATCGTCGTCGATGGCTGTGCCCACGGTCACCTCTTCCTGCCCGGACCTCCCCGCCACGGCGCGGCGAGAGCGTAGCAGCGGCGCAACGCTCTGGGCAGAGGTTGGAACGCGCCGGTTTTCGGCCCTTCGTCAGGTGTGCGCCGGGGGTGCGTCAGACGCGGGGGACGCCACCGGGCGGACCGCCCGTCAGGCCGTCCCTCCGTCATGTGCCAGCCGCACGCACCGCTGCACCCGCGTGACGATCCGCAGGTCGAAGGAGCCGCCCGCGGTCTCCGGCCGGGAACGCAGGTAGTCGCGTACGCGGGTCAACGCCCGCTCGCGCTCGGCCGGTTCGAGGACGAGGAACCGCGAGTGGGTGGCCACCGTCGCGGTCAGCGACTCGATGGTGCGCGGCTGGTGGTGCGGGAAGTCGGCCTGCTCCAGGGGCGCGTAGCCGGGGTGCGGGGCGATCTCGTCGCCGTCGGGCCAGTGGACGAAGGAGACCGAGACCCCGGACACCTTGCCCAGCCCGGCGATCCACTCCACCCGGTCGTCGTCGGTGTTCCACAGCGCGGCCAGCGCCCCGCCGGGCCGCAGCACCCGGGCGATCTCCGGCAGCGCCCGCTCCTGGTCGAACCAGTGGAACGCCTGCCCGACGACCACGGCGTCCACCGAGGCGTCCGGCAGCGGTATCTCCTCGGCCCCACCGGACAGCGCGGTCACCGACGGCAGCCGCCCGCGCAGCTCGGCCAGCATCCCGGGGTCGGGCTCCACGGCGGTGACCCGGTGGCCGAGCGCGACCAGCGACCCGGTCAGCTTCCCGGTGCCCGCCCCGAGGTCCAGCACGTCGAGCGGGCCGCCGTCCGCCACGCCGAGCGCGGGCTCCAGCGCCCAACGCACCCCCGCGTCGGGGTAGTCGGGCCGGTGCTCGGCGTACGCGCCCGCCGCGCTGCCGAAGGACGAGGCGCGCCGGGCGAACAGCTCGGGGTCGTACGCCGTGGCGGGCGGGGCGGTGTGCGGTCCGGACGCGGAGGATTCATCGGTCGCCATGCGGCCGAATCTAACCCGGCGGCCCCGGCGGGCGCCCCGCAATAACCACCGGTCGCCGGGGTCGTGAGGTCGCCGGGGTCGCGGTGTCAGAGGCGCCGGGTCGCGAGCAGCAGCCGGTCGCGGGCGTCGAAGAGGGTGTCCTTGATCATCTGCTCATGGCCCGCGGTGAGCCGCGCCACCGGAACCGAGCAGCTGATCGCGTCGCGCGCCGGGGTGCGGTACGGGATGGCGATGCCGAAGCAGCGCAGGCCGAGGGTGTTCTCCTCGCGGTCCACCGCGTAGCCCTGCTCGCGGATCTGCGCCAGCTCCTCGATGAGCTTCTCGCGGTCGGTGTGGGTGTGCTCGGTGAGCGGCTCCAGCGTCTCCGGCAGCAGCTTGCGCACCTGCTCGTCGCTGTACGTGGCGAGCAGCGCCTTGCCCAGCGAGGTGGAGTGCGCGGGCAGCCTGCGGCCGACCCGGGTGAAGGGCCGCAGGTAGTGCTGCGACTGCCGGGTGGCCAGGTAGACCACGCTGGTGCCGTCGAGGCGGGCCAGGTGGATGGTCTCGCTGGTGTCGTCGGAGAGCCGGTCGAGCGTCGGGCGGGCCGCGGCCACCACCTCGTCGCCGTCGATGTAGGACGTGCCGACCAGCAGCGCGCGCACGCCGATGCCGTACCGGGTGCCGGTGGCGTCGGTTTCGATCCACCCCAGGTCGACCAGGGTGCGCAGCAGCATGTACAGGCTGGACTTCGGGTAGCCGACCGACTCCTGCACGGCGGCCAGGCTGTGCATTCCGGGGCGTCCCGCGAAGAACTCCAGCAGTTCCACGGTGCGCACCGCAGACTTGACCTGGGAACCGGCTCCCTCGACAGCAGCCATCGCGTGCGACCCCTCTTGTTCGGTCTTGTTCGGCCGGGGGCGGTGGACGTAGGCTCCCGACGAGTTGATTCACATGTGAAGACGATGTTCAGTATACCGAACGATGCCGGTGTGATGCTGGTGCGCGGTACAGAATTATCGACATACGGAGGTTCTTCCGGTGGCAGTACCAGTCTGGAGCGTCGACCCCCGAACCGGGAAGCAGCGGGAGCAGGTCGCCACGGAGGCCACGGCGCAGGAGGTCGACGCCGCGGTTCGCGCCGCCGCGGCGGCGCTCCCGGCCCTCGCCGACCGCAGCGTACGCTCCCGCCTGCTGCGCGGCGCCGCCGGGTTGCTGGAGGAGTCCGGCGAGCGGATCATCGCGGCGGCCGACGCCGAGACCGCGCTGGGCGTGCCCCGGCTCACCGGTGAACTCGCGCGGACCGCCTACCAGTTGCGGGCGTTCGCCGAGGTGGTCGACGAGGGCGGCTACCTCGATGTGATCATCGACCACGCCGACCCCGACGCGAAGCCGCTGCCCCGCCCCGACCTGCGCCGCTTCAAGATCCCGCTGGGCGTCGTCGCCGTCTACGCGGCCAGCAACTTCCCGCTCGCCTTCTCCGTGCCCGGCGGCGACACCGCAAGCGCCCTGGCCGCGGGCTGCCCGGTGGTCGTCAAGGCGCACCCGGACCACCCGGCCACCTCGGAGCTGTGCGCGGACGTGCTGCGCCGGGCCGCCGTCGCGGCCGGGCTGCCCGCCGACACCGTCGTGCTGGTGCACGGCTTCCAGGCCGGCGTCGAGCTGGTCAGGCACCCGCTGGTGTCCGGCGCGGGCTTCACCGGCTCCATCCCCGGCGGACGCGCGCTCTTCGACGCCGCCGCGGCCCGCCCGCGCCCGATCCCGTTCCACGGCGAGCTGGGCAGCCTCAACCCGGTCGTCGTCACCGAGGCCGCCGCCGCCGAGCGCGCCGAGCAGATCGGCGCCGGGCTCGCCGGGTCCTTCACCCTGGGCAACGGGCAGTTCTGCACCAAGCCCGGTCTGGTGCTGGCCCCCTCGGGCGCCGACGGCGACCGGCTGGTGACCGCGCTGACCGAGGCCGCCTCGGGCGCTGCCGCCGGTGTGCTGCTGGACTCCCGGATGCGCGACAACTTCCTCAAGGGCGCCGCCGCCCGCACCGCGCTGCCCGGCGTCACCGCCCCGGTGGTCCCCGGCGACGGCGGCGAGCACGTGGTCCAGCCCGGCTTCGTCACCGTCGAGGCCGCCGACCTCACCGAACAGGGCGCGTACGACCTGCTGCTGGAGGAGTGCTTCGGCCCGCTGACCGTGGTCGTACGGTACGGCTCGGGCGACGACCTGGCCGCGGTGCTCGACCGGCTGCCGGGCAACCTCACCGCCACCGCGCACCTCGGCGCCGACGAGGCCGACCAGGACGGCGGGCAGGCCGCGGCGCTGCTCGCCCGGCTGACCGGGCTCGCCGGACGGGTGCTGGTCAACGGCTGGCCGACCGGTGTCGCGGTCGCCCCCGCCCAGCACCACGGCGGCCCCTACCCCGCCACCACGTCCACCTCGACCTCGGTCGGCGGCACGGCCATCGAGCGGTGGCTGCGCCCGGTCGCCTTCCAGGACACCCCGCCCGCGCTGCTCCCGCCGGAGCTGCGCGACGGCAACCCGCTGGGCGTGCCGCGCAAGGTCGACGGAGTGCGCGAGGTGCCCGCGTCCTAGGGCGTGTCCGCGCCCGTACCGCCTACTCGGTGAGCCGGCCCAGCAGGACGGGCACATGGCTGTGGTCGGGGTCCTTCACGGCCGTGACCAGGGTGACGCGGGAGCCGCGGGCCAGCTCCCGCAGCCGCCGGACCGCCGGATCCGCCTCGGATCCGGCGAGTTCGGCGCGGTACCGCTCGGCGAAGTCGTCGTACCGGTCCGGGTGGCTGTGGTACCAGGTCCGCAGCTCGTTGGACGGGGTCAGCTCCTTGCACCACTCGTCCACGGCCGCCCGCTCCTTGGAGACCCCGCGCGGCCACAACCGGTCCACCAGGACGCGTACGCCGTCGGCGGGCTCCGGCGGATCGTAGACACGGCGCACCCGGAACCCGGTCTCCGACGGCATGGCGGACCTCCTCGACAGCTGAACCCGGCAGCTGATCTCGACACCTGTTCCCGACACCTGTTCTCGACATCTGATCTCGACATCTGTTCGCGGCACGGCACTTGTCCCCAGTCCACCGCCGTTCGCGGGCTGGCGCCAGCCGGGCCGGTCACCGGGCGGCCCCGGGGCGTGTCCCGGAGCGCAGACCCACCAGGGTCGCCACCGTGGTCACCACCAGCAGCGCGGCCGACAGCAGCAGGCTGACGCGCATGCCCGACATGAAGTGCGCCCGGCCGGAGACCAGCGCGCCGAACGCGGCCACGCTCAGGCCGCCCGCGACCTGCCGCAGCGCGTTGAGCAGCCCGGCGGCCAGTCCGGCCCGCTCGGCGGGCACCGCCTGCAGCATCGCCGCCGTGAGCGGCGGCACCGACAGGGCGCCGCCCAGACCCATCGGGATCATCGCCAGCGCGATCAGCGGCGCGGGGGTGCCCGCCCCGACGGGCAGCAGCACCAGCAGCCCGCCGATCATCAGCAGCTGCCCGGCCAGCATCGGCGGCCGGGGGCCGAAGCGGTGCGCGAGCCGGCCGGAGGCGATGTTCACGAGCGAGATCAGCCCCGTCATCGGCAGGAACATCAGCCCGGCGCCCAGCGCCGACTGACCGCGCATCTGCTGGAAGAACAGGCTGAGCACGAAGATCATGCCGTAGAAGGCGAAACTCAGCGCCGAGCCCGCCGCAATGCACACCGAGATCGTCGGATTCCGGAACAGGCCGAGCGGGACCACCGGGTGGGCGCTGCGCGACTCGATGACGAAGAAGGCGGCCAGCACCACGGCCGCCACCGCGAGCGCCTCCAGACCGAGGGCGCCGCCCTCGATCACCGCGAAGGTCAGCGCGGCGAGACCTGCGACGGCCGTCAGCTGACCGGGGACGTCCAGCGGCGTGCGGCGCCGCTCGGGACGGGGTGTCCCGGCCAGCAGGACGAAGGCCAGCACGCCGACCGGCAGGTTGATGAAGAAGATGGCGCGCCAGCTCCACGCGGAGGTGAGCGCGCCGCCCGCGACCGGCCCGAGCGCGACCGCCGCCGCGCCGCCCGCCGCCCACAAGGAGACCGCCCAGGCGCTGCCCCGGCCCTTCGTGCCCGCGCCGCCCGGCGTGGCCGGGGTGTCGGGGTACGCCTGCCGCACCAGCGCCAGACTGGCGGGCAGCATCACCGAGGCCGCCGCGCCCTGCACCACCCGGGCGCCGATCAGCACCGCGAGGCCGGGCGCCAGACCGCAGGCCGCCGAGGCGGCGGTGAAGACGGCCAGCCCGGCGGTGAAGGCGCGGCCCGCGCCGATCCGGTCCGACAGCGCGCCCGTGGAGAGCATCAGGGCGGCGAAGACCAGCGTGTAGCCGTCCACCACCCACTGCAGTGCGGACAGCCCGACGTGGAGGTCGCCGCCGATGGACGGCAGCGCCACCGTGACGACCGAGGCGTCCAGAGTGATCACGAAGAAGCCGAGCAGCGCGGCCGTCAGCGTACGGCCGGGGGACGGCGCGCGGCGGCCGGACGGTGCCAACGGCGCTGCGGGGGAAAGGACTTGACGGGGTACGGCGGGGGCCGGTGTGCGGAGATCCTCAGGCATGTGATCAGCGTGCCCGGGGCGCCAGGGGTAGGGTAGCGGCCAGAATGCCATGCACCCGGAGGTTCTGGCCATGACCCGCGCGAGCACCACGACCGACCGCCCGGCGGCACCCCGTCCTCACCGGGTCGCCGTCATCGCCGCCCCGCCCGCCTCGATGTTCAACCTCGCGGTGCCGGACATGCTCTTCACGAAGGTCGAGGTCGACGGCGCGCCCGGCTACGAGGTCGAGCTGTGCACCCCCGATCCCGGGGTCGTGGCCACCAGCGGGGGCGCCGACCTGGTGATCCGGCACGGACTGGACGCCGTGGAGCGCGCCGACACCGTCATCGTCGCCGGGACCGGCGCCAAGGAGCGGCCCGATCCGCGCATCCTGGCCGCTCTGCGGGAGGCCGCCCGCGCGGGCAAGCGCGTCGCCTCGATCTGCACCGGCGCCTTCGTCCTCGCCGAGGCCGGACTGCTCGACGGCCGCCAGGCCACCACGTACTGGGCGTACACCGCCGAACTCGGCGAGCGGTACCCGTCGGTGGTGCTCAAGCCCGACGTCCTCTTCGTCCAGGACGGCAGTGTGCTGACCTCCTCCGGCTACGCGGCGGGCATCGACCTGACCCTGCATCTCATCCGTACCGACTACGGGGCGGCCGTCGCCAACACCGTGGCCCGGCTGGCGCTGGTGGCGCCGGTACGGTGCGGCGGGCAGACCCAGTTCACCAGCACCCCGCTGCCGCCCGAGACCGGCACGTCCTTCGCCGACACCCGCGCCTGGGCGATGACCCGGCTCGACCAGCCGCTGACCCTGGGCGACCTGGCCCGGCACGCCGCCGTCAGCGTCCGCACCCTCACCCGGCGCTTCCACGCCGAGACCGGGCTGAGCCCGCTGCAGTGGCTGCTGCACCAGCGCGTCGAGCGGGCCAGGGAGCTGCTGGAGACCACCCACCTCCCGGTCGAGCAGGTCGCCAGGGCCAGCGGACTGGGCACCGCGGACTCGCTGCGCCAGCACCTGCTGCGCCGGGTCGGGCTCACGCCCAGTGACTACCGGGCCACCTTCAGCCGCCTCGTCGCCGTCTGACGGCGCCGCCTCGTACAGTGCGTGGCATGGCTGAACGCGAGGTGCTGCACATCAAGGGCCGGGTGCTGGTCGGCCCGGGGCCCGACGACGTCCGCGACGAACTCTGGGTCGTCGACGGCCGGGTCAGCTACGACCGTCCCGCCGCCGAGGCCGTGACGGTCACCGGCTGGGCGCTGCCGGGCCTGGTCGACGCGCACTGCCATGTCGGCCTCGACGCGCACGGCGCGGTCGACCGGGCCACCGCGGAGAAGCAGGCGCTCACCGACCGGGACATCGGCGCGCTGCTGCTGCGGGACGCCGGTTCGCCCAGCGACACCCGCTGGATCGACGACCGCGAGGACCTGCCGAAGATCATCAGGGCGGGCCGCCACATCGCCCGCACCCGCCGCTACATCCGCAATTACGCCCACGAGATCGAGCCGGGCGACCTGACCGCCTACGTACGGCAGGAGGCGCGGCGCGGCGACGGTTGGGTGAAGCTGGTCGGCGACTGGATCGACCGCGAGGCCGGCGACCTCGCCGCCTGCTGGCCTGCGGACGCCCTCAAGGAAGCCATCGCCGCCGCCCACGAGGAAGGCGCCAGGGTCACCGCGCACTGCTTCGCCGAGGACTCGCTCGCCGACCTGGTCCTCGCGGGCATCGACTGCGTCGAGCACGCCACCGGGCTCACCGAGGACACCATCCCGCTCTTCGCCGAGCACGGCGTCGCCATCGTGCCGACGCTGGTGAACATCGCCACCTTCCCGTCCCTCGCCGCGGGCGGCGAGGCCAAGTTCCCCCGCTGGTCGGCCCATCTGCGACGGCTGCACGAGCGCCGCTACGACACCGTACGCGCCGCGTACGACGCCGGGCTCGCCGTCTTCGCCGGTACGGACGCGGGCGGCGGTCTCGCCCACGGCCTGGTCGCCGACGAGGTCGCGGAGCTGGTGAGGGCCGGACTGCCGGCCACCGCCGCGCTGTCCGCCGCCACCTGGGGCGCCCGCGACTGGCTCGGCCGCCCCGGGCTCACCGAGGGCGCGCCCGCCGACCTCGTGGTCTACGACAGCGACCCGCGCGCCGACGTCCGGGTGCTGGCCGCGCCCCGCCGGATCGTGCTGCGCGGCGCGGTGATCGGCTGAGCCCGTACCGCGTGCGGCGGGCGCGGTGTTGACGAGCCGTGACCGGCGCCCGGCGCGCCGCGTTGGACGTCACCGCGCACACGCCGGAGCGTCAACGGAGGTGGGAGGCGTCACCCCGTGATGTGGGTGACGCGTGGGAACGGCCGTGCCGGGGGATTCGAAGACGTTGCCGGTCACCACCCTTATGGGTGAACTGGCGCCGTGTAGCCGTCCGTTCACCCTCAGTGCGTAAATAGTTGCCCGGGTCGAGGTCTCCGGCGGCTGTCCCCGAAACAGTGCGCGCCGGGGACTCCATGCCACCCGTGGGGGTTCTTCCACCGTGTACAGCACCATCAACGTCCCGCTGCCCGCACGCCGTTCGGCGGCCGCCGCCGGTGCGGCCGTCGCCCTCGCCGCAGGCGCCGCCGTCCTGGCGCCGGGCGCGCAGGCGGTCCCGGCCGCCCCGGCCACCGCGTCCGGCGGCGGCACGTCCACCGCGACCGTCCTGCGCGCGGGGCTCGACGTGTCGCTGCTCGGCAAGACCGTCGACGTACCGGTGCACGCCTCGCTGAACGACGTGAAGGCGCCCGCCGACGCGAAGGAGACCGCGCTGACCGTCAAGGTCGGCAGCGGGGTGGAGCGGGGCCGCGAAGTGAACCTGCTGCGCGCCGACGTCGCCACCGCGCAGGCCACCACCGACCGCTGGAGCGCCCGCGGTTACGCCAACGTCGTGAAGGCGGAGGTCCATGTCCCCGGACTGCCGCTGCTCGCGCTGGTGAAGGTGGACGCGCTCACCTCGACGGCGACCTGCCGGGTCGGCGCGTGGCCCACCGCGACCTCCACCCTGGCCGGGGTGACGGTCCTCGGGCGGCACCTCGCGGTCTCCGCCGTCGGCACCACCGACGTCCGGGTGCCGGGCGTGGGTGAGGTCCGCCTCGACCTCACCCGCACCGCCACCACCTCCCGTACCGCCGCCGCCACCGCCCTCAAGCTGAACGTGCGGGTCAACCCGCTCAACCTGGGCGTCGCCGCGGTCACCGGCGAGGTCACCCTGGCCCAGGCCACCTGCCGCACCCCGCAGGCCGGCGGCTCCACGGGCGGCGCCACCTCGGGCGGCTCGTCCGGCGGTTCCTCTGGTGGTGCGTCCGGCGGATCGTCCGGCGGCTCGACGGGTGGTTCCACCAACGGCGGCTCCACGTCCGGGGGTTCGGCCTCCGGGGGCTCGACGTCGGGTGGGCCCACAAGCGGCGGGTCCTCGTCCGGCGGCTCCTCCTCGGGCGGCTCGACCGGCGGCTCCGCCAACGGCGGTTCCACGAGCGGCGGTTCGGCGGGCACGAGCGGCACCAGCGGCGGCAGCGGTACGAGTGGCAGCGGCGGTACGGGCGGTGGCGGCGCGCACGCCCAGACCGGTGCCACCGCCGGCAACCTCGCCGAGACCGGAGCCAGTTCGTCCACCCCCTACCTGGCGGGCGGCGCGGCCGTCCTCGTCGCGGCGGGCGGGGGCGCCTTCCTGCTCACCAACCGCCGCCGCAGGGCCGCCGCGCCGGCCGACAGTGAGCGCTGACCTCGGGCGGCAGCGGACTCGGGCGGAATCCACCGGGGATCCGGCGGATCGGGGGGAATCCGGGGGAAATGGGGGAGGGCGGCACCGGTGTCGGTGCCGCCCTCTACTCTGTACCTCACGAGCGGCACTTCACTACCGTTCGCTTGGGTTGACCGAACGGGCGGGCGGTACATGTCTGGTGGGCTTTTCGCGGGTCGCTACGAACTGGCGGATCTGCTCGGTTCTGGCGGAATGGCCCGGGTCCACCGGGCACGCGACACCCGCATGGGCCGGACCGTCGCGGTCAAGACGCTGCTGCCAGAACTGGCCAGCGACCCCGACGCGCGCCGCAGGTTCGCCCGTGAGGCGCAGGCCGCCGGCGCGCTGAACCACCCCGGTATCGTCACCGTCCACGACCAGGACGAGGTCCGCACCGACGACGCCGTCGTGCCCTTCCTGGTGATGGAGTACGTGGCGGGCAGCACCCTGGCCCATCTCCTGCGCGAGCGGGTGTACTTCGCCCCCGATCGGGCGGCGCGGATCACCTGCGACATCCTCGACGCGCTCGCCCACGCGCACAGCCGCGGCACCGTCCACCGCGACGTCAAACCGGCCAACGTGATGGTGACCACCGAAGGCGTCGTCAAGGTCGCCGACTTCGGTATCGCCCGCGTCCTGGACACCGACGCGCGGCTGACCACCACCGGATCCGCGATCGGCACCCCCGCCTACATGTCGCCCGAGCAGATCAACGGCGCGGACGTGGACGCCCGCAGCGACGTCTACGCGGTCGGCTGTGTGCTCACCGAACTGCTCACCGGCAAGCCGCCGTTCACCGACGGCAGCCAGATGAGCCTGATGTACTGGCACGTCCACACCCCACCGCCCGCCCCCTCCTCGCGCAACGGGCGAATACCGCGCGAGCTGGACGAGCTCGTGCTGGCCGCGCTCGCCAAGGACCCGGCGGACCGCCCCGCCACGGCGGCCGCCTTCCGCGACCGGCTGCGCGAATGGCTGTCGGCCGTCCACCCCGCCGTGCTCAACGGCTCCGCCGCGATACCGGCCGACGACGGTGAGCGGAGCGGTGGTGCGCAGCCCGACGGCGGGCCGCAGTCCCCGTCCGCCGACCCGCGGGCCACCTTCGGGGTGGGCGCCAAGCTGCCCGCGCTGCCGCCGAAGGCCGAGACCCCCGTCTCCGCGCCCCCGGCCGCCGTGCTCGACTCCACCCCGCCGCCGACCCCGCCCCCCGCGCGGCAGCCGGAGCACCCCGCGTACTCCCGCTCCCCGCAGGTGCCGCTGCCGCCGCCGTACTTCCCGTCCACCCCGCCGCCGCGCAACGCGGGCGGCGGCGGACCCCACAGCCTCGGTGCCCTGACCCCGGGGGCGCCCGCGACCCCCGGCGGCCTGACACCCCAGGCCCGCGCCCGGCGCCGCTGGATCGCGCCGGTGGCCGGGGTCGCCGTGGCGGCCGTCGCGGTGACCGTCACGCTCGCCTTCCAGCCGTTCAGCGGCCACGGCGGCCACGACCCGACGCCCACCAACCACCCCGTGCAGAACGCCGCGCTCACCCTGCACGGCGGCAAGCAGGGCAACGGCTACAGCGGCGGACTCGACGGCGTGGTCCGGCCGTCGACGAAGACCGGCGGCACCCTGAAGCTGGTCACCTCGTACGCGACGGACAACCTGCTCGACCCGGCCGCCACCTACGAGCAGCCCGCGTGGAACCTCCAGCGGCTCTACCTGCGCAAGCTCGTCGACTACGCGCCCGCGCCCGGCGCGGGAGGCCGCAAGCTGCTGCCGGACCTGGCCACCGACACCGGCAAGGTCAGCGCCGACGGCCGCACCTGGACCTTCCACCTCAAGTCCGGTGTGACCTTCGACAACGGCGCCCCGATCACCTCCAAGGACGTCAAGTACGGCGTGGAGCGGACCTTCGACCGCAGCGTCTTCCCCGGCGGCCCGTCGTACTTCCCCGAACTCCTCGACCAGGGGCAGAACTACCCGGGCCCCTACAAGGACACCGACCCGGCCAAGCTCGGCCTGCGCTCGGTGACGACGCCCGACGACTCCACGATCGTCTTCAGCCTGTCCAAGCCGTTCGCGGACTTCCGCTACGTCCTGGCACTGTCCATCGGCGCGCCGATCCCGCAGTCCGCCGACACCGGCGGCGGCAAGGACTTCGAGAAGCACCCGGTCGGCAGCGGCCCGTACAAGGTCGAGTCCTACGAGCCCGGCAAGGCGCTGCACCTGGTCCGCAACACCCACTGGAACCCGGCGACCGACCAGGTCCACTCCCAACTGCTGGACGCGGTGGACCTGCAGGTCCTCGACACCCAGGACAAGGTGGAGACGGCCCTGCTCAACGGCACCGCCGACCTGGACCTGTACGGCACCACGCTGACCGACGCCACCGAGACCAAGATCCTCAACGACGACAAGATCAAGGCCAACACCGACCTGGTCTTCACCGGCGGCACCCGCTATCTGAGCCTGCAGACCAGCGTGAAGCCGTTCGACAACTTCGAGTGCCGCAGGGCCGTGCAGTACGCGGTCGACAAATCCGCGGTGCTCGCCCGGCTCGGCGGCAACTACGAGGGCGGCGACATCGCCACCACCATGCTGCCGCCGACCACCGACGGCCACGACCCCAACGCGGCGCCGTACGGCTCGAACGCGGGCACGCCGTACACCGACGGCGCCAAGGCTCAGCTCACCAAGTGCGGCAAGCCGAACGGCTTCTCCGTCACCCTCGCCGGGGTCAAGGGCCTGCCGCGGGTCCAGGACGCCATCCAGGCGGTCAGCACCTCCCTCGCCGCCGTCGGCATCAAGGCCAACGTGGTCACCGAGGACGCGACCACCTTCTACGACACCCTGCTGTCGCCCACCAAGCTCAAGGCGGCGAACTGGGGCATCGTCTTCACCAGTTGGGCCGCCGACTGGCCGACCGGCGGCGGCTTCCTGCGCGCGCTCATCGAGCCGGGCGGCATCAACAACTACTCGGGTCTCGACGACAGCGAGATCAACAACCTCGTCACCACCGCCGACACCCAGTCCGACCCGGCGCAGGCCGCGGACACCTGGCGGTCCATCGACTCCAAGGTCATGAACGAGTCCACGATGGTGCCGCTGGTCTACGTCCGCCATCTGTCCTACCGCGGAGCGCGGCTCACCAACGTCTACGAGCACCAGGTGCTCGGCGCCGTCGACCTCACCGCGCTCGGCGTCACGTCCTGACCGCGCCGGCCACCGCCGTCACGCGACGGCGGTGGCCAGGGCGTTGACGAACCCGTCGGTCGTCCGGTGGTCGCGGACCGCGACCCGCAGCCAGTCGGGGCCGAGGCCGGGGAAGGTGTCCGCGCGGCGCACCGCGTAGCCCAACTCCCGCAGCCGCAGCCGGATCTCGGCGGCCTCCGCCATCCGCAGCAGCACGAAGGGCCCCGCGGGGGCGTCGCCCGCGACCTCGACCCCGGGCAGCTCCGCCAGCCTGGCCAGCAGATACGCCCGGTCGCCGGTGACCGTACGGGCCGCCTCCGCCGCCTCCGCGAGCGCGTCCGCGCCCATGCACGCGCGAGCCGCCTCCAGCGCGGGCGCCGACACCGCCCACAACGGCTGGGCGCGCCGCAGCGCCTCCACCGTCCCCGGTCCCGCCAGGACGTAGCCGATCCGCAGTCCGGCCAGCCCCCACGTCTTGGTGAGGCTGCGCAGCACCACAAGACCCGGTACGGCGCCGTCCCCGGCCAGCGACTCGCCCTCACCGGGCACCGCGTCCATGAACGCCTCGTCGACCACCAGGGTGCGCCCCGGGCGCGCCAACTGGCGCAGCAGCGCCGCCGGATGGAGGACGGAGGTCGGGTTGGTCGGGTTGCCGACCACCACCAGGTCCGCGTCCCCGGGCACCGCCGCGGGGTCCAGCCGGAAGCCGTCCGCCGCGCTGAGCAGCACCCGCTCCACCGCGTGCCCGGCGTCGCGCAGCGCGGCCTCCGGCTCGGTGAACTGCGGGTGCACCACCACCGCCCGGCGCGGCGTCAGCGCCCGCGCCAGCAGGACGAACGCCTCGGCGGCCCCCGCGGTCAGCAGCACCTCGTCGTCCGGCCGCCCGTGCCGCGCGGCGACCGCCCGCCGCGCCTCGGCCCCGTCCGGATAACTCGCCAGCCCGGCCAGCGACTTCGCGATCCGCTCCCGCAGCCACACCGGAGGCGTCCCCGTCCGCACGTTGACGGCCAGATCGACCAGCCCCTCGCCGACCTCGGCGTCGCCGTGGTGCCGCAGGTCGTACTCCCCGGCCTCGGCGGGCATGCGCAATGGGTTCACCGG
Organism: Streptomyces sp. NPDC051976; assembly: GCF_040680795.1. NCBI lineage: Bacteria > Bacillati > Actinomycetota > Actinomycetes > Kitasatosporales > Streptomycetaceae > Streptomyces > Streptomyces sp. NPDC051976. Next base: position 63,859 of record NZ_JBFAXL010000018.1, read on the forward strand.
TCGGTCTCCTTGAACGGACGTACGGGGGAGGGGCCGCCTCGCGGCGCGCGGGCGATCGCCACCGTGGCCCGCGCCGACTTCCGCTTGGGTACGAGGAGTTCGCCCCCCGGGGCGGCCAGCAGGGCTGCGGCCTCCGCCACCGACGGGGTGCCGAGGGTGGCGAGCGGTGCCGGGGAGGGGGTGGGCACGGGTGTGGCGGCGAGCGCCTCGGCGGGGAACGTCGTCAGCGGGACCCCGAAGTGCGCCGCGGCGGCCACGATCCCGGCCTCCCCGGCCTTCGCCGTCACCGTCGCCAGGCCCGTCAGGTCCCCGGGCGCCAACCCGGCCCGCGCCAGGCCCTCTTCGACGAGGGCGATCACCTCGGCGGCCGCGACCCCGCGGCTCCCGCCGACCCCGGCCACCACCACCGGCGGCGGTCTCACGGCGCGCAGCTCTCGACGAAGCGCCGCGCGAGCGACGGCTCGGCCGCCCAGTGCACATGGAGGTAGGAGGCGTGGACGTTTCCCTGCGCGAACCCCTCCACCCGGCGCTCGGGCCGGGCGAAGCCCCACGCGGGGGACGCGCCGGCGCCCGGGGTGAGCTGGGTGCGGTGGAACTCATGGCCCCTGACCCGGGTTCCGGCCGCCGCGAGGATGTTGTCGCCGAGCGCGACGGCTTCCCGGTAGCCGAGGGTCAGCCGCTCGCCCATCGCCGCTGCCGCGTCCAGTACCCCGCACATCGGGGCGCCGTCCAACTCCCGTGCCAGATAGAGCAGTCCGGCGCACTCCGCCGCGATCGGGCCTTCGAAGGCGGCGACCTCCTTGCGCAGCGGCGCGTTCGCCGACAGTCCGGCCGCGTACACCTCCGGGAAGCCGCCGCCCAGCACGATTCCGGCCGTGCCGGGCGGCAGGCACTCGTCTTGCAGTGGATCGAACGGCACGACCTCCGCCCCCGCGGCGGCCAGCAACTCCGCCTGCTCGGCGTACCCGAACGTGAACGCGGGCCCCGCGGCCACCGCCACCACCGGCCACCCGCGGCGCTTCTCTCCCCCACCCCGCCCCTTCCCGAAGTCCTCAATCTCCCCCAGACTCCGTCCGGGAGGTGCCCCCAGACGGGCTGAAAATTCAGCCCGTCCGGCGCTTGAGGACCGGGGTCCGGGGCGGAGCCCCGGTTTCGGGAAGGGGCGGGTCAGGGGAGAAGGCCCGCCGCAGGCGTCCACCTCGGTGGCGGCGTCCCAGGTGTCGCCCGGCAAGGGCGGGGCGCTGCGGGCCAGGGCGAGGAGGGCCTCCAGGTCACAGGTCTCGCGCACGCGCCCGGCGAGCTCGCGCACCCAGGAGACCGCGTCGGCGCGCCGCTCGGCGACCGGCACGAGCCCGAGGTGCCGGGAGGGCACCTGGACGACGGGGGCGCGCCGCAGGACGCCGAGGACGGGCACACCGGACTCGTCGAGCGCGTCCCGCAGCAGCGCCTCGTGCCGGTCGGTGCCGACCTTGTTGAGGATGACGCCGCCGATCCGCACCTCGGGGTCCCAGGAGGCGAAGCCGTGGACGAGCGCGGCGACCGAGCGGGACTGCGACGAGGCGTCCACCACCAGCACCACCGGCGCCCGCAGCACCTTCGCGGCCTGCGCCGTGGACGCCAGCTCGCCCAGCCCGGAGGCGCCGTCGTACAGGCCCATCACGCCCTCGACGACGGCGAGTTCGCAGCCCGCGGCGCCGTGCGCGAAGAGCGGGACCAGCCGTTCGGTGCCGCACAGGTAGGCGTCGAGGTTGCGGCCGGGGCGCCCGGTCGCCAGCGTGTGGTAGCCGGGATCGATGTAGTCGGGGCCGACCTTGTGCGGCGAGACGGCGAGCCCGGCCTCGGTGAACGCCGCCATCAGGCCGGTGGCGACGGTGGTCTTGCCGCTGCCGGAGGCGGGCGCGGCGATGACCAGCCGGGGGACGGAGATCACCACTCGATCCCTCGCTGGCCCTTCTGGCCCGCGTCCATCGGGTGCTTGACCTTCGTCATCTCGGTGACCAGATCGGCGGCGTCCAGCAGCGCGGCGGGCGCGTTGCGGCCGGTGATGACAACGTGCTGGGCGCCGGGGCGGTCGCGTAGCACGGACACCACCTCGTCGGTGTCGACCCAGCCCCAGTGCATCGGGTACGCGAACTCATCCAGCACGTAGAACCGGTACCGCTCCGCTGCCAGGTCCCGCTTGACCTGCTCCCAGCCCTCGCGGGCCGCCTCCTCGCTGGAGGAGATGTCGCGCTGCACCCAGGACCAGCCCTCGCCCATCTTGTGCCAGGTGACGGTGCCGCCCTCGCCGGAGTCGCCGAGCACCCGCAGCGCCCGCTCCTCGCCGACCTTCCACTTCGCCGACTTGACGAACTGGAACACCCCGACCGGCCACCCCTGGTTCCAGGCCCGCAGCGCCATCCCGAAGGCCGCGGTCGACTTCCCCTTGCCGGTACCGGTGTGCACCATCGTCAGCGGACGGTTCCGGCGCTGCCGGGTCGTCAGTCCGTCGTCCGGTACGGAACTCGGCTGTCCCTGTGGCATTACGCGGCCCTCCGTACGTCCTTGACCAGCGCGGACACGGCGTCCGCGCGCAACTCCCGCAAGCTCACCGCGACGCCGCCCAACTCCTGGGCGAGCGCGGTCGCCAGACCCAGCCGCACCGGGCCCGACTCGCAGTCCACGACCACCGACGCGGTGCCCTCGGCGGCCAGCAGCCGGGCCGCGCGGGCGCCCAGCAGCACCGGTTCCGGGCCGCCGGTCGCCCGGCCGTCGGTGACCACGACCAGCAGCGGGCGGCGCGAGGCGTCCCGCAGCCGCTCGATCCGCAGCACCTCGCGGGCCTTGAGCAGCCCGGCGGCCAGCGGCGTACGGCCACCGGTCGGCAGCCGCTCCAGCCGGGCGGCGCCCGCCTCCACCGACGACGTCGGGGGCAGGGCCAGTTCGGCGCCGGAGCCGCGGAAAGTGACCAGGCCGACCTTGTCGCGGCGCTGGTAGGCGTCGAGCAGCAGCGACAGCACCGCGCCCTTGACCGCGCTCATGCGCTGCCGCGCGGCCATCGAACCGGAGGCGTCGACGACGAACAGCACGAGATTGCCCTCGCGGCCCTCGCGGACGGCCTGCCGCAGATCGTCGCGGCGCACCACGAGGCCGGGCCCCGACCGGCCGCGGGCGTGCTGGTGCGGGGCCGCCGCCTGGACGGTGGCGGCCAGATGCAGCTTGGTGAGCTGGCCCTGGGGCCGCCGCGCCCCGGTGGTGCGGCCGTGCGCGGTACGGGCCCGGGAGCGCCGTCCGGCCGCGCCCTCGCCCAGCCCCGGCACGTCGAAGTGCCGTGCCTTGAAGGGTTCCGCGGCGCCGACCGCCGCCTGCTCGCCGCCGCCGGCGAGGGCGGGCCGGGGCTCGGGCACCTCCGGTTCGGACTCACGCGGCTCGGGCACACCGGGCTCGCGCTCGCCGCTGTCGGGCGCCCGGCTCTCCTCGGGGCCGTCGGCGGGCGGCCGGTCGCCACCGGGGCCACCGCCGTCGTCCGGCCCGTCGCCGTCAGGACCGCCGTCCGGGTCCGGGTCGTCCTCGTCCTCGCCGCGGGACCGCTCCAGCGTCTCGTCGAGCTTGTCCTCGTCGAGGCCGGGCGCGTCGAAGGGGTTGCGGCGGCGCCGGTGCGGCAGCGCGAGCAGCGCGGCCTGCCGTACGTCCTCGGGAAGCACCTCCGTACGGCCCGCCCACGCGGCCAGCGCCGTCGCGGCGCGGGCCATCACGATGTCAGCCCGCATCCCGTCCACCTCGAACGCCGCGCAGGTCGCGGCGATCTGGCGCAGCGCGCTGTCGCCGAGCCGCACCGTCGGCAGCAACTCCCGTGCCGTGGTGATCTGTTCGCGTACCGCCTGCTCCTCGGCGGCCCAACGCGCCGCGAAACCGGCCGGGTCGGCGTCGTACGCGAGCCGCCGCCTGACCACCTCCACCCGCTCGTCGGTCTCGCGGGAGGCGGTGACCTCCACCGTCAGACCGAACCGGTCGAGCAACTGCGGCCGCAGCTCGCCCTCTTCGGGGTTCATCGTGCCGACCAGCAGGAAGCGGGCCGCGTGCCGGACCGAGACGCCCTCGCGCTCGACGTAGCTGGCGCCCATCGCGGCGGCGTCCAGCAGCAGGTCCACCAGGTGGTCGTGGAGCAGGTTGACCTCGTCGACGTAGAGCAGACCTCGGTGGGCCGCCGCCAGCAGGCCGGGCTCGAACGCCTTGACGCCCTCGGCCAGGGCGCGTTCGATGTCCAGCGCGCCGACGAGGCGGTCCTCCGAGGCGCCGACCGGCAGCTCCACCATCCGGGCCGCCCGCGATCCGGGGCGGACATCGGCGGCGTGCGGGCCGTCGGGGCACGCCGGGTCGGGCGCGGCGGGGTCGCAGGAGAACCGGCAGCCGGGCACGACGCCCACCTCCGGCAGCAGCGAGGACAGGGCGCGTACCGCCGTCGACTTGGCGGTGCCCTTCTCGCCGCGGACCAGGACGCCGCCGACCGCCGGGCTCACCGCGTTCAGCAGCAGCGCCAGCCGCAGGTCCTCCTGGCCCACCAGGGCGGTGAACGGGTACGGGGTCACGCTGCCTCCTCGTTGTCGCGGATACCGCTGATCACAGGGATCGCGGATGGGGTGGTCACGGGGCCCCCGGGGGGACGAACGGGAGTCCGGCGGGCGCGCCGTCCTCGATCAGCCGCAGCAGCGCCGCGGTGTCCGCGTGCTCCTCGATGAGATCGCCGAGCCGGTCGAGCTGCTCCTCGCGCAGCGCGCCGAACGCGGTGTCGGGCGCCGGGACGAACCGGCGGCCCGCCATGGCCGCGACCCGCCGCAGGAACGCCCGGCGGAAGCCGTCGCTCTCCAGCGAGCCGTGCCAGTGGGTGCCCCAGACCGCGCCCGACCTGCAGCCGTCGAGGAACTCCTCGTCGCCGCCGCCGACCTCGGCCACGCCGTGGTGGATCTCGTACCCCTCGACGCGTTCCCCGTACGCCTCGCCGACCGGCCGGGCCAGCGTCTTCTCGGCGGCGAACCGCACCCGTACCGGCAGCAGGCCGAGACCGGCGACGCTGCCCGCCTTCGACTCGACGTCGTCGTCGATCCGGGTCCCGAGCATCTGGAAGCCGCCGCAGACGCCCAGCACCGGGCGGCCCTCCGCGGCCCGCCGCACCACCGCGTCGGCCAGGCCGCGGGCGCGCAGCCACTCCAGCGCCCGCACGGTGCCCCGGGTGCCGGGCAGCACCACCAGATCGGCGTCCGCCAGCTCCTGCGGCCGGTCCACGAACCGCACCACGACACCGGGTTCGGCGGCGAGCGCGTCCACGTCGGTGAAGTTCGACATCAGCGGTACCGCGGCGACCGCGACCCGCAGCACGTCCTCGCCGTGCGGCGGCCGCACCACGGACTCCCGAACGGCGCCCCGCAAGGAGACGTTGAGCCCGTCCTCCTCGTCGATGCCCAGGCCGTGCGCGTACGGCAGCACGCCGAGGGTGGGGCGGCCGGTGAGCTTGTCCAGCATGTCCAGGCCGGGCTGGAGCAGGGAGACGTCGCCGCGGAACTTGTTGACGAGATAGCCCGCGACCAGCGCCTGGTCCTCGGGCGCGAGCAGGGCGGTGGTGCCGAAGAAGGAGGCGAAGACGCCGCCGCGGTCGATGTCGCCGACCACCACCACCGGCAGTCCGGCCCTACGGGCCAGGCCCATGTTGACGATGTCGGTACGCCGCAGGTTGATCTCCGCCGGGCTGCCCGCGCCCTCGCAGATCACCGCGTCGTACCGGCCGCGCAGCTCCTCCAGGCACCCGGCGACGGTCTCCAGCAGCGCGGGCCGCCGCTCGCCGTGGTAGCCGCGGGCGCTCATCTCGCCCACCGCCTTGCCCAGCAGCACCACCTGGCTGCTGCGGTCGCTGCCGGGCTTGAGCAGCACCGGGTTCATCAGCGCCGACGGCTCCACGCGGGCCGCCTGCGCCTGCATCGCCTGGGCCCGCCCGATCTCGGCGCCCTCGCGGGTGACGAACGAGTTCAGCGACATGTTCTGCGCCTTGAACGGCGCCACGCGCACGCCCTGCCGGACCAGCCAGCGGCAGATGCCCGCGGTCACCACGCTCTTCCCGGCGTCCGACGTCGTCCCGGCGACAAGCAACCCCCCACCTCTCGGGCTCACTTCGGTCCCCCCTTCGGTTGATGCCCGCCGGACACGGCGGAACCACCCCGCCGGGCACGGCGGATCGCGGCGGCGGTCAGACGGGCGGTGGCGGCGGTGGCCAGGGCCAGGGCGCTGACGCGGCGGGAGAGCCGGACGGCGCGGGCGATGTCGGCGGCGGTGGGCGGCGGCAGGTCCGCGCCCAGGACCGGGCGGTGCTCGGTGCGGCCCGCGTAGGACAGCGTGCCGCCCAGCCGCAGCCGCAGCGCCCCGGCGAACGCGGCTTCCACCGGGCCCGCGTTGGGGCTGGGGTGCAGCGCCGCGTCCCGCCGCCACACGCGCAGCGCGCCGCGCGGATCGGGTCCGGCGAGCGCCGCGAGGCCGGCGGTGAGCCGGGCGCCCGGCCAGCCCGCGACGTCGTCGAGACGGGCGGCGGCCCACCCGAAGCGCAGGAAGCGCGGCGACCGGTGGCCGACCATCGCGTCCAGGGTGTTGACCGCGCGGAAGCCGACGAGGCCCGGCACTCCGCCCGCGGCGCCCCACACCAGGGCGCCGACGACGGCGTCCGAGGTGTTCTCGGCGACCGACTCGACGACGGCCCGCGCGATGCCCGCCGCGTCCAGCGCCTGCGGGTCGCGTCCGCACAGATGCGGCAGCCGCGCGCGGGCGGCCGCCAGATCGCCGGCCTCCAGCGCCGCCCCGATCAGCCGCGCCTCGCGGGCCAGCGACTCACCGCCCAGCACCGACCAGGTCGCGGCGGCGGTCAGCGCCACGGAGAGCGCGGCGCAGGAGCGTACGGCTCGCTGGGCGAGCGCGGCGCCGCCCACGGCACCCCCGGCGCACAGCGCCGTGAAGACCGCGCCACTGGCCCGGTCGTCGCGCCACAGCCGGCGTTCCAGCGCACCCGCCGCGCGCCCGAAGGCCGCGACCGGATGGCCGCGGCGCGGGTCGCCCGCGAGGAGGTCGCCGAGAAAGCCGAGCGTGGCGCCGTACGCGAAAACGCGGTCGGCACGCATCTGTTCAGGCCGCCGTCACATCCGCGGGGAACGCGGGGGAGGGCGTGGGCGTGTCGGGGTCCGTGGGGCGGACCGCTCGCGCGCTTCGCGTGCCGGGCATGGCAGAAGTCCTCACTCAGGGTCCGCGCCCTGGCTCGACGTACCGGCGGTGAGAGTCTCCTGGCTCCCGGATCTACGCACTCCCGGTCTTCCAGCCGGACTTCCGGCCGTGACGTACGGGTTGGGAGTGCACTCCCCGGTGACAGTGGCGGGACCGCGCCGGATTCGCACCGGACTTCCTCTCCTGCCGCCGCATGGCCTCCGCAGTCCACCACGTGCGCGCAGGCCCGTCAACTGACCCTTGACCTGGGCAGACTGAGTGTGTCCAGGTCCACACCACGACGGCGGCCGCCGACCGGAGTCGACGGCCGCCGAGGTGGCGTGGCGCGTGGCCCGCGGGTGCGGGCCGGGGTCAGGCGACGATCAGGTAGATGCCCCAGGAGACCGCCGCCGCGCAGGCCGCGAAGCAGAGGTAGCCGGCGGCGCGGGCGAGCACGGCGGCGCCGCCCCCGCCCTGTCCGCCGGCGGCGGGGGCGGTCTTGGACAGACCGACGATGCCGAGGGTGAAGAGGCCCACCAGGCCCACGGTCGCCACCAGGGTGACGCCGAGGACGGTGCCGAGGGCCTGCCAGTCGATGGTCATGTGCGTGTCCTTGTCCGGTCCGGGTGCCGGGGTGTCAGGCCGTGGCCGCGGCGCCGGGAACGGCGTCGTTGACGGGCGGGGTGGCGCCGGCGGGCGGCGGGATGACCGCGGCGATCGCGGCCGTGACCGCGCCCTGCGGCTCCGTGGCGAACCCGGTCTCGGGGTCGTTGACGTTGGCGTGGGTGACCGGCTTGCGGCGCGAGGCGGTGCGGATGGCGGCGCAGACCGCGAGGCCGAGTACGGCGACGGCGGTGATGCCCCAGGCGCCCTCGTCGGCCAGGAGCGCGGCGCCCGCCGCGACCAGACCGGCCGCGGGCAGCGTCAGGCCCCATGCGGCGACCATGCGGCCCGCGGTGCTCCACCGGACCACCGCTCCGCTGCGGCCCAGCCCCGCGCCCATCACGGAACCGGAGCAGACCTGCGTGGTGGACAGCGCGAAGCCGAGATGAGACGAGGCGAGGATGGTGGCCGCGGCGCCGGTCTGGGCGGCGAAGCCCTGCTGCGGCTGGATGTCGGTGATGCCCTTGCCCATGGTGCGGATGATCCGCCAGCCGCCCAGGTAGGTGCCGAGCGCGATCGCCGTACCGGCCGAGACGATGACCCACAGCGGCGGGTCGGAGTGCGGGGCGACGATGCCACCGGTGATCAGCGTGAGCGTGATCACACCCATGGTCTTCTGTGCGTCGTTGGTGCCGTGGGCGAGGGAGACCAGGCCGGCCGAGGCGATCTGCCCGGCGCGGTAACCCCTGGACGTGGCCTGCGGGTCGGCGTCGCGGCCGATCCGGTAGGTGAGCCGGGTGGCGAGCGTCGAGGCCAGGCCGGCCACGATCGGCGCGGCGACGGCGGGGATGAGCACCTTCATGACGACGGCCTGGCCGTGCACGCCGTGCGTGCCGACCGAGACCAGCGTGGCGCCGATCAGGCCGCCGAAGAGTGCGTGGGAGGAGCTGGAGGGCAGTCCCGCCAGCCATGTCAGCAGATTCCAGACGATCGCGCCGACCAGGCCCGCGAAGATCACTTCGGGTCTGATCCCGGCGGACTCGTCGATGATCCCGCCGGAGATGGTCTTGGCGACCTCCACCGAGAGGAAGGCGCCGACGAGGTTGAGTACGGCGGACATGGCCACCGCCGTCTTGGGCTTGAGCGCGCCGGTCGAAATGGTGGTGGCCATTGCGTTGGCGGTGTCGTGGAAACCGTTCGTGAAGTCGAACACGAGTGCGGTGGCGATCACGATTCCGATCAGGAGCGTGATGTGTTCCATGGACCCAGGCATTCGTTCGAGCGGACAGTGGCGAGGCGACCGTACGGACTGTGAATGAACGGAAGGTGAACTGACAGCGGCTTTGCGGTGCCGGTGGCCCGGTGTATGTCGCCAGTATCGGGGCGATCGGCTGGATCGGACCCCGAAGTGCGGGCCGCGAGGCCGCAACCATGCCCCGCGGCACCCCGATCCGCCGCCGCCCGGTGTTCGCCCAGGGCTGAGTCAGTGCCTCCTGGAAGCCCGGTCCGCAGGCCCGGTCCGGAAGCTCAGTGCCGCCCAGAGATCCGGTCCGCGTACCGCGCCACCGGATCGGTCGCCGCGCTCCGCCCCGACAACTCCCTGCGGTCGGCGCCGCGGTAGGCCGCGTACATCCCGCGCACCCCCACCCAGCGGAACGGCTCGGGCTCCCAGCGCCGCACCCGGTGCCCCACCCACGGCAGAGCGGTCAGCTCGGTCCGCTGGCCCTGCCCCGAGTCGAGCTGGACCAGATCCCGCAGCGTGCGCGCCGCCAGGTTCGCGGTGGCCACCCCGCTGCCGACGTAGCCGCCCGCCCAGCCGAGCCCCGTACTGCGGTCGAGCTGCACACTGGCGCACCAGTCGCGCGGCACCCCGAGCACCCCCGACCAGGCGTGGTCGATCGCCACCCCCGCCGTCGAGGGGAACAGCCGCACCAGCACCTCGCGCAGCGCCTCGACGGTCGCCGCCTGGGTGCGCCCGTCGTTGTCGGTACGGGACCCGAAGCGGTACGGGACACCGCGGCCGCCCAGCGCGATCCGGCCGTCGGCGGTGCGCTGGGCGTAGACGTACGCGTGCGCCATGTCGCCGAGCGTCTCGCCGCCCTCCCAGCCGATCGTCTCCCAGATCTCCGGCGGCAGCGGCTCGGTGGCGATCATCGAGGAGTTCATCGGCAGCCAGGTCCGCCGCTGCCCCTTGAGCGAGGCGGTGAAGCCCTCGGTGCAGCGCAGCACGTACGGCGCCCGCACCGTGCCGTACGGGGTGACCGCGTGCTTCGGGCGGATCTCGGTGACCGGCGTCGACTCGTGGATGACCACGCCGAGCCGCTCGGCCGCCGCCGCGACCCCCTGAACCAGCTTCACCGGGTGGACCCGCGCGCCGTGCGGCGTCCAGGTGCCGCCGACGGTGCCCGCCACCCTGATCCGGCCCGCCGACTCCGCCGCGCCCAGCAGCACCCGGTCCTTCTCGCCGAACGCGGTCTCGGTCGCGTGGTACGCCTTCAGCCGCGCCAACTGGGCGGGGGAGTACGCCACTTCCAGCACCCCGCCGCGCTGGATGTCCGCGTCGATGCCCTCCTGCGCGGCGACCCGCACCACCTCGTCCACGGTGTCGTTCATCGCCAGCTGGAGCGTCCTGGCGGCCTCGTGCCCGTGCAGCTTGGCGTACCGGTCGCGGCCCGCGATCCCGTTGTAGAGCCAGCCGCCGTTGCGTCCGGACGCGCCGTACCCGCAGAACTTCGCCTCCAGCACGGTGATCCGCAGGAACGGCACGGCCTTCTTCAGGTAGTACGCCGTCCACAGCCCCGTGTAGCCGCCGCCGACGATCACCACGTCGGCGTCCCCGTCCCCGGGCAGCGGCTCGCGGGGTACGGGAATGCCGGTGCGCGCGTACCAGAACGAGATACCGCCGTTGACGGTGGTCATAATGCTGCCCCTGGAGTCCGTGTGGCTCGGTGGTGTGGCGGGACGCTACTGCCCACCACGAGCGCGCGGCAACGGCCAACGTGTAAAGGAACCCGCGGTGCAGGACTCCCTGGAGAAAGCCTGGTCGGACGTGGTGGACACGGCACGCCGCACGGTAGCCGACGGGCTGGTGGTCGGCACCTCGGGCAATGTGTCGGCGCGGGTCGGCGATCTGGTGCTGGTCACCCCGACCGGCGTGCCGTACGACCGGCTGGGCCCCGGCGACGCGGTGGTGGTGGACCTCGACGGGCGGCAGGTGAGCGGCGAGCTGCGGCCGACCAGCGAGCTGCCGCTCCACCTGGCGGTCTACCGCGGCACCCCGGCGCGGGCGATCGTGCACACCCACGCGCCGCACGCCACCGCCGTCTCCACGCTCGTCGACCGGCTGCCCAACATCCACTACATGGCCGCGGCCCTCGGCGGCCAGATCCATGTGGCCGCCTACGCCACCTACGGCACCGACCGGCTGGCCGCCGCCGTGCTGCGGGCCCTGCGCGACCGCAGCGGCTGCCTGATGCGCAACCACGGCACCCTGGTGTACGCCGACACCCTGGCCAAGGCGTTCGACAACACCGCCCAGCTGGAGTGGATGTGCCGGGTCTGGCTGCTGGCCCGCTCGGCCACCGACCACGCGCCGCACACGCTCTCCGGGCGCGAGCTGAACCGGGTCGCCGAGAAGCTGCGGGACTACGGCCAGCCGGGGCAGCCCAAGCCGTAGGGCCCGTCCGCGGGCGCCCGCCGTCACCCGCCCGCCGACGCCGTCTGGCCGCATCGCCGCCCCCGGCCCACACTGGAGGTGATGCGTATCCGAACCGCGGTGGCCGTGACGGCCACCACCGTGATCGGTGCCGGTACGGCCGCACTGGCGGCGGGCCGGTACGGCTCCGGCTTCGCCCTCAGGCCGACGCCCGGGGGCCCGGTGCCGGAGAGCACCGCCACCGTCCACACCGTCACCGGCGACCGTGTCGTCCTCACCCGCACCCCCTCGACCGGCCGCCCCGGCATATACGGCCTGACCGGGGACGGCGTGCACGCGGGCGTCGGCGAGCTGCTGGACCGTACGCCCTACTCGGTGACTCGCAGACTGCTGCACGTCCAGCGCGGTGTGCTGGCCCCCGGCGACGTGGTGCGGATGACGCCGCAGGTGTACGCGGGTGACCCGGGCACCGCACTCGGCCTGGAGTACACCGAGGTCGACGTGCCCGGCGAGCTCGGCCCGCTGCCCGGCTGGTACGTGCCCGGCGACCGCCGCACCTGGGTCATCACCGTGCACGGCCTGGGCGCCACCCGTGAGCACGCCCTGAACGTGCTCAGACTCCTGCACGACCAGCGCTTCACCCAGCTCGCCCTCGCCTACCGCAACGACCCCGGCGCCCCCTCGTCCGCCGACGGCATCAGCCACCTCGGCGACGCCGAGTGGCGCGACCTCGACGCGGCGATGCGCTTCGCGGCGGACTACGGCGCCGAGCGGATCGTGCTGTACGGCTGGTCGACCGGCGCCACCATGGCGCTGCGCGCGCTGGCCGGCTCCCCGGTACGCCACCGGATCTGCGGCCTGGTGCTGGACTCGCCGGTGCTCGACTGGCGGTCCACCGTCCGCGCCGCCGCCGAGTGGCACGGCCTCCCGGCCCCGCTGATGCCGCTGGCGGTACGCGCCGCGCAGGGCCGCACCGGACTGCACGCGAACGGCGTCGCGGCCGCCGCCGAGCCCCACCGGATCACCGTCCCCACGCTCCTCTTCCACGGCCCCGACGACACCCTCACGCCGTTCGCCGCGAGCCGCCAACTCGCCGCCGGCCGACCGGATCTGGTGTCCCTGCACACCGTCCCCGGAGCGCCGCACGCGGCGATGTGGAACGCCGCTCCCGAGCCGTACGAGGAGATCCTGCGGCGGTTCCTGACCCCGCTCATGTGACCCGCGTTTGGGAATATGGGCGCTCACCGGAGAGACTGCTCCAGTGACGTCCCGTAGCCCGCGAGACACTCCGCTCCGCCTCGTCCCCCGACGGCCGCTGACCGCCGCCCGCCGGACCGCCACGACGCGCCGGTCAAGGCCACCGCGCCCCCCTGAGGGGACGCCGCCGCTGCCCCAGCTCGCCCGGCTGGCCCGGGCCGAACTCGCCGACGCCGTACGGCTGGCGCGCTGGGCGGGCACCGGCCCCGGCACCGCGGGGCCGACCGGCATACTGCCCGACGACGAGGCGGCGCTGGCCGCCGCGGCGCTCGACCTGAGCAGCCGGCAGATCCGTACCGCCTGGGACCGCGCCCGGCTGTCCGGGCTGATCGAACTGCACGGCGGCGCCGCCCGCCCCGGCTGGCGGCTGCGGGCCTGGGACACCGACGACACCGCGGTGCTGCGCGGCTGGGTCGCGCTCTTCGACGCCTGGTCGCTGGCCCACCCCTTCCTGCCCGGCGACCCGGCGGCGCCCGATCCGTCGCTGGTGGCCGAAGTCGTGGAAGCGGCACCGCAGTTGCTGTCGTTCCTGCACCTGTCGAACGAGCCGGTGCCGGTCGACACGCTGCTCGACCTGCTCCGGCAGCGGGTGGCGGAACTGCGCACCGAGCGCCACGAGCCGCCCGCCGACGGCGCGGGCGACCCGCTGCCCGCGCTCCTCGACTGGACGCTGGACGCGGCGGTCCGGGTCGGCGCGCTGCGCCCCCGCGACCCGCTGCGCCCCGACGAGGTGACCCTCACCGCACTGGGCAGCTGGGCGGTCTGGGTCAAGCTGGAGCAGATCTGCGTGGCGGCGCAGGGACCCGCCGGGCACATGGAGCAGTCCGCGGAGACCATGCTGCGGGCCAGCGCCCGGCTGTCCCCGGGACCGGCCCGCGCCGAGTACCGCGCCTGGCTCGCCGCCCGCCCGGTCGCGCTGGCCGTCGCCGAACTCCTCGACACCGCGCGCGGCGACGACGCCCTGCTGCGCGGTCTCGCCTTCGAGGCGCTGCGGGTGGTCGGCGACCCCGCGGAACCCGCGGTGCGGGCCGCCGTCACCGAGCCGACGCTGCGCCCGTACGTGGTGCTGTGGCTGGCCGAACTCGACGGCGACGACCCGGACGCCGCGACCGGCCTGCTGACCCGCGAGGAGGCCACCTGGCTGTGGGTGGACACCGCCGCGGCCGTCGCCGACCACGGCGAGGACCACCTCCTGGTCAGCCATCTGGAGACCGCCGTCCAGGGCTCCGTCCCCGGGCTGCTCGAAGAGGTGCGCAACGTCGGCCACCCCCGTACCGTCCACGTCCTGGTCGCGCTGGCCGCCGCGCACCCCGACCCGGCGATGGCGAAGGCCATGCGCAGGGCCGCGTTCCAGGTGCACACCGGCGAGGCGTAGCGGTCGCCGGGGGCAGGGCCGGGGCAGCGGGTCGGGGGCGGGGAGCGAGGCCGGGGTGCGGGAGGGGTAATCCGTTTGCCGGGCGCCAGTAGACTTGTCCGCATGGCAGTTCCCCTCCTCGATTAGCCGCGGCGTACGACCTCGACGCCCCCGACCTGTCGTCCGTCATGCCCTGGAGCTTTTCCCGTGATCACTGCCACCGGCCTTGAGCTGCGCGCCGGCGCCCGCGTCCTCATCGACTCCGCCTCCTTCCGTGTCGCCAAGGGCGACCGCATCGGCCTGGTCGGCCGCAACGGAGCGGGGAAGACCACCCTCACCAAGGTGCTGGCAGGCGAGGGCCAGCCCGCCTCAGGCAGCGTGACCCGCTCCGGCGAGGTCGGCTACCTGCCGCAGGACCCCCGCACCGGTGACCTCGACACCCTGGCCCGCGACCGGATCCTGTCCGCCCGCGACCTCGACTCCGTCCTGCGCAAGATGCGGGAGAACGAGCAGCGGATGGCCACCGGAAAGGGCGCCACCCGCGACAACGCGATGAAGAAATACGCGCGCCTGGAAACCGAATTCCTCACCAAGGGCGGATATGCCGCCGAGGCCGAGGCCGCCACCATCGCCGCCGCGCTCGGCCTGCCCGACCGCATCCTCGGCCAGCCGCTGCACACCCTCTCCGGTGGCCAGCGGCGCCGCGTGGAGCTGGCCAGGATCCTGTTCTCCGACGCCGACACCCTGCTGCTCGACGAGCCGACCAACCACCTCGACGCCGACTCCATCACCTGGCTGCGCGACTACCTGAAGACGTACCGGGGCGGATTCATCGTGATCTCGCACGATGTCACCCTCATCGAGACGGTCGTGAACAAGGTGTTCTACCTCGACGCGAACCGGTCGCAAATCGATGTGTACAACATGGGCTGGAAGCTCTACCAGCAGCAGCGCGAGGCCGACGAGAAGCGCCGCAAGCGCGAGCGGGCCAATGCGGAGAAGAAAGCCGCCGCCCTGAATTCGCAGGCCGACAAGATGCGTGCCAAGGCCACCAAGACGGTCGCCGCGCAGAACATGGCCCGCCGCGCCGAGCGGCTGCTGTCCGGCCTGGACGCGGTCCGGGTCAACGACAAGGTCGCCAAGCTGCGCTTCCCCGACCCGGCGCCGTGCGGCAAGACACCGCTGATGGCCTCGGGGCTGTCGAAGTCGTACGGCTCGCTGGAGATCTTCACCGACGTCGACCTGGCGATCGACCGCGGCTCCCGGGTCGTCATCCTCGGTCTGAACGGCGCGGGCAAGACCACGCTGCTGCGGCTGCTGGCCGGGGTGGAGACCGCCGACACCGGCGAGGTGACCCCCGGGCACGGGCTGAAGCTGGGCTACTACGCCCAGGAGCACGAGACGCTCGACCCGGAGCGCACCGTGCTGGAGAACATGCGGTCGGCCGCCCCGGACACCGACCTGGTCGAGATCCGCAAGATCCTCGGCTCGTTCCTCTTCTCCGGTGACGACGTGGACAAGCCCGCGGGAGTGCTCTCCGGCGGCGAGAAGACCCGGCTCGCGCTCGCCTCGCTCGTCGTCTCCAGCGCCAATGTGCTGCTGCTCGACGAGCCCACCAACAACCTCGACCCGGCCAGCCGCGAGGAGATCCTCGGCGCGCTGCACACCTTCACCGGCGCCGTCGTGCTGGTCACCCACGACGAGGGCGCCGTCGAGGCGCTCCAGCCGGAGCGGATCATCCTGCTGCCGGACGGCGTGGAGGACCTGTGGGGCCAGGAGTACGCGGACCTGGTCTCGCTGGCCTGACCCGTGGTGATCATGCCGATTCGATCATTCGGCCCACTGTTGATCCTTCATCTGTGTGAGTCCGGCTCGTACCGCGCGCGCCCCCGGCGCGGTACGGCCGGGACGCGCGGTGACCAGTGGTGTCACGGCGGCTAACCCCTTACCAACCGCTGCTGACCTGCCAGTATTCCCCGGCCGCAGTTCGGCGCGCGGAATTCGCGGGGTGGAAATGCCGCTCCCGGCCCCTTCTCGGCGCCCTATCCAGGCATTCCCTGGGCGAATGTCCCGTGACGGAACTTGTCGAATGGGTGGCCAGGAACGCCCTTAGGGGTGATCATGAGAGTCCATAGCGCACTTCCCTGGAGGAGGCACGGGTGGCCGAGACTCTGAAGAAGGGCAGCCGGGTGACCGGCGCCGCGCGCGAGAAGCTCGCGGCGGACCTGAAGAAGAAGTACGACTCCGGTGCGAGCATCCGGGCGCTGGCCGAGGAAACCGGCCGCTCCTACGGATTCGTGCACCGGATGCTCAGCGAGTCCGGCGTGACCCTGCGCGGTCGCGGCGGTGCCACACGGGGCAAGAAGGCTGCCGCAGCCTGAGGCCCCGCGGGTGGGCCCGGCGGCCCGGCGGTCGGACTGGATGGTTACTCTTCGGTAATCCAGTCCGCGGTCCGCTCGGAGGTGCCCGATGCCCGATGCCAAGATCCTGCTTGAACGTGACGGAGTCCGGCTTGCCATTGACGACTCCGTCGCACACATCACCCTGTGCAACGCGGCACGCCGCAATGCCCAGTCGCCCGCCCTGTGGCGTGCGCTGAGCGAGGCGGGCCGGCTGCTGCCGGGGCAGGTACGGGTCGTGGTGCTCCGTGGTGAGGGGGTCTCCTTCTCCGCGGGCCTCGACCGGCAGGCCTTCACGCCCGAGGGCTTCGACGGCGAGCCGTCGTTCCTCGACCTCGCGCGTGGCTCGGAAGCGGAACTCGACGCGACCATCGCCACGTACCAGGAGGCGTTCACCTGGTGGCGGCGCACCGATCTGATCACGGTCGCCGCCGTCCAGGGTCATGCGATCGGCGCGGGCTTCCAGCTCGCCCTCGCCTGTGACCTGCGGGTCTGCGCGGACGACGTGCAGTTCGCCATGCGCGAGACCAGCCTGGGCCTGGTCCCCGACCTCACCGGCACCAAGCCGCTGGTCGACCTGGTCGGCTACGCCCGCGCGCTGGAGATCTGCGCCACCGGCCGCTTCGTGCGCGCCGACGAGGCCGAGCGCACCGGCCTGGCCAACCTGGTGGTCCCCGCCGCGGAACTCGACGCGACCGTCACGGACCTGGTCGCCGCCCTCCTCGCCCCGCCGCGCGACGCGGTCAACGAGACCAAGGCGCTGCTGCGTGAGGCGGCCGCCCGCACCGACACCGAGCAGCAGGCAGCCGAACGCGCGGCCCAGGGCCGCCGGCTGCGCGACCTGGCGGGCGTGGGGGAGTAGACCCCGCCGGTCAGCCCGCGTCCGTCACCACCACCGCGGTCGTCACCGGGCCGGGCGCGTCCTGGGCGGCGACGGCCAGGACGACGGCGGTGACGGCGCGGGCCACGGCCAGCGGGGAGTGGCCCGCCGCCACCGCGATCTGCACCTGGACCCGGCGGCCGGACGCGCCGGGGCCGGGTCCTTCGGGGCCCTCGGCGGCCCGCGAGGGGGCCGCGGTGTCCTGGACCCGCACCCCGGAGCCGAGGCCGGCCAGCCGGCCGGTGAGCCCCGCGACGCCGGGGACGGTCCGGACGACGGCCGCCACCCCGCCCGCCGCCCCCGGACCGGGCCCGGGCGCTTCCGGGCCCGGATCCAGGGCCTCGTCCGGCTCCGGGCCCGCTTCCCCGTCCGCCGCGGCGGCGGCCCGCTCGCCGTCCAGCAGACCCGTCACCCGCAGGTCGACGGCGGCCACGGCGATGCCGACACCGGCCTCCGCGGCGTCCCAGAGCGCGTCCCGCAGCCGGTCGGCGGCCAGCGGCAGCGGCTCGTCGGGGGACGCCTCGAAGGCGGCCTCGATCCGTACCGGGACGTGCGGCAGCGCACCGATCGGGGCCACCGCGGGGAGGTCCGTCGCCCCGTCGCCGCCCGGGTCGGCCAGCGCGAGCGACACCGGGCCGAGCCGCACCCCCGGGACCAGCGCGGCCGCCCGCTCCAGCGCCCGTACGGCGGCGCTCTCGGTGATCCAGGCCGCGTCGGTGGCGCCGCCCAGCGGGAGCAGCCGTCCCAGTGCGACCTGCTCCCGAACCGTCCGGGTCAGTCGGTCCATGGTCATACGGCTCCCGCCTTCCTCCGGCCGACCACTCGATCGGGGGGTCGGCAGTGCCCTCTGGCCGCATCCCCCCGGCGCGAAAGGGCATGCGCACATAGTGTGGAGCACAGAGCAGCCCACCCGAAGGGACGACTCGCGATGACCGACACCGCACAGCACAACCGGCAGGAGCCCGACGGATCCTCGGGTCCGTCCGAGGGCAGGACTCTGGAGAAGGGCAACGCGGGCGGCGGCCGCAAGGCGCTGGGCGATCCGGCCACCCGCGGCCGTACGACCATCGCCGACGGGGTGGTGGAGAAGATCGCCGGCCTCGCCGCCCGTGACGTGGTCGGCGTGCACGCCATGGGCACCGGCCTCGCCCGTACGTTCGGCTCGGTGCGCGACCGGGTGCCCGGCGCGAGCAAGTCCGTGACGCGCGGCGTGAAGGCCGAGGTCGGCGAGGTGCAGACGGCACTCGACCTGGACATCGTCGTCGAGTACGGCGTCTCGATCGTCGAGGTGGCCCGCGCGGTCCGCGAGAACGTGATCGCCGCCGTGGAGCGGATGACCGGGCTCGAGGTCGTCGAGGTCAATGTGGCCGTCGGCGATGTGAAGCTGCCCGACGAGGAGGACGACGACGACCGCGAACAGCGGGTGCAGTAGGCATCCCGCGGGTAAGCGGGGGTAGCGGGTCGTCGGGCAACGGGACCATGGGGGTCCGGCCCGTGAGGGTCCAAGGGACGGAGAGCGGACGATGAGCATGGCGGTGATCGGCCTGGCCGTCGGAATGGCGCTCGGATTCGCCGGATATTTCGGTGGGTTCGCGGCCTTTCTGCTGGTGGCCGCGTTGGGTGCGGTCGGTTTCGTGGCCGGGAAGTTCCTCGACGGCGACCTGGAACCCGGCGACTTCTTCCGCACGCGTGACCGCGACCGTGACCGCGACCGGCGGCGCTGATGGGGACAGTGGTCCCCGCCCAGCTCCCCGCCGCGGACCGCGGCTCGCTCCGGATCGCCGACCGGGTGGTGGCGAAGATCGCGGCCCGCGCGGCGGATGAGGTGCTGGCCGACGCCCCCGGGGCGGAGCTCGTGCCGCGGGACAGCGACCCGCACGCGTCGGTGTCGGTACGCAAGGACTCCGCCCGGCTGCGGCTCACCCTCGAACTCGGCTACCCGACCGACATCGGCGCGGTCTGCGGCTCGGTACGGCGTCATGTCGCCGCCCGGGTGGAGGAGTTGACCGGCTTCGGCGTGCCCGAGGTCGCCGTCGAGGTCGAACGGCTGCACTCGGCGGCCGACCGGCTCAAGGACGAGGGGAGGGTCCAGTGAGCGACGGCCACAGCGCCGGCGACGGTGACGGCGAGCGCGGCACGGGCGGCGCGGACGACCGCGCGCGCGGCGGCGACGCCGATCCGTGGCGCAAGCCCGAACCGGGCGGCCGCCCGGAACCGGGGCGTCCCGAGGGCGTTCCCGAGCCCGAGCGCACCCTGGTGGACACCGACGTGGCCGCCGCGCCCGGAGCGCCCGCCATCGAGCCGTACGCGCTGACCTCCGACGAGCACGGCGGGGTGAAGGCGCGCCGGTTCTGGTCCAGTCGCCGGGTGCCCGCCGCGATCACCGCCGCGGTCGTCCTCGGCGTCTCGGGGCTGTTCCTGTACGACGTGGCGTCGGTCCGCGCCGGCCGCGAGGCCATGGCCTGGCGGAAGCGGCTCGCCCACGAGTTGGCCACCCGGCCCCTCGACAACGGCTGGGTGATCGGCGGCGCCGCGCTCGCCGCGGTACTCGGTGTGTGGCTGATCGTGCTGGCCGTCACCCCCGGCGAGCGCGGGGTGCTCCCGATGGCCCGGCGCAGCCCGGCGAGCGTACGGGCGGGACTCGACCGGCACGCGGCCGAACTGGTGCTGCGCGACCGGGCGATGGAGGTCTCCGGCATCCGCTGGGCGCGGGTCACCGTCGGCCGCCGCCGGATCGGGGTCCGCGCCTCCTCGCACTTCCGCGAACTCGACGAGGTGCGCCGCGACCTGACGGCGGCGCTCGGGGAGGCCGTACGGCAGCTGGGTCTGGCCCGGCAGCCGCAGCTCAGCGTCCACCTCCAGCGGGCCGAGAAGAAGGGGTGACCGGGCGATGCGCACCACACTCAACCGGGTCCTGCTCGCGCTGACCGGCCTGATCCTGCTGGCGCTCGGCCTGGCCGTGCTCATCGGCGGCCTGGACCTGCAGCGCCGCTGGGGCTTCACCATGCCGCACTGGTGGCCCTTCACCGGCCCCAAGGACGTCCTGCTGACCGCGCACGACAGGACCCGCTACCGCGCGCACGGCTGGTGGTGGCCGGTGGTCATCGCGGCGCTCGGCGTCCTCATGCTCGGCGGGCTGTGGTGGCTGCTCGCCCAGGCCCGCACCCGGCGGCTGCGGCAGATCAGGGTCGACAGCGGCGACGGACAGGGCGCGCTGCTGCGCGGCCGGGCGCTGGAGCAGGTGCTGACCTCGGAGGCCGAGGCGTACGAGGGCGTGGAGTGGGCGGGCGCCCTGCTCACCGGCAAGCGCGGCACCCCCGAGGCCCGGATGGTCCTCGGCCTGGCCCCGCACGCCACCCCCGACGAGGTGCTCACCGGCCTCGACACCGCCGTCCTCGCCCGTGCCCGCACCTCCGCGGGCCTCGACCGCCTCCCCGCCGAAGCCCGCCTCCGCGCCGTCCGCCACCGCGCGTCCCGCGTCAACTAGCCGCCCTCCGGGCGGATTGCCTCAGATGCCGTGCTGGGCGCCGCCGTCCACCGGGAGGAGGACGCCGGTGAGGTAGGAGGCGGCGGGGGAGAGGAGGAAGGCGGCGGCGCGGCCGAACTCCTCGGGGGTGCCGTAGCGGCGCAGCGGGATCGCGGCGCTGTGCCGGGCGCGGGCGGCGTCCGGGTCGCCGCTCAGGGCGTCAAGCTCGCGGACCCGGTCGGTGTCGACCCGGGACGGCAGTAGGCCGACCACGCGGATGCCGCGCGGGCCGAGTTCGGCCGCCAGGGCCTTGGCGTAGCCCGCGAGACCCGGGCGCAGGCCGTTGGAGACGGCGAGCCCGGGGATCGGCTCGCGGACCGAGCCGGAGAGCACGAAGCCGATGACGCCGCCCTCGCCGAGCTCAGCCGCGGCGGCCCGCGCGAGCCGCACCGCGCCGAGGAAGACCGTCTCGAAACCCGACTGCCACTGCGCGTCGGTGATCTCGGTGGCGTTGCCCGCGGGCGGGCCGCCGACGCTGATCAGCACCCCGTCCAGCCGCCCGAACCGCTCCCGCGCGGTGGTCAGCAGCCGGTGCGCCGACTCGGGGTCGCCGTTGTCCGCGACCACACCCAACGCCTGCTCGATGCCGCCGAGTTCGGCCGCCGCCACGGCGACGTTGTCCGGGGTGCGGCCGGACACCACCACCTTCGCGCCGTCCGCGACCAGTTCACGCGCCGCGGCGAAGCCCAGCCCGCGGCTCGCGCCGGTCAGCACGTACACCCGGTCCCGCAGTCCGAGATCCATCGCTCAGCACCGCGCCGTCGGGTCGCCGGACAGGGTGAGCGCGCTGTTGACCAGGCCGACATGGCTGAACGCCTGCGGGAAGTTGCCCAGTTGCCGCCCGGCCACCGGGTCCCACTCCTCCGCGAGCAGCCCGACGTCGTTGCGCACCGCCAGCAGCCGCTCGAACAGCGCGGCCGCCTCGTCCTTCTGCCCGGTCGCGTGCAGCGCGTCGGTGAGCCAGAACGAGCAGGCCAGGAAGGCCCCTTCACTGCCGGGCAGCCCGTCCACCCCACCGGCCTCCGGCGAGTAGCGGCGGCAGAAGCCGCCGTGGTCCAGCTCCTCGCGGACCGCGGCGACCGTGCCGATCACCCGCTTGTCGCCGGGCGGCAGGAAACCCACCTGCGGGATGAGCAGCGTGGCCGCGTCCAGCTCCCGCGAACCGTACGACTGCGTGAAGGTGTTGCGCTCCGCGTCGTAGCCCTTCTCGCAGACCTCCGCGTGCACCTGGGCGCGCATCGACCGCCAGAGGTCGGGCTCGCCGCGCAGCTTGGGGTCGGCCTCCACGGTGCGCACCGCGCGGTCGGCGGCGACCCAGGCCATCACCTTGGAGTGCACGAAGTGCCGGCGCGGGCCGCGCACCTCCCACAACCCCTCGTCGGGCTCACGCCAGTTGGACTCCAGGAAGTCCATCAGCGCGCGCTGCAGGTTCCAGGCGTGCGTCTCGGCGGGCAGCCCCGCCTCCCGCGACAGGTAGAGCGAGTCGAGCACCTCGCCGTAGACGTCGAGCTGCAACTGGCCCGCGGCGCCGTTGCCGACCCGCACCGGCGCGGAGCCCTCGTAGCCGGGCAGCCACGGCACCTCGTACTCGGTCAGCCGCCGCTCGCCCTCGATGCCGTACATGATCTGCAGGTCGGCCGGGTCGCCCGCGACCGCCCGCAGCAGCCACTCGCGCCAGGCGTTGGCCTCCTGCAGGTAGCCGCCCGCCACCAGCGAGTTCAGGGTGAGCGCGGCGTCGCGCAGCCAGCAGTAGCGGTAGTCCCAGTTGCGCACCCCGCCGATCTCCTCGGGCAGCGAGGTGGTCGCGGCGGCCGCGATACCGCCGCTGGGGGCGTAGGTGAGCGCCTTGAGGGTGATCAGCGAGCGCAGCACGGCCGACCGCCACGGGCCGTCGTAGCGGCACTGCGCCGACCACTCGTTCCAGTCCTGCAGGCTGGTCTCCAGCGCCTGGTACGGGTCGACGCGCCGCGGCCGCTTCTCGTGCGAGGGGTGCCAGGTCAGGACGAAGGCCGTCTTCTCACCCGCGGCGACCGTGAAGTCCGCGTAGGTGCGCATGTCCTTGCCGTACATCGGCATCGCCGGGACGCTGCGCAGCCAGACCGAGTCCGGGCCCGCGATGGCCACCCGGTGGCCGTCGACACGGCGCACCCAGGGCACGACGCTGCCGTAGTCGAAGCGCAGCGACAGCTCGCTGCGCATGTCCACGCTGCCGGAGAGCCCCTCGACGACCCTGATCACATCGGGCGCCCTGTCCCGCTGCGGCATCAGGTCGGTCACCCGGACGGAGCCGGTGGGCGTCTCCCAGACGGTGTCCAGCACCAGGGTGTCGCCGCGGTACGACCGGGCGGAGCAGACGTCGGCGCCGACCGGCGCGATCCGCCAGCGGCCGTTGTCCGCGTCGCCCAGCAGCGCGGCGAAGCAGGCGGCGGAGTCGAAGCGCGGCAGGCACAGCCAGTCGATGGAGCCGTCCTTGCCCACCAGCGCGGCGGTCTGCAGATCGCCGATGAGCGCGTAGTCCTCGATACGTCCTGCCACAGTGCCCTCTCGCCGCCTTCTGCTCGGGTCCGCTGCGCGGTGCCTCTTCGTAGCGTGCCGGGCGGGGTGTCAGACCGCTACCGGAACGCTGCCTTCCGGCTCCTGCGGGGTCTCGGGACGCGCCCTGGCCGCCAGGATCTCCGCCCGCTCGCGCCGGAACAGCACGATCCAGCCGACCGGCACCATGAGCGTGAACAGCCACCACTGGATCGCGTACGCCATGTGCGGGCCGATGCTGCTGTGGTCGGGCTCGGGGATCAGCGCGGGCTGGCCCGCCGCGGGCTTCGGGGAGGTGGAGACCAGCTCCATGTACCCCGAGACCAGCCGCGCCGGTACGTCCTCGGCGTCGAGCACGCTGCTGATCAGCATCACCTGGCGCTCGGGCAGGCCGTGCTTGTTGCGGATGCCGGTGGCCGAGGTGGTCTCGTCGGGGCGCAGCCGCCCGGTGACGGTCACCTCGCCGGACGGCGGGGCGGGGATCTTCGGGAACGCCGCCGGGTCGTCGCCCGGGGCGATCCAGCCGCGGTTCACCAGCACCGCCCGGCCGTCGTCGAGCACCAGCGGGGTGATGACGTGGTAGCCGATCTGCTGGCCGCCGGACTGGTCGTCGGTCTGGGTGTTCCCCGCGGTGCGCTGCCGGGCGACGAACTCGTGGGCCGTGTCGTAGTGGCCCTTGGCGGTCACCGCCCGGTACAGGTCGCTGTGCGGCAGGACCGCGCCGGGGTGGGTCACCTTCTCGACCGGGAGCGGCGTGGCCCGCAGGCTCGCCGCGATGATGTTGTTGTTCGCCACCCGGTGCTCATGCCGATGGAGCTGCCAGAAACCCAGTCTGATCATCGTCGGAATCATGACCAGACCGAGGAGGGTGAGAATCACCCATTGGCGGGACCAGAGGAAGCGGTACACCCCACGACGGTACAACTCGGCCGCGCGGCGGCCGTGGGTAGGGGGTGGCTGCGGCGCCCCCGGCCCCGCCACGGCTCACGAGGGAATGGCCCCGACCCGGTCCACGATGCCCGCGCCGCCCTCGGCCTTCGCGCAGTGCCCGCTGCAGAACCAGCGGCCCTCGACCTCCACCCCGTGCCCCACGATCTGCACCCTGCAGTGCTCGCAGATCGGCGCCATGCGGTGGATGGCGCACTCGAAGCTGTCGAAGACGTGCACCGCCCCCTGGGCGTGCACCTCGAAGCTCATGACGTAGTCGTTTCCGCAAACCTCACATCGGGCCATGCGCCCAGGCTGCGACCGGAGCCGGAGCGAGGCAACGCTGGAAAGGCGAGTCGGGCGCGAGGTCACCTGAATGGGGGCGCCGCCGGACTCGCCGCCTCCACCTGCCGACTCTTGACATGCGGGACGGGGCTTGACAGTGTGCCCGTGGGTTCCTCAGGGACCGGTGACAACGGGGGTTGTAACGGGGATTGGGCCATTCGGCCCGCACGGGGGTTTTTCGGCGTAGAGAGCTGGGCCGCGTTGACCGCGCGGTCCGCGTACTCCGCCTGCCTTGCGCTCTTGTCGTTCTCCACCGTCGTCGACGGTCCTCAGTGATGGGTGACGGAGAGGCTACGGGGGATGAACGGGGTTGTGGGCGCAGCATGCGCCGATGTCGTCGTGGAGTACGTCGAGATGTACGTGGCGGACGCCCGGCGCAGTGCCGAGGAGTTCGTGGACCTGTACGGGTTCACGGTGGTCGGACGGGCGTCCGGGGCGGACCGGGGCGCCGCCGACGCCGAGTCCCTGGCGCTGCGCCACGGGCGGATCACCCTGGTCCTGACCCAGGGCCTGGACGACGACCACCCGGCCTCGTCCTTCGTGCTCACGCACGGCGACGGCGTGGCGGACCTCGCGCTGCGGACCGCCGACCCGCGCGCCGCCTACGACGAGGCGGTACGGGACGGCGCGATCCCCGCCGGGACACCCGGGCGACCGGCCGTCGTCGCGTTCGGTGACGTCGTCCACAGCTTCGTCGCGGGCGGCACCGAACTGCCCGACGGCTTCACACCCGTGGAAGGCGGGCCCGGCGCCGACCGGCTCGGCGTGGTCGACCACATCGCGGTGTGCGTCGAGGCCGGTGAACTGGAGCGGACCGTGGCGTACTACGTCACGGCGCTCGGCTTCCGGGTCATCTTCGAGGAGCGCATCGTGGTGGGCGCCCAGGCGATGCTGTCCCAGGTCGTCCAGAGCGCGTCCGGCGAGGTGACCCTGACCGTCATCGAGCCCGACACCAGCGCCGAGCCCGGCCAGATCGACGACTTCCTGAAGAACAACTGCGGGGCCGGCGTGCAGCACCTCGCCTTCACCACGCAGGGCATACCCGACACGGTCGCGTGGCTGTCCGCACGCGGCGTGCAGTTCCTCACCACCCCGGCGGCGTACTACGCCCACCTGGAGGAGCGGATCACGCCGTCCGCGTACTCGGTGGAGCAGCTGCGGGCCGGGAACATCCTGGTGGACGAGGACCACGCGGGCCAGTTGTTCCAGCTGTTCGCGGCCGCGAAGCCGCCGCGGCGCACCTTCTTCCTGGAGATCATCGAGCGCCGCGGCGCCCGCACCTTCGGCAGCGGCAACATCAAGGCGCTGTACGAGGCGGTGGAGCGGGAGGGCGGCCACAGCGTCGAACCGCCCCGCCGGGCCGCCGGCGCCGACCCCCGCCGCGGCGACTGACGGGCGGCGGACCTGTGGCCTCGTCGCTCGTCACGGACATCCTCCGCCACGCCGACCGGGCGGCCGGCACCACGGCCGTCAAGGACGGCGGCGGACACCTCACCTACGCCGACCTCGGCCGCCGCTCCGCGGCGGTGGCCGGCGCGCTGCGCGCCGCGGGCGCCGGGGCGGGCTCGGTCGTGGGCGTCTGCCTGCCCCGGGACCGCCGGCTGCCCGCCGCGCTGCTCGGCGTCTGGCGCGCGCACGCCGCGTACCTGCCCCTGGACCCGGAGCACCCCGCGGCGCGGTCCGCCGAGGTGGCCGCGTCGGTCGGTGCCACGCTCGTGCTCGCCGCGGGCGGCACGCTGGACGCGGCGCGGGCCATCACGGGCGTCTCCGTCATCGACCTCGACGCGGTGCCCGAGGACGGGTACCCGGCCGGGGACGGGTCCGCACCCGGCCCCGAGGCGGCGGCATACGTGCTGTTCACCTCCGGATCCACCGGCGCCCCGAAGGGCGTCGAGGTGACGCACGGCAACGTCGCCTCGCTGACGTCCGCCGTCGCCACGACGCTGGGCGTGGGACCGGAGCAGGGCTGGCTGGCCGCGGCCTCGCTCCAGTTCGACACGTCGGTGGAGGAGATCTGGACGCCGCTGCGGCTGGGCGCGCCGGTGACGATCGTGCCGCGGGAGCGGGCGACCGACGGCCACGCGCTGGCCGCGTGCGTCGACGGCATCGGGGACGGCGTGGTCGAACTGACCCCGACCAGCCTGCGGATGCTGCTGGCCGCCGGATGGGCCGGTGGCGCCGGGATCCGGATGGTCTCCGGCGGCGAGGTGCTGGACCCGGCGCTGGCCGCGCGGATCCTGCCCCTGGTCGGCGAGCTGTGGAACACCTACGGCCCCACCGAGGCCACCGTCACGACCACCGCGTACCGGGTGACCGAGGCGGACCTCGACGGCGCCTCGCTGCCCATCGGCCGGCCCCTGCCGGGCCGTGCGGTGTACGTGTGCGACGAGGACGGCCGCACCGTCGAGCCGGGCACGGTCGGCGAGTTGTGGATCGGCGGCGGCGGGGTGGCCCGCGGCTACCGGGGGCGGCCGGACCTCACCGCGGCCGCGTTCGCCACCGGGCCGGGCGCCGCCGGGCGCTGCTACCGCACCGGCGACCATGTACGGACCCGGGCGGACGGGGCGCTGGAGTTCGTCGGGCGCCGCGACCAGCAGGTCAAGTTCCGCGGCTACCGCATCGAACTGGGCGAGATCGAGGCCGCCGTGCTGGCCGGGCCGTCCGTCCGCGACGCCGTCGTCACGGTCGACACCGCGCACCGGGTGCCCCGGCTGGTCGGCTACGTGCGCTGGCGCGATCAAGGTGAGCGGGGCGATCTGGCGCGGCTCCAGGCGTCCCTGGCCGAGCGGCTGCCCGACTACATGGTGCCGCGCTGGTGGGTCGAGGTCGGCTCCTTCGCGGTCACCGCGACCGGCAAGCTGGACCGACGGGCGCTGCCGGACACCGCGCCGTCGGCGGTCCGGCGGGCGGGCGGCGCGGCGCAGGAGGACCCGCTGCTGCGGGAGATCGCCGCGCTCTGGTCCGAGGCCCTCCAGACCGAGGTGGCCGACCCCGGGGACGACTTCTTCGCGCTGGGCGGCGACTCGCTCGCCGCGACCGTGATCACGGCCCGGCTGCGGGAGCGGTTCTCCCGGGCGGTGCCGGTCCGCGTGCTGTTCGACCACCCGGGCCTGGCGGACTTCACCGCGCGCGTGGCGGCGCTGGTCGCCGAGCCCGCCGCGGCGCCGGAGGACACCGCCGTCCCGCGGTCCGCCGCGCTGGCAGCCGGTAGCAGGACGCCGATGACCCCGGGCCAGCTCAGGCTGTGGTTCGCCGCGGAGCTGGACCCCGGCAGCACCGCCTACCAGGTGCCGCTCGTGCTGCGGCTGCGCGGCGCGCTCGATGCGGACGCGCTGCTGGACGCCGTGCGCGAGCTGATCAGCCGTCACCCGGTGCTGCGCGGCGTGGTGGTGGACGACGCGGGGGAGCCGGCGACCGAGATCCTGCCGCCCTCGGCGGCGCCCGTCACCACCGTCCGGTGCGCCCCGTCCGAGCTGGACGCGGCCGTGCTCGCCGAGGTGGCCCGGCCCTTCGCCCTCGCGGCCGAACCGCCGTGCCGCGTACGGCTGTTCCGCGCCGGCGACGACGACCACGTGCTGTGCTGGACGTTCCACCACATCGCGACGGACGCGCGCTCCGAGGCGGTGCTGCTGGACGAGCTGTCCGTCGCGTACGCCGCCCGCGTCGCCGCGGGCCGGGCGCTGCCGGACGTCGCGCTGACGTATCAGGACTACGCCGACCACGCGGCCCGGCTCGCGTCGGGCGCACCGGACCGTGCGGGCCTGGCCTGGTGGGAGGAGCGGCTGAGCGGGCTGCCCGCGCTGCTGGCGTTGCCCACCGACCGGCCGAGGCCCGCGGCCGCCGACTGGACCGCCGCGCGGGTGCCCGTCACCGTCGGCGCCGACCGGATGCGGCGGATACGCGACCTCGCGTCGGCGGCCGGCTGCACCCCCTTCACCGTGCTGCTCGTGGCCTGGCAGATCCTGCTGGGGCGGCTCGCCGCGGTCGAGGACGTGCCCGTCGGCGTACCGCACGGCGGCCGCCCGCTGCCCGAACTCGACGGCGTCGTCGGGTTCTTCGTCAACACGGTCGTGCTGCGCGGCGACCTGTCCGGCGGTCCGACCGTGCGCGAGGCGCTGGCCAGGGCGCACCGGACGGCGGTCGAGGCGTTCGACCACGCGGGGGTCCCGTACGAGGAGATCGTGCGCAGCCTGCGGCCGGAGCGCACCGCCGCCGGTACCCCGCTGATCCAGACCATGCTCAACCTGTACGAGGCCCCGGCACCCCGGCTGCACGGCCTGGCGGCCGAGTACGTCCAGCCCGCGACCGGCGACGCGATGTTCGACCTGAGCCTCGACCTGGCCGACCACGGCGCCGACTGGAGCGGCGAACTCACCTTCCGCGCCGACCTGTTCGACGCGGGCACGGTGGCCATGTGGTCCGGCTGGTTCGGCGCGCTGCTGGACGCGATGGCCGGTGGCCCGGAGGACCGGGTCGTCGACCTCGACATGCTCGGCGAGGACGTACGCCGTGAACTGGCCGCCTGGGGCGACGGCGGACCGCTGCCGCCACACCCGGAGACCGTCCCCGCGGCGGTGCTCGCCGCCGCGGCACGGCACCCGGACGCGGTCGCGACGCGCGGCGCCACCGGCTCGCTGACCTACGCGGAACTGGCCGACTGGTCTCAGTCGGCCGCACAGACCCTCACCGCGGCGGGCGTCGGCCCGGGCACCCTGGTCGGCGCCTGCCTGCCGCGGGACGAATACCTGCCCGCGGGGCTCCTGGCGATCTGGCGCACCGGCGCCGCCTACGTCCCACTCGACCCCGAGAGCCCCGCCGACCGCCTCACCGGACTGATCGAGGACGCCGGCATCACCTTCGCCGCCATTCGCGGCGAGCTGCCCGCGGCGCTGGGGTCCGCCGCGGTGCCGGTCGTCGACCTGGCGTCGGTCGCTCCGGCGGGCGGGGAGGACGGGCGAGGTGCGGGCGGCGCGGTGCCGGTGCCGGGTGGCGAGCTGCCCGCGGCGCTGGGGGCGGTTGCGGTGCCGGTCGTCGATCTGGCGTCGGTCGCCCCGGCGGCCGGGGAGGAGGGGCGCGGTGCGGGCGGCGGGCTGCGGCTGCCCGGCGCCGACGATCTCGCGTATGTCCTGTACACCTCGGGGTCGACGGGTCGGCCCAAGGGTGTGGAGATCACCCACGGCAACCTGGCCGCGCTGGTGGCCGCCTGGTGCGAGCTGCTCCGGCTGGGTCCGGACGACGGGATGCTCGCCGTGGCGCCGCTGACCTTCGACACGTCGGGCGAGGAGATCTGGCCGCCGCTGGCCGTCGGCGGGGGCTGCGCGGTCGTCGAGCGCGCGGTCGCGATCGACGGTCACGCGCTGGCGGCCCGTATCGCCGCCAGCGGGGTCACGCTCGCCGAGCTGACCCCGACCAGCCTGCGGATGCTGCTGGCCGCGGGCTGGCAGGGCGATCCGCGGCTGCGCGTGGTGTCGGGCGGCGAGGCGATGGACGCCGCGCTGGCCCGGCAGCTGCTGCCGCTCGTGGGCCAGCTCTGGAACGGCTACGGCCCGACCGAGGCCACCATCACCTCCACCATGCACGTCGTCACCGAGGCCGACACCGTCGAGGGCGTGCCGGTGCCCATCGGCCCGCCGATCGCCGGAGAACGCCTGTACGTGGTCGACGGCGCCGGACGGCTCGCGCCGCCTGGCGCGGTCGGCGAGCTGTGGATCGGCGGCGCCGGGGTCGCCCGCGGCTACCGCAACCGGCCCGACCTCACCGCCCGTTCGTTCGTCGCGGGCCCCGACGGCCGCTGCTACCGCACCGGCGACCTGGCCCGGTGGCGCGGGGACGGCGAGCTCGAGTTCGTCGGCCGCACGGACCACCAGGTCAAGGTGCGCGGCTACCGCATCGAACTCGGCGAGGTCGAGGCCGTGCTGCGCGAGCACCCGGCCGTCGAGCACGCCGCGGTCGGCGTGGCGGGGCACGGCGCCACCGCCCACCTCACCGCCCACGTCTGCCCGACCGCCACGACGCCCGCCCAGCTGGAGGCGTTCCTGGCCGAGCGGCTGCCCGACTACATGGTCCCGCGGCGCTGGCTGCTGATGCCCGAACTGCCCCGCCTGACCAGCGGCAAGATCGACCGCAACGCGCTGCCGGAACCGCCGCGCGGCGCCCGGGAGACGGTCGAGCCCGCCACCGCCACCGAACGGCTGCTCGCCGCGATCTGGTCCGAGGCGATCTGGCCGGACGCGAGCGGCACCGGGGAACGGGTCGGGCGCACCGACGACTTCTTCGCGCTCGGCGGCCACTCACTGGCCGCCACCCGCGTGGTCGGCCGGATACGGCGGGAACTGGACGTACGGGTGACCGTCCGGGAACTGTTCGACAGCCCGGTGCTCGCCGACTTCGCCACGGCGGTGGACGCGCTCAGCGGCGCGCCCGACGCCGGTACGGGGATCACCCCGGCGGCCGACCGCGGCGCGGCGCGGCGGCTCTCCGCCGCGCAGCGCGCGATGTGGCTGGCCTGGCGGGTCGACCCGGAGAGCACCACCCACCATGTCCCGCTGGTCCTGGAGTTCCGCGGCCCGCTCGACACGGCGGCACTGCTCGCGGCGGTGCGCGACCTGGCGGCGGCCCACGACGTCCTGCGCAGCGTGTTCGCCGAGCAGGACGGCGAACCGGTGGCCGTACCCGGCCCCGCCGACGCCGTGCCGGTCACCGAGACGCCCGTGGGCGAGGCGGAGCTGGACGCCGCCGTCCGCGAGCGCGTCCTGCGGACCTTCGACCTCGCGGCCGAACCGCCGCTCCGCGCCGACCTGCTGACCCTCGCCCCCGACCGGCACACGCTGGTGCTGTCCCTGCACCACGTCGCCACCGACGCCGACTCCGAACCGGCGATCCTCGCGGACCTCGCGGCCCACTACCGGGCGCGGTGCGAGGGCCTGCCGGGGCCGACACCGCCCGCGCTGCAGTACGCCGACTTCGCCGACTGGCACAACGCCGTGCTGGCCGGGCCCGGGGCCGACGCCGACGTACGGTGGTGGCGCCGGGAGCTGGAGGGCACCGACGCGGTCCTGGCCCTGCCCACCGCCGCCCCCCGGCCCGCGGTCGCCGACTGGTCGTGCGGAAGCGTGCCGGTCACCGTCCCGGCACCGGCCGCCGACGCGGTCCGCCGCCTCGCCGCCGAGACCGGCTGCACGCCGTTCACGGTCCTGCTGACCGCCTGGCAGCTCGTCCTCGGACGGCTCGCGGACACCGCCGACATCCCCGTCGGCGTACCGCACTCGCTGCGCCGTGACGCGGACCTGGACGGCATGGTCGGCTGCTTCGTCAACACCCTCGTGGTGCGCGGCGACCTGACGGGCGACCCCACGGTCCGCGGGCTGCTGGCCCGCTCCCACGCGAAGGTCACCGAGGCGCTGGCCCGGGCGGACACACCGTTCGAGCGGGTCGTCGAGGCGCTGGCCCCGGCGCGGAGCCTGGCCAACCGGCCCGTCTACCAGGTCATGTTCAACCTGCTCACCGAGAGCGGACCGCACGACGACACCGGCTGGGGACCGGGCACAGGCGTCACGGCCGTCGAGGCCCCGGTGGCGCAGACGCCCGCCGACCTCTCGCTCGACCTCGTCCTCGTCGAGGGCGGCGCCGGTCTGAGCGGTGAACTGCTGTTCCGCACCGACCTGTTCGCCGCCCCGGAGGTGGCGCGGTGGGCCGGCTGGCTGGTCGGCCTGCTGGAGCGGCTGCCGGAGCTGCTCGACGCGCCGCTGTCGCGGGTCGACGTCATGTCCGCCGCGGAACGCGACGCGCTGCTCGCCGCCGGCCGGGGCGCGGAACTGCCCGCGCACCCGCCGACCGTGTCCGACGCGATCACCGCTCACGCGGCGCGGCGCCCCGACGCGGTCGCCACCAGCGGCCCCGGCGGCTCGCTGACGTACTCCGCCCTGGCCGCGTACGCCGACAACGGCGCCCGCCTGCTGTCCGCGCGGGACCTGGGCCCGGAGCGCCTGGTCGCGGTCTGCCTGCCGCGCGACGAGTACCTGCCCGCGGCGCTGCTCGCGGTGTGGCGGGCCGGAGCCGCGTACGTGCCGCTCGACCCCGAACACCCGACGGCCCGGCTCGCCGCACTCACCGCGGACGCCGGAGCCCGGGTGGTCGCGGCCCGCGGCGAGACGCTCGCCGCGGCGCACGCGATCCCGGGCGTGGAGGTCGTCGACCTCGACGCGGCTGTCGGGGGCGCGGGCGCCCGAGACGCGGCTGCCGGAGAAGGGGCAGCCGGGGGCGCTAGCGCCGGAGCAGCGGCTGCCGGGGATGCAGGCGCCGGGCGCGCGGCTGCCGGGAACGCGGGCGTGCCGCGGGCTGCTGGCCTGGACGCGTTGGCCGCGGCACACGCGATCCCGGACGTGGAGGTCGTCGACCTCGACGCGGCCGCCGGGGACGCGGTGGCCGCAGAAGCGGCTGCCGGGGGCGCTACCGCCGGAGCAGCGGCCGCCGGGGGCACGGGCGTGCCGCGGGCCGCCGGGCCGGACGCGCTCGCGTATGTGCTGTACACCTCGGGGTCGACGGGGCGGCCGAAGGGTGTGGAGGTCACCCATCGGACGCTGGCCGCGCTCGCCGCCGCGCTCGGGGAGCGGCCCGGCTTCGGGCCGGACGACTCGACGCTCGCCGTCGCGCCGCTGGTCTTCGACGCCTCGTGCCTGGAGATGTGGGTGCCGCTGGCCGCCGGTGGCCGCTGCGCGGTCGTCGAACGGGACACCGCGATCGACGGCAACGCGCTGGCCCGGCGGGTGGACCGGGAGCGGCCGACGATCCTGCACGTCATCCCGACCACGCTGAAGATGCTGCTGGCCGCCGGCTGGCGGGGCCGCCCGGACCTCACCGTATGGACCGGGAGCGAGGCGCTCGACCCCGCTCTCGCGCGGGACGTCAGGGACCGCTGCCGTGAGCTGTGGAACTTCTACGGCCCCACCGAGGACACCGTCATCTCGGTCATCCACCGCGTCGGCGCCGCGGACACCGCCGGGGGCGCCGTGGTGCCCATCGGGCGGCCGATCGCGGGCGAGCACGTCTATGTGATGGACGGCGCGGGCCGCCCG
This sequence comes from Streptomyces sp. NPDC051976, assembly GCF_040680795.1. NCBI lineage: Bacteria > Bacillati > Actinomycetota > Actinomycetes > Kitasatosporales > Streptomycetaceae > Streptomyces > Streptomyces sp. NPDC051976. Next base: position 97,626 of record NZ_JBFAXL010000018.1, read on the forward strand.
GCGCCGCCCGGCGTCCCGGGCGAGCTGTGGATCGGCGGCGCCGGGGTGACACTCGGCTACCGCGCCCTGCCCGAACTGACCGCCGAGGTCTTCGTCCCCGACCCGTTCGCCGCGGGCCGGGACCGCCGCTGCTACCGCACCGGCGACATCGTGTGGCTGCGGCCCGACGGGCTGCTGCGGTTCGTCGGCCGGCGCGACCACCAGGTGAAGATCCGCGGCTACCGGGTCGAACTGGGCGAGGTCGAGGCGGCCCTGCTGGAGCACCCGGCGGTGGCCAACGCCGTGAGCGCCGTGCACCGGGACGGCGAGGACAGCCTGGTGGGCTACGTGCAGTGGCGTACGGGGCACGCGGGCGCCGGGGCGGATACGGGCACGGCATCGGCTGCGGGCATCGCGGACGTCGCGGCCTTCGCCGCCGCGCGGCTGCCCGACTACATGGTCCCGACCCGCTGGGTCGAGCTCGACGCGATGCCGCTGTCGGCGTCCGGCAAGGTCGACAGGGGACGGCTGCCCGCGCCCGCCCCGGTGGACGTCGGGTACGAGGCGCCCGACTCACCGGTGGCCGAGCTGATCGCCAAGATCTGGAGCGACGTCCTGACCACCGAACCCGTCGGCGCCCGCGGCGACTTCTTCGCGCTCGGCGGCCACTCCCTGTCCGCCACGCGCGTCACCGCGCAGATCGCGGCGGTCCTCGGGGTGCGGGTGCCGGTGCGCGCCCTGTTCGAACACCCCGTGCTGGCCGACTTCGCCCACGAGGTCGAGCGCCTCGCCATCGTCGAGTTCACCGACCAGCACAGCCAGCACGACGAGCGCGACGAGCGCGACGAGCACCACGAGCACCACGAGCACGCCGAGCACGACCAGCACGACGGGGACGCAGAGAGTGCAAAGGGGCACTGAACACATGACGGGGAATCTGAAGGAGTCGCCGGCCGACGCGGTGCGGGCACTGCTCGCGGCGCGCGCGACCGCGGCGCTGAGCGGCGACGCCGTCGCGACGGGCGGCAGCCGCATCCCGCGGCGGCCGGACCGCCGTGACCCGGCGCCGCTGTCGACCGGGCAGCGGCGGCTGTGGTTCGCGGCGCAACTGGAGCCCAACGGCGCCGCCAACGTGCCGCTGGTGCTCCGGCTGACCGGCGCGCTCGACACCGCGGCGGTACGCGGCGCGGTCGAGGACGTGATCGCCCGCCACGACGTGCTGGGCAGCGTCTTCCGGGACGGCGAGGACGGCCCCGTGGCCGTACCCGCCGACGTGGCCCCCGACTTCGCGGTCCTGGAGGTGGCCGGGACCGACCTGGACGCCGCGCTGCACGCCGAGGCCACCGCGCCGTTCGACCTGGCCGCGCGACCGCCGATCCGGGTGCGGCTGTTCCGGCTCGGCGCCGCCGACCACGTCCTGTCGGTCACCGTCCACCACGTCGCCACCGACGCGCACTCGGAAGCCCTGCTGCTGGGCGAACTCGCGGCGGCGTACGCGCACCGGACGGGCAGCGGCGCGCCGCTCCCCGCCGCGCAGGCCGCGCAGTACGCCGACTTCGCCGCCTGGCAGGCCGAACGCCTCGCCGGTACGGCCGCGGACCAGGACCTTCAGTGGTGGGTGCGGCGGCTCGGGGACGCGCCGCCGCTGCTGGAGCTGCCCACCGACCGGCGGCGCCCGTCGGTCGCGCGGTGGGACGCCGACCAGGTCCCGGTACGTGTCCCGGCCGCCGCGGCCGCGGCGCTGCGGGCCGCCGCGGCGGACGCCGGGTGCACGCCGTTCATGGCCGTGCTCGCCGCGTGGCAGGTGCTGCTCGGGCGCCTCACCGCCGTGGACGACGTGGTGGTCGGCGTCCCGCACTCGGGGCGCCACCACACCGATGTCGCCGACACCGTGGGCTTCTTCGTCAACACGTTGCCGATGCGCGGCGACCTGTCGGGCGACCCCCGCGTGTGCGACCTGCTCTCCCGCACCCGCGGGGACGTACTGGACGCGTACAGCCACGCCGAGACGCCGTTCGAGCGGATGGTGGAGCGGCTGCGGCCCGAGCGGAGCCTGGCCGGAACACCGGTCGTCCAGGTGATGCTGAACCTGCTGGAGGACGACGGGTCGTCGCGGGCCCTCCGGTTCGGGGACGCCGAGGCCGTACCGGTCGACCTGCCGTCGCTCGTCGCGCAGGCCGATCTGGTGCTCGACCTCAGGGCCGAGGCGGACGGCTACACGGGCGAACTCATCTTCCGTACCGACCTGTTCGAGGCGGACACGGTCGCGGCCTGGGCCCGCTGCTTCGAGCGGCTGGCCGAGGAGTTCGGGGGCGACCCCGAGCGCCGTGTGTCGGAGCTGGACCTGCTGGGCCCGGCCGCGGACGCCCTGCTGCGCCTCGGGGCCGGTACCGAGCTGCCCGCCGGTCCGGCGACGGTGCTCGACGCGGTGCTCACCCGCGCGGCGGACCGGGCCGAACTCACCGCCGTCTCGGCCGCGATCGCGGCACAACTGGTGTCCGCCGGTGTGCGGCCGGGCGATGCCGTCGGCGTCTGCCTGACCCGGGACCAGCGGCTGCCCGCCGCGCTGCTCGCCGTGTGGCGGGCCGGGGCCGCGTACGTGCCGCTCGACGCGGACCACCCGGCGCAGTGGCTGGGCAGGCTGGCCGAACGGGCCGGTGTGCGCGTGGTGCTGGCCGACGAGGGCACCGCCGCCGCGGCGTCCGCCATCGACGGGACACGGCTCGTGGTGGCTGACCCCGCCGCGCCGCCCGGCGCCCTTCCGGCCGCGCCGTGCGCCGGAGACCTGGCGTACGTCCTGTTCACCTCGGGCTCGACGGGTGAGCCGAAGGGCGTCGAGGTCACGCACGCCACGCTCGCGGCGCTCGCCTCCGCGATGCGCGCCGACCTCGGCGTCGGCCCGTCCGACGTGATGCTCGCCGTCGCGCCGCTGAGCTTCGACATCTCGGCGTCGGAGATCTGGACGACGCTGGCCGCGGGAGGGCGCTGTGTCGTCGTCGAGCGCGAGTGCGCCCTCGACGGCCACGCCCTGGCCCGGCGCATCGCGGACACCGGGGCGACCTCGGTCAATCTGACGCCCACCAGCTTCCGCATGCTGCTGGCCGCCGGATGGCAGGGCGACGGGAAGCTGCGCGCGCTGTCCGGCGGCGAGGCCCTGGACGCCGCGCTCGCCGGTGAACTCCTCGGTCACGTCGGTGAGTTGTGGAACATGTACGGGCCGACCGAGACCACCGTGACCGCCACCGCCCACCGGGTACGCCCGGCCGACACCGACGCGTCCGGCGCCCCGACGGTGCCGCTGGGCGGCGCGATCGCCGGTACGCGGCTGTACGTCGTCGACGCTGCGGGACGGCTGGCGCCGCCCGGTGCGGTCGGCGAGCTGTGGATCGGCGGCGCCGGGGTCGCCCTCGGCTACCGGAACCGGCCCGACCTCACCTCCGCCGCGTTCACCGCCGACCCGTTCCGCCCCGGGGGCCGGTGCTTCCGGACCGCGGACGCGGTGCGCTGGCGCGCCGACGGACTGCTGGAGTTCGTCGGACGGCGCGACCAGCAGGTGAAGATCCGCGGGCACCGCATCGAGCCCTCCGACATCGAGGCCGCCCTCCACCAGTGCCCCGGCGTCCGGGCCGCCGCCGTCGCGGTGGCCGGGAGCGGGCCCGACACCCGGCTCGTCGGCTTCGTCGCCCCGGACACGGTGGCCACCGACACCGTCGAGGCGTTCCTGGCGGCCCGGCTGCCGCGCCACATGGTGCCGCGCCGCTGGGTCCTGCTGCCCGCACTGCCGACGCTGCCCAGCGGAAAGGTCGACCGGGGCGCGCTGGCCGACCCGGGCGGCGGCGAGCGGCCGTTCGTCCCGCCCGCGACCGGGATGGAGGAATTCGTCGCGGAGATGTGGGCCGAGACCATCGGCGCCGCCCGTGACCTGCCGATCGGCCGGGACGACGACTTCTTCGCGCTCGGTGGCCACTCGCTGGCCGCCACCCGGGTCGTCGGGCGGCTGCTGGAATCCCTGGAGTGCGAGGTGCCCGTACGCGTGCTGTTCGAGCACCCGACGCTGGCCGAGTTCGCCGCCGCGGTCGAGCGCCTGGTGCTTGCCGGTCTCGCCGCCGCGCTCGAGGAAGAGGTGACGTCGTGACCGACACCACCGGCACCGCGGTCGAGGACCGCCTCAGGGCACTGCTGGACCGTAAGATCGCGGCCGCCCGCACCCGGCCGGCCGCCGGTATCCCGCGCCGCCCCGACCCCGCCGCGCCGGCCCCGCTGTCGCTGGCGCAGGCCCGGCTGTGGCTGCTGTCCCAACTCGACCCGGACGACGTCGCGTACCTCATGCCGCTGGTGCTGCGGCTGTCCGGCGCGGTGGACGTCGAGGCGCTGACCGGCGCGGTCCGCGACGTGATCCGCCGCCATGACGCCCTGCGCCGCGTCGTACGGCAGATCGACGGCGAGCCGATGGCCGTGGCGGTCCCGGTGGAGGCCGTGCCGATCACCGTCGAACCGGCCGCGGACGACCTGGACGAGCGGCTGCACCGGATGGCGCACACGCCGTTCGCGCTGGACACCGAGCCGCCGCTGCGGGCCGCCGTGTACCCGCGGGCCGACGGCGGCTGCGTGCTGGCGCTGACACTGCACCACATCGCCGGTGACGCCTGGTCGCTCGACGTGCTGCTCGCCGACCTCGCCGCCGCGTACGCCGCGCGCACCGGGCACGCCGCGCCGCCGGCCGCACCGGCCCTCGACTTCGCGGACGTGGCCGCCTGGCAGCGCGCGCGGGCCGACGGCGCAGCCCTCCAGGGCCAGCTCGACTGGTGGGCGTCCGAGCTCGCCGGGCTGCCGGCCGTCACCGCGCTGCCGACCGACCGGCCCCGGCGCGCCGTCCCCAGCGGCGCGGCCGGGACGGTGGAGCTGACCGTCCCCGCGGCGGTGGCCACCCGGGTCCGGCAGGCGGCGGCCGAGACCGGCGGTACGCCGTTCATGGTCTACCTCGCGGCGCTCCAGGCGCTGCTGGCCCGGCTGGCCGACACCCACGACGTGGCGGTGGGCGTCCCCGAGTCGGGCCGCCGCCACCCAGGGACCGAAGGCGTCGTCGGATGCCTGCTCAACACGCTGGTGCTGCGCGGTGACCTGTCCGGCGACCCGGCGGGACGGGAACTGCTGGGCCGTACCAGGGACCGGGTGCTGGAGGCGTTCGCCCACGCCGAGGTCGGTTTCGAGCAGGTCGTCGAGCGCGTCGTCACCGAGCGGGTGCCCGGCGCCACCCCGCTGTACCAGGTGCAGCTCAACTACCTGGCGGACGAGGCGCCGACGCCGGACTTCCCCGGTCTGGCGGTCGAGGCCGACATGCAGGCCAACGACGCGGCGAAGTTCGACCTGAACCTCTATCTCTCCGACGCCGAGCCCGGCGGCCCGGCGTCCGGCGAGTTCACCTTCCGCCGCGACCTGTTCGACGACGCGACGGCGGAAGCGCTGGGCTCGTGGTTCGTGCACCTGCTCGGCGGCCTGGTGTCCGACCTGGACGCGCCGGTCGGCTCGCTCCCGCTGGCCGAGGTCACGGCGCCGGTGCTGGCCGGGCCGCGGACGCCCACCGCGGGCGGGACCGTGCACGGCCGCTTCGAGCAGTGGGCGGAGCGTACGCCGGACCGCACCGCCGTGGTCGCGCCGGACGGCGAGCTGGCGTACGGCGCCCTCGAAGGCCGCGCCAACCAGTTCGCGCACCGGCTGTCCGCGCTCGGCGTCCGGCGCGACGAACCGGTCGCGATCCTGCTGGAGCCCAGCACCGACCTGGCCGCCGCGATCCTCGCCGCGCTCAAGGCCGGTGGCGCCTACCTGCCGATCGACACCGGGTTCCCGGCGGCGCGGATCGAGGCCATGCTGAACGCCTCCGGGGCCCGCGTCCTCGTCACGGACCGGGCGACGGCCGCGACGCTCCCCGACGCCGCCACGGCCGACCGGCGACTGGTCCTCACCGGCGACCCGTCACTCGCGGACCTGCCGCGCACCCGTCCCCGTATCCCGGACATGACGGGCGAGGAACTCGCCCACACCATCTTCACCTCGGGCTCCACCGGCGAGCCCAAGGGCGCGATGATCGAGCACCGGGGCGTGCTCAACTGCGTGGACGGCTTCCTGGACCGGATCGGCGACGCCGCCGGCGGGTCCTTCGCCGTGATCTCGACCATCGCCGCCGACCTCGGCCTGGCGGGCTTCCACGGTGCCCTGCTGTCCGGCGGCACACTGCACCTCGTCCCGCGGGAGACCGCGACGGACCCGGTCGCGTTCGCCGGATACCTGCGGCGGCACCCCGTCGACGTGGTGAAGTGCGTCCCCAGCCACCTCAGCATGCTGGCCGCCCACGGCGAACTGGCTGACGTGCTGCCGCGCCGCCTCCTGGTGTTCGGCGGCGAGGCCGTGCCGTGGCCGCTCGTCGAGCGGATCCGCGGGCTGCGCCCGGAGCTCGCCGTCCACACGCACTACGGTCCCACCGAGAGCAGCATGTTCTCGTTCGTCTGCGACACGGCGCTGGTGCCGGCCGACGAGCGGGACGGCATCGTGCCGCTCGGCACGCTGCTGCCCAACATCGCGGTGCACGTGGTGGACCGCGCCGGAGCGCCGCTGCCGGCCGGGGTGCCCGGCGAACTGACCCTGGTGGGAGCGGGCGTCGGCCGCGGCTACGCGCACCGGCCCGAACTCACCGCGCGGAGCTTCACCCCCGGCCCGCTCGGCGAGGAGCGCGCCTACCGCACCGGCGACCTGGTGCGCGTCCGGGCCGACGGCACGGTGGAGTTCCTGGGCCGCCTGGACGACCAGGTGAAGGTACGGGGCCACCGCATCGAGCTGAGCGAGGTCGCGCTCGCCTGCCGCGCGCTGCCGGGAGTGCACGACGCCTTCGTGCTGCCGGTGGGCGACGCCCACGAGCGCAGGCTCGCCGCCTGGGTGGTGCCCGAGCCCGGCACCGACCTGGACGTCGGCGGGATCCGGGGCGAGCTGCGCCGGACGCTGGCCGACTACATGGTGCCCGCGCTGCTGCGGATCGTCCCCGCGCTGCCGCTGAACCCCAACGGCAAGGTCGACCGCGCGGCGCTGACCGTGCCCGACGCGGCGGAAGGCGCCGTGGACGGAGCGGGCCGCGCGCCCGAGTCGGCCACCGAGCGCCTGGTGGCCGAGGCGTGGCGGGAGGTGCTCGGCATCCCCGCCCCCGCGGCGGAGGACGACTTCTTCGCCGTGGGCGGCCACTCCTTCGCGGCGACCCGGGTGGCCGGCCGGCTGCGGCAGGGCCTGGGCCGCGACGTCCCGCTGCGTACGGTCTTCGACCACCCGGTGCTGGCCGATCTCGCGCGGGCGCTCGACGAGCAGGCGGACGCGGCCACCGGCGCCCCGGGCGCCCTGTCCGCGATCGCGCGCCGCGCGGACCCCGGCCGCCCCGTGCCGCTGACCCCGGCCCAGGCGCGCCTGTGGTTCCTCGCGCAGTACGACGCCGACAGCTCCGCCTACAACGTCCCGCTGGTGCTGCGCCTTCGCGGCGCGGTCGACACGGACGCGCTCACCGCGGCCCTCGGCGACCTCGTCGAGCGGCACGAGATCCTGCGCACCACCGTCGCCGTCGTGGACGGCGAGCCGATGGCCGCCCCGCGACTGGCCGCCTCCGTGCCGATCACCGTCGACCCGTCGCCCACGGACAGGGACGCCCGGGTGGCGGCCCTCACCGCCCGCCCCTTCACCCTCGACCGCGAACCCCCGGCGCGCTTCACCCTGTTCACGGGTACGAGCCCGGTTACGCGTACGAGCCCGGGCACCGGCACCACCACCACCGCCGCCACTGCCACCGGCTCGGCCACCGCGACCACCACCGGCCCCGCCGACACCGTCCTGGCCATGGTGTTCCACCACATCGCCGTGGACTTCTGGTCGCTCGACCTGATCCTGCGCGACCTGTTCGCGCTCTACGCGGCGCGCACCGGGGAGGCGGCCGCGTTGCCGGCGGCGGCGCTGCAGTACGCCGACTACGCGAGGTGGCTCGCCGGGCACCAGGACGTGGCGCGGGACAGCGCGCACCTCGACTGGTGGGAGGGCCGGCTCGCGGGCGCCGCGCCGGTGCTGGACCTGCCGACGGACCGGCCCCGGCCCGCGGTCGCCGCCGGGACCGGGGGCTCCGTGCCGGTGGTGCTGCCGCCGGACCTCACGGCCGCCGTGCGGCGGATCGCCGCCGAGACCGACACCACCGTGTTCCAGGTGCTGCTGGCCGCCTGGCAGACGCTGCTCGGACGGCTGGCGGGCGTCGACGACGTCGTGGTGGGTGTGCCGGTGTCGGGCCGTCACCACCCCGACACCGAGCAACTGGTCGGCTGCTTCGTCAACACCCTGCCGATGCGCACCGACCTGTCGGGCGACCCCACCGCCCGCGAAGTGCTGGCGCGGGTGCGGGGCACGGCGCTGGACGCCATGGCGCACGGCGACATCGCCTTCGAGCGGATCGTCGACCGGCTGCGGCCCGAGCGCACCACCGCGCACACGCCGATCTTCCAGACCACGCTCAATGTGCTGGACAGCGACCGGGCGATGCCCGCGCCGGGCGGCGTCGCCGTGGACGTCCTCGACGCGGCGGCCGGCGGGGTCAAGTTCGACCTCGGACTCGTCCTCGGCGGCGGCGCCGACGGCTACGAGGGCGAACTCGCCTACCGCACCGACATCTTCGACCGGGCCCGCGCGGCCAGGACGGTCACCTGGTTCACCGCGCTGCTGCGCGGTTTCACCGAGGCGCCGGACGCCCCCGTGCGCTCGCTCGTGCTGGAGCCGGTCACCGGCCCCACGCTCGCCGGGCCCGTTCCCGAGCGCGCCGCCGAGACGGCGCTGGTGCACCAGCTCGTGGAGCGCTGGGCCGACCGGACCCCCGACGCGGCAGCCGTGATCGACGCCCGGGGAACCCTGTCGTACGCCGAACTGGACGCCCGGGCGAACCGGCTGGCGCACCGGCTGATCGCCGAGGGCGTCCGGGCCGACCAGCCCGTCGGCATCCTGCTGGAGCCCGGGGCCCACCTCGCGGTGGCGATCCTCGGCATCCTCAAGGCCGGGGGCGGCTATCTGCCGTTCGACACCCGGTACCCGGTGTCGCGGATCCGCGACATGCTCGCCATCGCTGGCGCCCGTACCGTACTCACCAGCACCGACCTCGCCGGGCTGCTGGACGGCGAACCCTCCACGGTCATCGCGGTCGACGACCCCGGGGCCACGGCAGGGATGCCCGGCACACGGCCGGATCTGCCGGTCGACCCGTCGCACCTGGTGCACGTGATCTTCACCTCCGGGTCGACCGGCGCGCCCAAGGGCGTCGCCGTCGAGCACCGCAACGTGCTGCACTACCTCGGCGGGATCCTGGACCGCCTCGACGCGCGCGGCGCGTCCTTCGCGATGGTGTCCACCCCCGCCGCCGACTTCGGGCTCACCTGTGTCTACGGCGCCCTCACCACCGGCGGCGTCGTGCACCTGGTGGACCGGGACACCGCCCTGGACCCTGGGGCGTTCGCGGCCTACCTCGTGACCCACGACGTCGACGTGCTCAAGTGCGTGCCCAGCCACCTCGAACTGCTCGCCGCACACGGCGACCTGGCGGGCGTACTGCCCGGCAGGCTGCTGATCCTGGCCGGTGAGGCGTGCCCGTGGGAGCTGGTCCAGCGGGTGCGCGCCGCGAAGCCGGACCTGCGCGTGCAGAGCCACTACGGCCACACCGAGAGCACGATGATCTCCCTCACCTGCGCGGTGGAGGAGATCCCGGAGTCCGCCCAGGTCGGCATCGTGCCGCTCGGCACTCCGCTGCCGGGCGTCGTCGGCCACCTGGTGGACCGCCACGGGCAGCCGGTGCCGGTGGGCATGGCCGGCGAACTCGTCATCGGCGGCCCCGGCGTCGTGCGCGGCTACCTCGGCCGGCCGGACCTCACCGAGGCGCGGTTCGGCGCCGACCCGCTCGGCGCGGACGTGCGCTGCTACCGCACGGGCGACCTGCTCACCGTCGGCTTCGACGGGACCGTACGGTTCCTCGGCCGGGTCGACGACCAGGTCAAGATCCGCGGCCACCGGGTGGAGCTCGGCGAGGTCACCGTGGCGCTGCGGGACGCGCCCGGGGTGGCCGAGGCCGTGGTGCTGCCGGTCGGCGCGGCCCACGAGCGGCGGCTCGCCGCCTGGCTCGTCCCGGACGCCGGACGGCCGCTCGACGCGGCCGCCGTCCGCGAGGCGCTCCGGGCCGCGCTGCCCGACTACATGATCCCGACGACGCTCACCGTCCTGGACCGGCTGCCGCTGAACGCGAACGGCAAGATCGACCGGGCCGCGCTGCCCGCACCCGCGGCGGCGGTCGCGGCCTCCGGCGGACGGCCGCCGGGCACACCGTCGGAGGTACGGGTCGCCGAGGTCTGGTCCAGGATCCTGAACATCCCGGACATCGGCGCCGACGACGACTTCTTCGCCCTCGGCGGCCAGTCCTTCGCCGCCGTCACCGCGGTGCGGGCGATCGGCGGCGGCCTGCGCGTCATCGACCTCTTCCTGCACCCCACCGTCGCCGGGCTCGCCGCCGCGCTGGACCGGGGCGCCGGGGCGGCCGACGACGGCCGGCTGCTGCACCGGCTCGGCGGGCCCGCCCCCGGCGTGGCGGCGCAGGCCACCGTGGTCTGCGTCCCGTACGGCGGCGGCACGGCCGGGGTGTACCAGCCGTTCGCGCAGGCCCTCGGCAGCGCCTTCGAGGTACTGGCCGTGGAACTGCCCGGCCACGACGCCGCCCGGCCGGACGAGACACCGCTGCCGGTCGGGGACCTGGTGGCGGTGCTGGCGGCCGAGCTGGCGGACCGCCAGGTGACGAGCCCGGTCGTGGTGTACGGGCACTGTGTCGGGTCGGCGCTCGCGACCGCCCTGGCGCAGCGGCTGGAGGCCGACGGCCGCCACGTCGCCGCGGTCGTCGTGGGCGGCAGCTTCCCCGCGGCCCGGCTGCCGGGACGGCTCAACGCATGGCTGGACAAGGTCCTGCCGCGTGACCGCATGGTGTCCGACCGGCTGTTCAACGACACGCTGCGGGCCACCGGCGGCCTGGTCGAGGGCATGGACGAGGCGGCGGCGGCCACCGCGGTGAAGGCGCTGCGGCACGACGCGCGGGCCGCGCAGTCCTGGTTCGGCGCGGCGCTGGCCGACGAGGGCCGGGCCCGGCTCAATGCCCCGGTGCTCTGCGTGGTCGGTTCCCTCGACCGCGCCACCGAGCTGTACGAGGAACGGCACCGGGAGTGGGGGGCGTTCACCGAGCGCGTCGAGCTGGCGGTGCTCCCGGGCGCCCGGCACTACTTCCTGCGGGACCACGCCGAGGCCCTGGCCACGCTCGTGCGGGACAGCCTCGCGCGCTGGGACGACGGCGATCTGCCGGAGCCCGTCGACGCCGGATTCGTCACCGGCAGGGAACGGCGGCGCGGGCTGCGCGCGTTCTTCACCGTCGCCGTGGGCCAGGCCGTCTCGGTGATCGGCAACGAGCTGAGCGCCTTCGCGCTGGGCGTGTGGGCGTACCAGCGCAGCGGGCGGATCAGCGACCTGGCGCTGGTGGTGACGCTCGCCCAGATCCCGATGATCCTGCTGACACCGGTCGGCGGCGCGGTCGCGGACCGGGTGGACCGGCGGCGCGTGATGCTCGCCTGCGACATGGTGTGCGCCGTCGCGATGGGTGTGCTGACGCTGCTGATGGCCACCCATCTGCTGAACATGTGGAGCATCTGCGCGGTCGTCTCGGTCACCTCGACGGCGGCGGCCTTCCAGGTCCCGGCGTATCTGGCGGCCGTGGTGCAGCTGGTGCCCAAGCCGTATCTGACGCAGGCCAGCGCACTGGCCGAGGCCGGTGTGGGCCTCGGGACGGTGGTGGGCCCGCTGGCCGGCGGTCCGCTGGTGCTGCTGCTCGGCCTGCCCTGGCTGGTCGGTATCGACGCCGCGACCTTCGTGGTCGGCGTGGCCACACTGCTGGCCGTACGGTTCCCCGAGCGGATGTTCTTCCGCCGCGAGGAGCCGTTCCGCTCCGCCCTGACCGGCGGTTGGCGGTTCATCGTGCGGCGCCGCCCGCTGCTGGTGATGGTCGGCTACTTCGCCGTCGTGAACTACTTCACCGCCGTGATGTGGGTGGGCCTCACCCCGCTGGTGCTCTCCATCGGCTCGGCCGGCGGGCTCGGTGTGGTGACCGCGATCGGCGGTGTGGGCGCGGTGATCGGCACGGTGATCGTGGTGGCCTGGGGCGGTACCCGCCGCCGCGCCACCGGCATGATCGCGTTCGTCATCGGATCCGGTGTCGGTGTGGCCGTGATGGGCGTGGTGCCCTCGACGACCGTGATCGCGATCGGCTTCTTCATCCGGCTGGCGTGCATGAACATCGGCAACGCGCACTGGCTGTCGCTGCTGCAGACCAAGGTGGGCGAGGACCTGCTCGGCCGGGTGCTGGCGGTCAACATCACGCTGGCCACGCTGGTCCAGCCGCTGGGCTTCCTCACCGTCGGGCCGCTCGCCGACCATGTGTTCCGGCCGCTGGTCGCCCCCGGCGGCCCGCTCGCGGGCTCGGTCGGCCGCGTCGTCGGCACCGGGACGCACGGCGGGATCGCCCTGTTCATGGTGGTGTCGGGGATCTTCATGGCGGCGTGGGGCGCCTTCGGCCTGCGGTTCCGCCGGCTGCGCTACATGGAGGACGAACTGCCCGACGCCGGTTCCCTCACCCTGGAGCCGGACGAGGTGGTGGCGCGATGACACCGGCCTCGAAGGTCCTCGTCACCCTGGACGACGTGTACGAGGCGGCGGAGCGTATCGCCCCGCACATCACCCGCACCCCGCTGATCGGCGTCGGCGGCCCGCTGGTGCTCAAGGCGGAGCACCTCCAGACCACCCGGTCGTTCAAGCTCCGCGGCGTCGTGAACGCGGTCGCCCGCCTCACCGCCGCCGCGGACGGGCGGCAACTGCGGCTCGTCGCGCAGTCCTCGGGCAACCACGGGCGCGCACTGGCCTGGGCCGCCCGGCGGTTCGGCCACCAGGCCACCGTCGTCCTCGCCGACACCGCCGCGGCGCACAAGGTCGCGCGGATACGGGAGTTGGGTGCCGAGACGGTGCTCGTCCCGGCCGGCCGGCGCGGCCCGGCCACCGCGGACCTCGCCCGGGAGCGCGGCGCGACCGTGGTCTCCTCCGACGACCTCGACGTGATCGCCGGGCACGGCACGATCGCCCTGGAGATCCTGGCCGACCTCCCGGAGACCGGCCTCCTCCTGGCACCGGTGTGCAACGGCGGGCTGCTCTCCGGGCTCGCCGTCGTCGCCAAGGCCCTGCGACCCGACGTCCGGGTGGTCGGCGTGGAACCGGAACTCGCCGCCGACGCCAGGGCCAGCCTGCGCGCCGGCCACCGCGTGACCTGGCCGGTGGAGCGGACCTACCGCACCGTGGCCGACGGGCTGCGCGCCCCGGTCGTCGGCGCGCACGCCTGGGAGCACATCCGCCGCTGCGTCGACGACATCGTCACCGTGACGGAGGCACAGATCACCGAGGCGATGGCCCGGTTGACCGAGCGGTACGGCATCACCGCCGAGCCCAGCGGCGCGGTCGCCACCGCGGCCCATCTGGCGGGGGCGGTGCCACCGGGACCCGGCGGCACCGTCGCCATCCTGTCCGGCGGCAGCGTGCCGCCCGGGACACCACACGCCCCCGCGACGAAGCGGCACGGGCACAACGAGGGAGAAGTACACGTGGAAACCAGCACACCGGTCGACATCGATGAGCCGATGCGGATCACCGACGAGCGCGTCGTCGCCACCTTCGACGCCGGTCCGCCGGACATCGGCGCCCTCTGGGAGCTGTGCGTGCACCTGGAGTGGGACCGCAAGGCGGCCGTCGACGGCATCGCCGCCTGGCTCGGCGACCCCGAGGGCCTGCGCGTCCTGGACGCGGCGTGCGGCAGCGGCTTCCCGGCGATCGACCTCGCCGCCCGCGGCTACGACATGACCTGCTCCGACGGCAGCCCCCGGATGCTGGAGTACTTCCACGCCAACGCGGCCGCGCTCGGCGTCGACGTCGAGGCGGTCCAGGAGTACTGGGAGAAGGTCGGCGACCGGTTCGCGGGCGCGTTCGACGTCGTGATGTGCCGCGGCAGCGCACTGCCCTACGCGGGCAGCTGGGACGCCGACGCCGAGCCGGACCGCGAGGCGCTGCGCCGCTCGGTCGAGGGCTTCGCGGCCTGCCTGAAGCCCGGCGGCCGGCTGTACATCGACACCACGCTGGAGCAGAACCTCAAGGACACCGCCCCGCACCGCACCACGTATCCCAGCATGGTGATCGGTGAGCACGCCGTGGACCTCACCGAGGTGGTCACCACCGACCTGGACGCCAGGACCCGGCGGTGGGACAGCGTCCTCACGGTCGACGGCGTCGAGTACCGCTTCGTGCGGCGTTCGCACTACCTGAGCCACGAGGACCTCACCCAGCTGATGCACGACGCGGGCGTGTCCGACGTCGCCCGCCAGGACGTGGCGGGCGAGACCTACGCCGTGTTCTCCGGCACCCTGCGGCCGTAGTCCCGAAAACCCACGCGGGGGCCCGCACCGCGGAACCCCGTTCATCCCCCTACGACGAAAGACGACAGCATGCCGAACTTCGACCGCCCCCAGGCCCCGAACCCGTACGACCTGCTGCCCGCGGTGCCGACCTTCACGCTGACCAGTGACGACCTGGTCGACGGCGAGCAGGTGCCGACGGCGCACCTCAAGGCGAACGCCGGTGGCGAGAACGTCAGCCCGCACCTGCGCTGGTCCGGCGCCCCGGAGGGCACGCTCAGCTACGCGGTCACCTGCTTCGACCCGGACGCCCCCACCGTGTGCGGCTGGTGGCACTGGATCGTCGGCGGCATACCGGCCGACGTCACGGAGCTGGCCCGCGGCGCGGGCGCCGACACCAAGGCGCTGCCGGAGGGCGCGCTGCACCTGCGCAACGACTTCGGCGAGCTGGCGTACACCGGCTCCGCCCCGCCGGTCGGCGACCGCGAGCACCGGTACCTCTTCACCGTCCACGCCCTGGACGAGGAGGACATGGAGTTCGAGGACACCGACAGCGCCGCCTCGGCGAGCTTCGGCATCCACGGCAGCGAGCTGGCCCGCGCCACGCTCGTCGTCACCTACCGGCGCTGATCCGCGATGGCACCGGCATCGTCACCCCTGCTCACCCTGGCCGACTTCGAACAGGCCGCGCGGGCCCGACTGCCCCGCGAGGTCTGGGACTTCGTGGCGGGCGGGGCCGGCCACGAGGCCACCCTCGCGGCCAACCTGCGCGCCTTCGACCGGGTGTACGTCGTTCCGCGGGTGCTCGCGGGCACCTCGCGGGCGGACACCGCGGGGCGGCTGCTCGGCACCGGGGTGACGATGCCGGTCGCCGTGGCACCGATGGCGTACCAGCGCCTGGTGCACCCCGAGGGCGAGGCGGCGCTGGCCGCCGCGGCCCGGGACGCGGGCGTGCTGTTCACCGCGACCATGCTGAGCAGCCTGCCCATCGAGGAGATCACGGCGGTCGGCGCCGCGACCTGGTTCCAGACGTACTGGCTGCGCGACCGGGCCAGGACCCTGGACCTCGTCGCCCGCGCGGAGGCGGCCGGCTGCTCGGCGCTGGTCCTCACCGTCGACGTGCCACGCATGGGCCGCCGGCTGCGCGACATGCGGAACGCCTTCGTGCTGCCGCGGGACGTCACGGCCGCCAACCTCGCCGGGGCGTCGGCCTCGACGGCGCACCGGCGGGCGGACGGGGAGTCGGCGGCGATGGTCCACACCGCCGAGATCTTCGACCCCACGCTCGGCTGGGCGGACATCGAGTGGCTCCGCGAGCGGACCCGGCTGCCGCTGGTCCTCAAGGGCATCCTCGATCCGGCCGACGCCGTGCGCGCGGTGGAGGCGGGCGCCGCCGCGATCGTGGTGTCCAACCACGGCGGCCGCCAGCTCGACGGGGCGCTGCCGAGCCTGGACGCGCTGCCCGCGGTGGTCGACGCGGTCGCCGGGCGCTGCCCGGTGCTGCTGGACTCCGGGCTGCGCTCGGGTACCGATCTGCTGAAGGCCCTCGCTCTCGGCGCGGCCGGCGCGATGCTGGGCCGCCCGGCACTGTGGGGTCTGGCCACCGACGGCGCTGAGGGCGCGGCCGCGGCGCTGCGGCTGTTCGGCCTCGAGTTCGAGAACGCCATGGCGCTCGCCGGATGCCGCGATCTGGACGCGGTCGGGGCGCTGACCGCACGAGTGGAAGGAATGACCGCGTGACGGACGCCCTCATCAGGCTGGAGGACCTGCACGGCTCGCTGACCGATCCGACGCTCGACTCCATGAACCTGCTCAACGAGATCTCGCAGCGCTATCCGCACGCGGTCTCGTTCGCGGCCGGACGGCCCCACGAAGGCGGTTGGGCGGTCGAGGACCTCCACCGCTACCTGCGGATCTTCTGCGAGCACCTGGCGACCGCCCGGGGCTGGAGCCAGGAGGACGTCACCCGGCTGCTGTTCCAGTACGGCCGCACCAACGGCGTCATCGGCGACCTGGTGGCC
Source organism: Streptomyces sp. NPDC051976 (assembly GCF_040680795.1). Lineage (NCBI taxonomy): Bacteria > Bacillati > Actinomycetota > Actinomycetes > Kitasatosporales > Streptomycetaceae > Streptomyces > Streptomyces sp. NPDC051976. Next base: position 114,160 of record NZ_JBFAXL010000018.1, read on the forward strand.
GACAACCTGGCCAAGGACGAGGGGATCGTCGTCGACCCCGAGGCCGTCGTGGTCACGGTGGGCTGCCAGGAGGCGATGCTGCTGGCCCTGCGCGCGCTGACCGCCGGCCCGCGCGACGCCGTACTGGCCGTCGAGCCGACCTACGTGGGCCTGGCCGGGGCCGCGCGGCTCCTGGACGTCCCCGTGCTGCCGGTCCCGGCCGGTGCGGACGGCCTCGACCACGAGGGGCTGGACCGCGCACTGCGCGAGGCGCGCGCCAGGGGCGTCAACCCCCGCGCGCTGTACGTCATCCCGGACTTCTCCAATCCGCTGGGCGTGAGCCTGTCCCTGGCCGGGCGGCGCCGGCTGCTCGACTGGGCCGCCCGGGAGGACGTCCTGCTGCTGGAGGACAACCCGTACGGCCTGTTCGCCGCCGGGACCGAGCGCCTGCCGACGCTCAAGGCCCTGGACACCGACCGGCGGGTCGTCTACCTGGGCTCGTACGCGAAGACCGCGCTGCCCGGTGTCCGTATCGGCTTCGCCGTCGCCGACCAGCCGGTGGCCGACGCGGCCGGGAACCGCGTGGGGCTGCTCGCCGACCAGCTCGGCAAGATCAAGAGCATGGTCTCGGTGAACACCCCGCCGGTGGCCCAGGCCGTGCTCGGCGGGCGGCTGCTGGAGGCGGGCGGCAGCCTGGTCACCGCCAACGCCGGTACGGCGGCCGTCTACCGCGAGAACCTGGCCCGGCTGCTCGGCGGGCTGTCCGCGCGCTTCCCGGCCGCCGGGCCGGGTCCGAAGGTGACGTGGAACGTGCCCAGCGGCGGCTTCTTCGTCGTGGTGAGCGTGGAGTTCGAGACGACGATGGCACTGCTGGAGCACTCGGCGAACGCCCACGGCGTGCTGTGGACGCCGATGGGCCAGTTCTACTCCGACCTGCGCCCGACCCGGCAGCTCCGGCTGTCCTTCAGCGCCCTCGGGCCCGACGACATCGAACTCGGCCTGGACCGGCTGGCGTCCTTCGTCCGCGAGCAGAGCCCGCCCCGCTGAAAGAGGTGGGGGGCGTCCCCCGGCTAGCCGTGCACACCCTCCGCGGGCATGACGGCCTTCAGCAGTTCCGTGAAGCGGGTCTCGTCGATGACGGGGGTGCCGACCTCGCGGGCCCTGGCGGCCTTGGTGGTGGGGGAGTCGGGGTCGTTGGTGACCAGGACGCTGGTGAGGCGGCTGACGCCGGAGGCGACATGGAGGCCCGCGTCGGTGGCGCGGTCCTCCAGCAACTCGCGGTCTATCCCCGTGTCGCCGGAGAACGCCACCCGCATGCCCTGGACCAGCGGCCCGTCCGCCGCCAGCCGCCCGGGGTTGGGGTACGGGCAGACCGGCCGCTTGCGGGAGGGCCGCCAGCCGCCGCGGTACATCCCGGGGCGGGGCGCCGGGACCGCGCCGCCGGACGCGCCGGAGCCGTCGACCCACTCGGTCAGCGGGCGGCAGGTGTGCAGCGGCAGCGGCAGCCGGGCGGCCGCCGCCAGATGCAGGCTCGGCCGGAACGCCTCGGCCAGCACCCGCGCGTCGTCCAGCGCGTGGTGCGCGCGCTGCTGCACCACGCCGTAGTGCGCGGCCAGTGACTCCAGCTTGTGGTTGGCCAGCGGCAGCCGCAGCTCCTTGGCCAGCACGATGGTGCACAGCCGCTGCTCGACCGGCGCGGCGGACCGCGCCCGCGCGTACTCCCTGGCCAGCATCGACCAGTCGAAGACCGCGTTGTGCGCCACCAGGACCCGCCCGGCGAGGCGTTCGGCCAGCTCGGCGGCGATCTCGGGGAAGAGCGGGGCGTCCGCCAGCGCGGCGGAGGTGAGGCCGTGGATCCAGACCGGCCCGGGGTCGCGCTGCGGGTTCACCGGTGAGTACCAGTGGTCCTGGACCTCACCCCGCGCGTCCAGCCGGTACACCGCGGCGGACACTATCCGGTCGTCCCTGCCGAGTCCGGTGGTCTCCACGTCGACCACGGCATAGCCCTCGGGGTACGCCTCGGGCCACGGGGTGGGGGAGGTGGGCGTCCCCCCGCCTGAAGTCGGCGACGTCTCGGTCCAGTTGTCGAGCATGGTCACTGAGGATACGGCTCAGCACTGACAGCTACCGGCCACCCCGCGATGTACTTGTCGGTAACAACGTCTAGCGGATGGCCTCCGGGTGCCTTTATGGTGCGCCCATGCCCCAACTGCCCGACGTCGTGCTGTGGTCGATACCCGCCTTCGTGCTGCTCACCGTCGTGGAGATGGTGAGCTACCGCTTCCGTCCCGACGAGGACTCCGCCGGATACGGGTCCAAGGACACGGCCGCGAGCCTTTCCATGGGCCTCGGCAGTCTGGTCACCGACGCGCTCTGGAAGATCCCGATCGTGGCGGTCTACTCGGGCGTGTACGCGCTCACCCCGCTGCGGGTGCCCGTCCTGTGGTGGACGGTGCCGCTGATGCTGCTCGCCCAGGACTTCTTCTACTACTGGTCGCACCGCGGCCACCATGTGATCCGCGTCCTGTGGGCGTGCCACGTGGTGCACCACTCCAGCCGCAGGTTCAACCTGTCGACCGCGCTGCGCCAGCCGTGGACCAGCCTCACCTCGTGGCCGTTCTACCTGCCACTGATCGCGCTGGGCGTGCACCCCGCCGCGCTGGCCTTCTGCTCCTCGGTGAGCCTCGTCTACCAGTTCTGGATCCACACCGAGCGGGTCGACCGGCTGCCCCGGCCGCTGGAGTTCACCCTGAACACGCCGTCGCACCACCGGGTGCACCACGCCTCCCAGGGCGGCTACCTGGACCGGAACTTCGGCGGCATCCTCATCGTCTGGGACCGGCTCTTCGGCTCGTTCACCCCGGAGACGCAACCCTGCGTCTACGGGCTCACCAAGAACATCACCACATACAACCCGCTGCGGGTCGCCACCCACGAGTACGCCGCGATCGGCCGGGACCTGGCCGCCGCGGAGCGCTGGCGCGACCGTGCCGGGTATCTTCTCCGCGGCCCGGGCTGGAGCCCGGACCCCGCTCCGGCCCCGGCCGCGGACCCCGCCTCCTCCCGTACCGGCGAAACCGCCGAAACCGCCGAAACCGCCGAAACCGCCGACACCGCCGCCACCCGTTTGGCGGAGCCCGCCGCATGACGGCTTCCGACCTGCCGCCCGGCGCCGGGCGGCCGGCGCCGTACGCCGCCCGGGTCACCCCGCGGGCCGTGTTCGCCGTCTTCTGCGCACTCGGCGTGCTCGACCTGGCCGCCGTGGCCCTGGGCTGGCATGTCGTGGCGCTGGCGGCCAAGCCGCTGCTGATGCCGGTGCTCGCGCTGTGGGCGGCGCGGCAGGGCGCCCCGCGCGCTCTGGTCGCCGCGCTGCTGTGCGGCTGGGGCGGCGACGTGCTGCTCGAAGTCGGCGGCGCCGCCTTCCTGGTGGGCATGGGCTGCTTCGCGGCGGGCCATGTCTGCTATCTGCGGCTCTTCGCCCGCCGGGGCGCCCTCACCGGCGGCCGGGCGCGCTACGCGGCCTACGGGGCGCTCTGGGCGGTCATGGTGGTGCTGCTGTGGCCGGGGCTCGACCCCGGGATGCGCGGCCCCGTCGCCGTCTACAGCCTGCTGCTGACGGCGATGGCGGCGGGTTCGTACGGCCTGAACCGGATCGCGGCCGCGGGCGGCGCCCTCTTCCTGCTCTCCGACACCCTGATCGCGACCGATCTCGCGGACTGGCCGCAGCCGCCGGGACCGGGCGTCTGGGTCATGCTGACCTATCTGGCGGCGCAGGCGCTGCTGGCGGCCGGGGTGCTCGGGACGGGCGGCGCCGCGTGGGCCCCGTCGGCGACCCTGCCGCGCGCGCACCGGGAGGCCCCGGCGTACGGTGGAAGCGCCCCCGCACCGCGGCCGGGCGCCGCTTCCTGACACACCCCCGCCGACCCGCAAGGATCCCCGCATGCGCGCCACCGTCATCCACGCACCGCACGACATCAGGGTGGAGGAGGTGCCGGACCCGCGGGTCGAGCGCCCCGGTGACGCGGTCGTCCGGGTGGTCCGCGCCTGCATCTGCGGCAGCGACCTGTGGGCGTACCGCGGCGAGTCGGCGCGCAAGCCGGGCCAGCGCATCGGCCACGAGTTCCTCGGCGTGGTGGAGGAGACCGGCTCCGAGGTGACCGGGCTGCGCGCCGGCGACCTGGTCGTGGCGCCCTTCATGTGGTCCGACGGCACGTGCGACTACTGCGTCGAGGGCCTCAACACCTCCTGCGTCCACGGCGGCTTCTGGGGCTCGATCGGCGAGCACGGCCAGTCCGACGGCGGCCAGGGCGAGGCCGTCCGGGTGCCGTACGCGGACGGCACCCTGGTGAAGCTGCCCGCCGACGCGCTCTCCGACGACCGGCTGCTGACCGCGCTGCTGTCGCTGTCCGACGTGCTGGGCACCGGGCACCACGCCGCGGTCGGCGCGGGCGTGCGGCCCGGCAGCACCGTGGCCGTGGTCGGTGACGGCGCCGTCGGCCTGTGCGGGGTCATGGCCGCCCGGCGGCTCGGCGCCGAGCGGATCATCGCGCTCGGCCGCCACCAGGCGCGTACCGACATCGCCCGGCTCTTCGGCGCCACCGACGTCGTCGCGGCGCGCGGCGACGAGGCGGTGGCGGCGGTCCGGGAGCTGACCGGTGGTCAGGGCGCGCACGCCGTCATCGAGGCGGTCGGCACCGAGCAGTCGATGCGGACCGCGGTCGGCGTCACCCGCGACGGCGGCGCCATCGGTTACGTGGGCGTGCCGCACGGCAGCGGCACCGGCCTCGACCTCGGCGAGATGTTCGACCGCAACATCGCGCTGCGCGGGGGTGTGGCGCCGGTCCGCGCGTACATCCCGGAGCTGCTCCCCGGCGTGCTCGACGGCACCCTGGACCCGTCCCCGGTCTTCGACCTCGCCGTCGGCCTCGACGGCGTGCCCGGCGGCTACCGGGCCATGGACGACCGCACCGCCCTCAAGGTCCTTGTCAGGCCCTGAGGGCGGCGCATGCCGGTCGGTTGGGTGAGCGTTACTTGGTGACCGCGTCCAGGGCGTCCACGATGCCGAAGCCGTAGAAGCTGTTGTACGCCTTCGGGCCGGTGCAGGTGGCGTCCTGCACACCGTTGCCGTCCGGGTCGTACAGGCCCGTCGGGCAGCCGGGGTTGTCGGCCTCGGCCTTCAGCAGGAACTGGATCTCGGCGGGCGTCGCGTGCGGGTGGCGGCTCTTGATGAGCGCGGCCACCGCGGCCACGTGCGGGCTCGCCATCGACGTGCCCTGCAGGAAGCCGTACTGGCCGCCGGGCAGCGTCGACAGGATGCGGCCGTTGGCCGACGGCGTGTCCGGGATCTGGTACTTGTCACCGCCGGGCGCGGCAACGTCGATCACGGTCATGCCGTAGCTGGAGTAGTACGACTTCAGGCTCTGCACACCGGTCGCGGCGACCGTGACGACGCCGGGGAGCTGGGTCGGCAGGTCCAGGCAGACATGCGGGTCCACGGTGCGGGTGACCGCCGTGGAGTCGTCGGGGCTGGAGGCGTCGGTCAGGGCGTGCGAGTTGAGGTCGTCGTCGCTGTTGCCGGCCGCGGCGACGTTGAGCACGCCCTTGCGGGTGGAGTAGTCGGCGGCCCGCTTCACGGCGTCCACGATGGCCCGCTGGTCGGGGTCGCTCGGGCAGTTGTAGAGCCACGGGTCGATGTAGTAGCTGTTGTTGGTGACCGAGATCCCGTGGTCGGCGGCGAAGACGAACGCGCAGACCACGCTCTCCGGGTAGAACAGCTCGGTGCCCGGCTCGCTGACCTTGATGGCCGCGATCTTGACGCCGGGGGCGACACCGGCGATGCCCACACCGTTGCGCGCGGCGGCGATCTCACCGGCCACATGGGTGCCGTGGTAGTCGACCGCCGGGTCGTACGGGCGCCAGGCGCCCGCCGAGGTGTCGGCCACACCGCCGACGCAGTTCGCCGACTGGCTCGCGGAGAAGTTCGCCGCCAGGTCCGGGTGGGTGTCGTCGACGCCGGTGTCGATGATGCCGACGGTCACCTTGGAACTGCCCGGGTTCACCGCGGCGGACTTGTCGGCGCGCATCGCGCGCAGGTCCCACTGGTCGGCTTCCAGCGGCTCCTGGCCGGGCGCGGCCTGCGCCCGCACCTGGGCGACCTGGGCCGCGGTCAGCACCTCGGGCGAGCCGAGGACGGCGGTGGTGGACGGCGGGATGGCGGCGGTCCTGGTCGCGCCCGCGCTCTGCACGCCGCGGACACCGCGCATGGTGGCGCCGAAGTCGGGGTTGGCCGAGTGCGCGACGATCACGCCGATCCGGTCGTAGGCGATCACCACCTGCCCGCCCGCGTCGGTAATGGCGTGTTCGACGGATCTGAGCGGGCCCTGCCCGGGCTGGACGTTCACCACGTACGAGAGCATCGGCCCGTCGGTGCGGGGAGCCTGCGGGGCCTGTGCGGAGGCGGTGCCGGGAAGTATCGCGAGGGCGGCGGCCAGCGTCATACCGACGGTGGCCGCGAGTGCGCGCCGCCGTCCTGGGAGCGGAACCATGGGGTCTCCAATCGTCCTTCCGGCCGTCGTCGGGCACGGTTGCCCTTCGACGGGTGCATGACGACGGAAACTAGTGCCGAACGGGTGTGCGCAGCAGGGGAACCGCTCAGATCGTCCGGATTTCACGGATTGGCGTAGGGGCACCCACTCCGAACTTCAACAAAATGTTGTTAAATGGGGTCCGCCGCGACCGTGAATGTGTAGCCTGTATGCAATCCGTGCGGACGCACCTGCCGCCATGTCGGTGCCAGGTCATAGGGTGGAAGTCCCTGGACATACGAGGACAGGCGCGCCGCGCGCCCGGAAGGAGGCCGCACCGATGACGTCCGTGCTCAAGGACACCTACGGCCGGGTGGCCACCGACCTGCGCGTCTCGCTCACCGACCGGTGCAATCTGCGCTGCACCTACTGCATGCCCGAGGAGGGTCTGCAGTGGCTGGCCAAGCCCGACCTGCTCACCGACGACGAGATCGTCCGGATGGTGCGCATCGCGGTCACCCGCCTCGGCGTGCGGGACGTCCGCTTCACCGGCGGCGAGCCGCTGCTCCGCCCCGGCCTGGTCGGCATCGTGGAGCGCTGCGCCGCCCTGGAGCCGCGGCCCAAGCTCTCGCTGACCACCAACGGCATCGGCCTGAGCCGTACCGCCGAGGCACTGGCCGCCGCGGGCCTGGACCGGGTCAATGTCTCGCTGGACACCCTGCGGCCCGAGGTCTTCCACACCCTGACCCGGCGCAACCGCCACCACGACGTGCTGGCCGGGCTCGAAGCGGCGAGCGCCGCCGGGCTCGCCCCGGTGAAGGTCAACACCGTGCTGATGCGCGGGGTCAACGACGACGAGGCACCCGACCTGCTGGCCTGGGCCGTGGACCGCGGCTACGAACTGCGCTTCATCGAGCAGATGCCGCTGGACGCCCAGCACGGCTGGCAGCGCACCGACATGGTCACCGCCGAGGAGATACTCACCAGCCTGCGGACCCGCTTCACCCTCACCCCCGAGGGTGAGACGGTACGCGGCTCCGCCCCCGCCGAGCGCTGGCTGGTCGACGGGGGCCCGGCCCGGGTCGGCGTGATCGCCTCGGTCACCCGCCCCTTCTGCCGGGCCTGCGACCGCACCCGGCTGACCGCCGACGGCCAGGTCCGCAACTGCCTGTTCGCCCGCGAGGAGTCCGATCTGCGTACCGCACTGCGCGACGGGGCCTCCGACGCGCGGATGGTCGAGCTGTGGCAGGCGGCGATGTGGGGCAAGAAGGCGGGTTCGGGACTGGACGACCCGTCCTTCCTGCAGCCCGAGCGCCCGATGTCCGCCATCGGCGGCTGACCGGCGCTAGCGCGCCCCGTCGGATCCCGTCCCTGAGCCCGCCCCGGATTCCGGCCCCTCTGATCCCGGCGGCGGGGTCCACTCGGCGAGCGGCACCACGTCCTTGAGGAAGCTGCGCATCCCGAGGAACTGCGACAGATGCTCACGGTGCGCGTCGCACGCCAGCCACGTCTTGCGCCGCTCCGGCGGGTGGATCTTGGGGTTGTTCCAGGCCAGCACCCACACCGCGGGGGTACGGCAGTCCTTGGCCGAGCAGATCGGCGTCTCGTCGTTCACAACGCCCAGTAAACATGGCGACGCCGGGCAGCCACGGGGGGAGCCGCCCGGCGTCGGTCCGTCGCCCCGACGGGGGATGCGGAGCGCGTACGAAGTATGTCATGCGCTCAGCCGCCAGAGGAGGGGAACTTCATGATTGATCTGAGGTTTTCTTGAGGTTCGGCGGAGAGTCATGCTCCGACCTGGGCTCTGACCTATTCTCCGGGCTCACCGCTTCCAGCATCGGGATCACCGGCGGCGGGATGTAGGTGGCGCCGGGCAGCGACGGGCGGTTGTCCCGCCCCGCGTTCGCTATCACCACGGCCACGTACGGCAGCAGCGTGCCGATCGCCAGGGTCGCCCAGGCCAGCGGTCGTTCGACGTTCCACAGCACCACGGTGAGGATCACCGACAGGGTCCGGATCGACATCGAGATGATGTACCGCCGCTGCCGCCCGGCGACGTCCTCCTTGAGCCCGGTACGTGCCCCTGTGATCCGGAAGACCTCCGGGCCGCCCTGCTTGCGCATCGCGTTCCACCACCCGCTCTACTCGGCCGGGCTGTCCTGATCGCGGGTCACAGCGCCCCGGCCCGGCAGCACCACGTTACGCCGCGCCGCCTCCGGGATCGAGTGCGGGTCAGGCCGACCTCATGACGTGTCGCGGGCACGTCCGGCGCGCCCAGGGCCACCTGGGGGAACGCCGGGCTCGACATGCGGCCCCGCCGGAGCGGGCGGAGACTGACGGGACGGGCTCCGGGCCCGTCCGGCCCGGACACGAGGAGGCGAGTGACATGGGTTGGTTGTGGGCGATCATCGTCGGTCTGGTGCTCGGTCTGATCGCCAAGGCGATCCTCCCGGGCAAGCAGGCGCTGCCATTGTGGCTCACCATCATCTGCGGTATGGGCGGCAGCGTCCTCGGCAACGCGCTCGCGACCTGGATCGGGGTCAACGACACCAAGGGCTTCGACTGGACCCGGCACGTACTCCAACTCGTCGGCGCGATCGTCCTGGTGGCCATCGGCGACGCCCTGTGGGCGATGATGAAGGGCAGGGACAAGGCGAGCGTCGAAGCCTAGCCCCGCCCGGAGTCAGGCGACCGGGTGCTGCCGGAGGTGCTCCGGCGGCACCCGGTCGGTCAGCCAGACGCCGTTCGCACTGATCCGGAAGACATGGCCCTCGGCGGCCAGCGCGGCGGCGTCCACCGCGAGCACCACCGGACGGCCGTGCCGCGACCCCACCCGTACCGCCGTCTCCACGTCCGCCGACAGATGGACGTCCTGCCGCGACATCGGCCGCAGCCCCTCCACCAGGATCAGCGGCAGGGTGGCCGCCGCCGTCCCGTGGAAGAGCACCTCCGGCGGTTCGGCCGGCTCCAGGCCCAGCTCGACCGGGACCGAGTGCCCCTGGCTGGCCCGTATCCGGCGCCCGTCGGCCGAGAACGCGAACCGCTTCTTGTTGTTGTTCGCCACCACATGGTCCAGCTCGGCGCGGGAGAAGCGGCGGCCCTTGGCGGCGCAGGCGGCGATCAGCTCGTCGACATCCACCCAGCCGCCCTCGTCGAGGGTGAGGCCGACGGCCTCCGGCTGGTGCCGCAGCACCAGCGACAGGAACTTCGACACCTTGACCAGGCGCTTGTCGTCCATGACCGCGCCCCCGGCCGTGCCCGTGGCCGTGCTCGTCTTCTCCGCCATCCCGCGTCAGACCCCCTGGCTGACCGAACTCATGTTGAAGTCCGGGATCCGCAGGCTCGGTGCCGCGGCCCGGGTGAAGTAGTCGCTCCACTCACGCGGCAGGGTCCGCTCGGTGCGGCCCGCCTCGGTGGCCCGGCCCAGCAGGTCGACCGGCGACTCGTTGAACCGGAAGTTGTTGACGGCGCCCGTCACCTCGCCGTTCTCCACCAGGTAGACGCCGTCCCGGGTGAGGCCGGTGAGCAGCAGGGTGGCCGGGTCGACCTCGCGGATGTACCACAGGCAGGTCAGCAGCAGACCGCGCTCGGTGTCGGCGACCATCTCCTCCAGCGACCGCTCGCCGCCTCCGTCCAGCACCAGGTTGTCGGGGCCGGGCGCGACCGGCAGGCCGGTCAGTCCCGCGCTGTGCCGGGTGGTGGTCAGCCGGGTCAGGGTGCCGTCCTTGATCCAGTCCACCGGGCCGACCGGCAGTCCGTTGTCGAAGACCGAGGAGTCGTCGCCCGAGGAGGGGGCGATGACGAACGGCGCCGTCTCCAGACCCGGCTCGCGCGGATCGCTGCGCAGGGTCAGCGGCAGCGGCGACAGCTTCTCGCCGACCCGCGTGCCCCCGCCCTGCCGGCTGAAGACCGTACGGCCCTCGTCGGCGTCCCGCGCCCCGGCCGACCACGCCTGGTAGACCATCAGGTCCGCGACGGCCGACGGCGGCATCAGCGTCTCGTAGCGCCCCGCGGGCAGCTCGACCCGGCGCTCGGCCCACTCCAGCCGCCGGGCCAGATCGGTGTCCAGCGTCCGCGGGTCGACATCGCGGAAGTCCCGGGTGGAGGCGCCCGCCCACGCCGAGCGCGTACGGTCGGTGGACTTCGCGTTGAGCTCCAGGGTGCCGGTCGGCTGGTCGTGCCGCAGCCGCAGCCCGGTCGAGGTGCCCAGATACGTCGAGGTCACGCCGTGGAAGGCGAAACCGAACAGCTCACGGCCGCCGGCCCGCGCGGTCGCGAACGCCTCGCCGAGCGCGGGTGCGAACGCCGCGAACACCTCGGAGGTGGTCTCGGCGGGCGCGTCGGTGAAAGATGCGGACGGCGGCACATCGGCGACCAGTGGCTGGGCGTCCTCGGCGGGACCGGCCTCGCGGGCCGCCGCCTCGGCCGCCCGCACCAGCGGCTCCAGGTCGTCGGCGGTCACCGCGGAGCGCGACACCACACCGGAAGCGGTGCCCTGGCCGCCGTCCACCGTTGCGATCACGGTAAGGGTGCGGCCCCGGGTGACGCCGTTGGTGGTCAGCGAGTTGCCCGCCCAGCGCAGATTGGCGCTGGACTCCTCCTCGGCGATGACCACGCAGCCGTCGGTCCGGGACAGCTCCAGGGCCCGCTCGACGATCTCGTGCGGCTTCACGCTCTTCATCGACCCGCCTCCTGCGTGGTGTTGAGAATGCTGACGTCACGGAAGAGCGCGGACGGGCAGCCGTGGCTGACGGCCGCCACCTGGGCGGGCTGGGCCTTGCCGCAGTTGAACGCGCCGCCCAGCACGAAGGTCTGCGGGCCGCCGACGGCCGTCATCGAGCCCCAGAAGTCGGTGGTGGTGGCCTGGTAGGCGACGTCCTTGAGCTGTCCCGCCAGCCGGCCGTTCTCGATCCGGAAGAACCGCTGCCCGGTGAACTGGAAGTTGTAGCGCTGCATGTCGATCGACCACGAGCGGTCGCCGACCACGTAGATGCCGCGCTCCACCCCGCCGATCAGCTCCTCGGTCGAGGGGCCGCCCGGGGCGGGCTGCAGCGAGACGTTCGCCATCCGCTGGACCGGCACGTGGCCGGGGGAGTCGGCGTACGCGCAGCCGTTGGACCGCTCGAAGCCGGTGAGCCGGGCGATCCGCCGGTCGAGCTGGTAGCCGACCAGGGTGCCGTCCTTGATCAGGTCCCAGGACTGCCCGGCCACGCCCTCGTCGTCGTACCCGATGGTGGCCAGGCCGTGTTCGACCGTGCGGTCACCCGTCACGTTCATCAGCGGTGAGCCGTAGGCCAGCGTGCCGAGCTGGTCGAAGGTCGCGAAGGAGGTGCCCGCGTACGCCGCCTCGTATCCCAGCGCGCGGTCCAGCTCGGTGGCGTGGCCGATCGACTCGTGGATGGTCAGCCACAGATTCGACGGGTCGACCACCAGGTCGTACGCGCCCGCCTCGACCGACGGCGCACGCATCTTCTCCGCCAGCAGCGAGGGGATCTCCGCCAGCTCCGCGTCCCAGTCCCAGCCGGTGCCGGTCAGATACTCCCAGCCGCGCCCGACGGGCGGCGCCAGGGTGCGCATCGAGTCGAAGCCGCCGGTGTCCGGGTCGACGGCGACCGCGGTGATCTGCGGGTGCAGCCGGACCCGCTGCTGGGTGGTCGTGGTGCCCGCGCTGTCCGCGTAGAACTTGTTCTCCCGCACCGCCATCAGGGACGCGTCCGCGTGGGAGACGCCCTGGGCGGCCAGCAGCCGGTTGCTCCACTCGGCGAGCAGCGCGGTCTTCTCCGCGTCCGGCACGTCGAAGGGGTCGGTCTCGTACGACGACACCCAGGTGCGGTCGGCGTGCACCGGCTCCGGCGCCAGCTCCACGTGCTCGTCAGACCCCGCCGCCGCGATCACCTTGGCCGACAGCTTGGCCATCGCCACCGCCTGCGAGGCGACCTTCGCGGCCGCGTCCATCGTCAGGTCGACCCCGGACGCGAAGCCCCACGCGCCGCCGTGCACCACCCGCACCGCGTAACCGAGGTCGGTGCTGTCCGAACTGCCCGCCGACTGGGCGTCGCGCAGCCGCCACACCGCGCTGCGCACCCGCTCCAGGCGGAAGTCCGCGTGGTCGGCGCCCAGCGCCCGGGCGCGCGCCAGCGCGGCGTCGGCGAGTGCCCGCAGCGGCAGCGCCAGGAATGACTGATCGACCTCATGAGGCACGACGAACTTCCCCTCCGACCGGTTCGACAGGTATCCGCAGTGAATCATGGCGCGCCGACAGACAGCACTCCATTACCGGTCGGCCGCCCGACGATTCGTCAGCACCCAATCCAGGAACGCCTCTTGAGTCTGGTCCAGACCAATCCGTATGCTCATGACAACCGCCCTCTCTTGTCCGCAGAGCACCACCTCACGCACGACAGGGAGCCCCCCACATGTCCGTACGCCGCAAAGCCGCCGCGGTCGGTGCCGCAGGAGCCGCCGCCGTCACCATCGCCGCGCTCACCCCCGTCACCGCGAGCGCCCACGGGGCGCTGAACATCCCCGTCAGCCGGATCTCCGCCTGCTACGCGGAAGGCCCCGAGCACCCCGTCTCCCAGGTGTGCAAGGACCTCGTCGCCGACAGCGGCACCCAGCCGCTCTACGACTGGAACGAGGTCAACATCGCCAACGCCAACGGGCAGAGCCGCACGATCATCCCGGACGGCCACCTGTGCTCGGCCAACCGCGACAAGTACCGGGCGCTGGACTGGGCCCGCACCGACTGGCCCGCCACCAACGTCACGGCGGGCTCCACGACCGTCAGCTTCCGGGTCACCGCACCGCACCGCGGCGTGATGACGCTCTACATCACCAAGCAGGGCTACGACCCGACCAAGCCGCTCAAGTGGTCCGACCTGGACGCCACCCCGATCGCCACCTACACCACGGCGGCCAGCTCGCCCGGCTACTACACCTTCCCCGCGACCCTGCCCAGCAGGACCGGCAGGCAGCTCGTCTACCAGGTGTGGCAGCGCACCGACAGCCCGGAGGCGTTCTACGGCTGCGCCGATGTCGTCTTCGGCCAGAGCGCCCAGGCGGCCAACGCCGACGTGGCGAAGGCGCCCACCGACGCGCAGATCGCCGCCGGGGCGGCCAGGTCGACCGTCAGCCACCACGGTCACGGCGGTGACACCGCTGTCACCGCCACCACCGCCAACCTCCCCACCAGCAACGTGGCCGCCAGCCGCCCGGCCGCCGGGACGCTGGAGACCGCGCTGTCCGGCAGCGCCGTACTGGCCTCCGGCGCCGTCGGCCTGCTGTTCTGGAGCCGCCGCCGCGCCGCGCACCGCGCGCGGGGCTGACCTGGCGGGACTGTAGGAAACCCACAGGCAGCGGCTGATCAGCCTGTCGAGGCCGATTCCCCGGAACGGGGCCGGGACCGATAGCTTTCACGGAGATACTCACGACCTAGGGAGTGATCCGTTGAGCCGCTCGGTTCTTGTCACCGGAGGAAACCGGGGCATCGGCCTCGCGATCGCGCGGGCATTCGCTGACGCGGGCGACAAGGTCGCCATAACCTACCGCTCGGGCGAGCCCCCGGCGGAGCTGCTCGAACTCGGCGTCCTCGCCGTCCGCTGCGACATCACGGACACCGAGCAGGTCGAGCAGGCGTACAAGGAAGTCGAGGAGAAGCACGGGCGGGTCGAGGTGCTGGTGGCCAACGCCGGCATCACCAAGGACCAGCTCCTGATGCGGATGTCCGAGGACGACTTCACCTCCGTCCTGGACACCAACCTCACCGGCACCTTCCGGGTCGTCAAGCGCGCCAACCGCGGCATGCTGCGCGCCAAGCACGGCCGCGTCGTCCTGATCTCGTCGGTCGTCGGACTGCTCGGCTCCCCGGGCCAGGCCAACTACGCCGCCTCCAAGGCCGGGCTCGTCGGGTTCGCCCGCTCGCTCGCCCGCGAGCTGGGCTCGCGCAACATCACCTTCAACGTCGTCGCCCCGGGCTACGTGGACACCGACATGACACAGGCGCTCACCGACGAGCAGCGCGAGGGCATCGTGGCGCAGGTGCCGCTGGGCCGCTACGCGCAGCCCGCGGAGGTCGCCGCCGTCGTACGCTTCCTCGCCTCCGACGACGCGTCGTACATCACTGGAGCCGTCATCCCGGTTGACGGCGGATTGGGCATGGGTCACTGATCACCATGAGCGGAATTCTCGACGGTAAGCGCATCCTCATCACGGGTGTGCTGATGGAGTCCTCCATCGCCTTCCATGCCGCCAAGCTGGCCCAGGAGCAGGGTGCCGAGATCATCCTGACCGCCTTCCCCCGGCCCACGCTCACCGAGCGCGTCGCCAAGAAGCTGCCGAAGCCGACCAAGGTCCTCGAACTGGACGTCACCAACGCCGAGCACCTGGAGCGGCTGGAGAAGGAGGTCCGCGACGAGCTGGGCGGCCTCGACGGCGTCGTGCACTCCATCGGCTTCGCCCCCCAGGACGCGATGGGCGGCAACTTCCTCAACACGTCCTTCGAGTCCGTGGCCACCGCCATGCACGTCTCCGCCTTCTCGCTGAAGTCGCTGACGATGGCCTGCCTGCCGCTGATGGAGAACGGCGGCTCGGTCGTCGGCCTCACCTTCGACGCGCAGTACACCTGGACCGGCTACGACTGGATGGGCCCGGCCAAGGCGGCGCTGGAGGCCACCTCCCGCTACATCGCCCGCGACCTGGGCAAGCAGAACGTGCGCTGCAACCTGATCTCCGCCGGCCCGATCGGCTCGATGGCCGCCAAGTCCATCCCGAGCTTCAACGAGCTGTCGGACACCTGGAACCACCTGTCCCCGCTGGAGTGGAACACCTCCGACCCCGAGCCGGCCGGGCGCGGCGTCGTCGCCCTGCTCTCGGACTGGTTCCCGAAGACGACCGGCGAGATCGTCCACGTGGACGGCGGCCTGCACGCGGTGGGCGGCTGACCGCTCCCGCCACACCACGCGGCGCCCCGCACCGGTCGGTCCGGTACGGGGCGCCGCGCCGCGTTCGGGGTGTCCCGACCTCCCCAGGGATACGCCGATCAGGTACGGAATCGGCAGTGGAACGCGTGCGCGCGGGCCTCGGCGGCGGCGCGGACCGGGTCGGCGGCGCGGATCGCCTCGACCAGGGCCGCGTGGTCGAGATGGCCCTCGGGTCGCAGTTCGGTGCCGACGTCGGCGCGCAGGAAGTCGCGCAGCACCTCGCCGAGGTCCGCGTAGAGCGCGGTGAGGACGTCGTTGTGCGAGGCGGCGACCACCGTGAGGTGCAGCGCGGCGTCGGCGTCCACGAAGGACTCCGCGTCGCCCGACTCCCACGCCCGCTCCCGGCGGTCCAGCGCGGCGTCGAGCTGCCGCAGGTCGGCGTCGGTGCGCCGGTCCGCCGCCAGCCCGGCGGCGGTGGCCTCCAGCGAGCTGCGCAGCTCCGCCACGTGCAGCGGGTCGGCGTCGGCGAAGCGCCCGCGCATCACCCCGGCCAGTTCGCTGGTGGCCACCACGAAGGTGCCCGAGCCCTGCCGGATGTCGAGCAGGCCGTTGTGCGCGAGCGCCCTGACCGCCTCACGGACGGTGTTGCGGGCCACCCCGAGCTGTTCCACCAGCTCCGGTTCCGTCGGGATACGGGAGCCCACCGGCCAGGCGCCCGAGGCGATCTGGGCGCGCAGGCTGCCGATCACACGGTCGGCGAGGGTGGTGCCGCGGGGTACGGGGCCGAGATTCATCCCATCATTCTATGATGGTGTGATGCGCGCCGACGAACACCCCACCCGGACCCCTTCAGGCATCCCCTCGGCAGTCCCCGCGGCGATCCCTCCGGGGCGCCCCGCCGACGGCTCCGAGCGGCTCGCCGCGGCCGCTCCCTGGGTGGGCCGTGTCGTGGTCGCCGGCCTGGTCCTGGCCGCGCTCAACCTGCGCCCGGCCATCACCAGCCTCGGCGCGCTCATGAAGGAGGTCCGCGACGGCCTCGGCATGAGCGGCACCATGGCGGGACTGCTCACCTCCGTCCCCGCCGTCTGCTTCGCCCTCTTCGGCTTCGCCGCGCCCCGGCTCGCCCGCCGCCACGGCCCCGGCGCCGTCGTCTGCGCGGGAATGGCCGCCATCACCGCGGGCCTCGCGCTGCGCCCGCTGGCCGGCGGCGCGCCCGTCTTCCTGGCCGCCAGCGCTCTCGCGCTCGCCGGGATAGCCGTCTCCAACGTCCTCATGCCGGTCCTCGTCAAGCGCTACTTCCCCGACCGGGTCGGCGCCATGACCGGCCTGTACTCGATGGCGCTGTCGCTGGGCACCGCGCTGGCCGCCGCCGTCACCGTGCCGATGACCGACTCGCTGGGCCACGGCTGGCGGCTCGGCCTCGGTGTGTGGGCCGCGCCCGCCGTCCTGGCCGTACTGCCCTGGCTCTTCCTGGTACGGGACAGGACCGGCGCGCCCCGGGCGCCGGAAACCGCGAGGAAGACCGTTCGGGCCGCGCCCGCCGGTCCCGCCGCCACCGACAGCGGGGGCCGGATCGTCCGCAGCCGTACCGCATGGGCACTGGCCTGGTTCTTCGGGCTCCAGGCCACCGCCGCGTACATCACCATGGGCTGGATGCCGCAGATCTTCCGCGACGCCGGGATCTCCGCCGACGAGGCGGGCCTGCTGCTGGCCGTCACCATGGTGATGGGCGTGCCGCTGTCGTTCGTGCTGCCGCCGCTCGCCGCCCGGATGCGCCACCAGGGCCCGCTGGTGGCGCTGCTGGGCGCCTTCGGCGTGGCCGGATACGCCGGGCTGTGGAGCGCGCCCGCCGCCGCGCCCTGGGTGTGGGCGCTGCTGCTGGGCGTCGCCAACTGCTCCTTCCCGCTGGCCCTGACGATGATCGGGATGCGGTCGCGCACCGGCGCCGGGGTCGTACGGCTGTCGGCCTTCGCGCAGAGCACCGGCTATCTGCTCTCCATCCCCGGGCCGATCCTGGTCGGCGCCCTCTACCAGCACAGCGGCGGCTGGGGGCTGCCGATCGCGCTGATGGGCGCCCTGATGGTGCCGCAGATCGCCTGCGGGGTGCTGGCGGGCCGCAACCGGTACATCGAGGACGAACTGTGACCCCGGTGACCGCCGCCCGCGCCGCGGTGCGAGACTTGCGTCCATGCCCGTACTCGAACCGAACCCCCCGCAGAGCCAGCGGCGACTGCTGATCGTCCTCGCGCTGATGCTCGGTGTGCCCGCGCTGGTCGCCATCATCGCCAGCTTCGCCGCCCGGATGGGCTGACCGCCCCTCATCCGCCCCGGCCCGCCCGGCTCCGCCGCCCGCCGCCCGATTCCGCCCGTGACCCCGACCCGGGGGTGGGGACAACCCCACCATCCCTAGGGGGTCAGGGTCAGGGTCAAGTGGGTGGACGGCCGGATGGGACCGCGCACCCCGCCCCCGTAGCGTCGAACCGCAAGCTGGCAGAAGGCAGTTCGACGGTTTTCCCCGGAGGCGGTCACCGTGACCACGCAGTCCCCGCACCTGTACACGCGGCAGTCCCGGCCCGCTGCCGGGAAGACGAAACCGGCCACCGCGGGCGTGCAGACCACGCTGCCGTGGTGGGCCGTCGCACTGCCCGTGCTGGCGTTCGCCGCCCTCCTGCTGCTGATCGCCGGCGGCGGCTCCGACGCCTCGGCCGCCGGGTCCTCGGGTGACCTGCTCGGCCGAATCGCCACCAGCGTGCCGCACCTCCTCCAGCACGTCATGTGACGCTGCGCGACACCTTGCGGCGCACCCGTCACGACCGTCCCCGCGGCCCTGCCCGCCGTCCTGCCCCCCGGGACCGAGGAGATGCCCCATCCCGCGCCTGACAGCGGGTTTTCTGGAAAGCTGAGGGGCATGAGCGTCGATTCGACCCGCACCATCGTCCTGCTCCGCCACGCCAAGGCCGACTGGCCGTCGGTAGCCGACCACGAGCGCCCACTCGCGGACCGCGGCCGCCAGGACGCCCCTGTCGTCGGCCGCCGTTTCATCGACGACGGCATCACCCCGGAACTCGCCCTGTGCTCCACCGCCGTCCGTACCCGGGAGACCTGGAAACTGGTGGCGCACGAGCTCCCGCACCGGCCGAAAACCGTCTACGAGGAGCGGCTGTACGAGGCGAGCCTGGGCGATCTGCTGGCCCTGCTCACCGAGACCCCCGACGAGATCGGCTCGCTGCTGCTGGTCGGCCACAACCCGGGGATGCACGCCCTCGCCGACGCCCTCGCGTCCAGCGCGGAGGGCGACACCCTGGCCCGGATGACCCGCGGCTTCCCGACCGCCGCCTACGCGGTGGTCACCTTCTCCGGCTCATGGAAGTCCGTCGAACACGGCGTCGGCCACCTGTCCGCCTTCTGGGCGCCGCACGACTGACCGCACGGCCCCGCACGGTCGGCCGGACGGCCGGCTGCTGACCCGCCGGACGGCTAGAACAGGGCGCCCTGCGACCCCTCCGGCGCGTCCGCGGCCTCGATCTCCTCGCGGGTGATGCCCAGCAGGTAGAGCACGGTGTCGAGGAACGGCACGTTCACCGCGGTGTCGGCGGCCTCACGCACGACGGGCTTGGCGTTGAAGGCGACGCCGAGCCCGGCGGCGTTGAGCATGTCCAGGTCGTTCGCGCCGTCGCCGATCGCCACGGTCTGGCTGAGCGGCACCCCCGCCTGCGCGGCGAAGCTGCGCAGCAGCGCGGCCTTGCCCGCCCGGTCCACGATCGGCCCCACGACCTTGCCGGTCAGCCGCCCGTCGACCACTTCCAGCGTGTTCGCGGCGGCGAAGTCGAGGCCGAGCCGCTCCTTGAGGTCGTCGGTGACCTGTGTGAACCCGCCGGAGACCACCCCCACCTGGTAGCCGAGCCGCTTGAGCGTACGGATCAGGGTGCGCGCGCCCGGCGTCAGCCGCACCTCGGCGCGGACCTTGTCCACCACCGAGACGTCCAGCCCGGCCAGCAGCGACACCCGGGCGTGCAGCGACTGCTCGAAGTCCAGCTCGCCGCGCATCGCCGCGGCCGTCACCTCGGCGACCTCCGCCTCGCAGCCGGCGTGCGCCGCGAACAGCTCGATCACCTCGTCCTGGATCATGGTGGAGTCCACGTCCATCACCACCAGCCGCTGCGCCCTGCGCTGCAGCCCGGCGGGGACCACCGCCACATCCACCCCGCGGGCCGCGGCCTCCAGCGCGAGCACCGACCGCAACGCGTACGGCTCGGCGCCGGAGACGGCGAACTCCACCGCGGTGACCGGGTACTTCGCCAGCCGGAAGATCCGGTCGATGTTGCCGCCCGCGCCGGTGATCAGCGCCGCTATGGCGGCCGTCGACTCCGCGGTCAGCGGCTTGCCGAGCACCGTGACATGGGAACGGCCCTCACCGCGCGGCCGGTTGTCGCCGATGCCGGAGATGATCTCCGCTTCCATCCTGATGGACTCGGCCCAACTGTGCACGGTGGCCCGCAGCTCACCCTCCACCCCGCGCCCCTGGGGAGCGGTCACCAGAGCGCAGAGCACTATCCGGCCCCGGGTGACGACCTGCTCGATGTCCACCACGTCGACGCCGTACGCGGCGAGCGTGTCGAACAGACCGGCGGTGATACCCGGCCGGTCCTTGCCGAAGATCTTGACGAGGAGGGTGGGCACGTCCGCCGGGTGAACGGCGTCACCAGGCGTGAGGGGGGAGATCTGCGAGGCGTCGTTCATGGTGTCTACACCGTAACCGGCGTACGCCCCCCGAGGGACGGGCGTCCCGCGTGGCGGACACCGGGGCGCGCACCACCCGGCGCGGGACGGCCGGTCAGCGCGGGGTGCGCGGCCCCCGGGGGGCCGCGGGAGGGGGCGGCGGCGGGGGCTCGGGCCACTTGTCCTCGCCCGTGGTGTCCCGGCGCGGCCGGGCGTGGCGCGGCGGCGGCCCCGCGATCGTCGGGTCCTGCGGCGAGACGGCGTCGGCGCCGGGGGAGCGGTACGGGTTCTGCTCGCCCGCCCCCGGCCGGAACACCGGGCTCGGGATGTACGGGCCGGGACCGTAGGCCACCTCCGGATACGTACGGTCGCTGTCGCCCGACGACGGCGGTCCTCCGGGCCGCTTCGTCCCCGCCCCGCCGCCCTCGGCCAGCGGCGCGGTCTGCCCGCCCGCGGCGCCGGTGGCCAGCGCGAGCAGCGCGCCCAGCAGCCCCGCGCCGCCGCCCCACGCCGCGCCGAGCAGCGCGGCCATCGGGACGCTGCCGTGCAGGTCGACCCCCGCGCCGACGGCGTCGAAGCCGAGCACGGACAGGTTCGCGTTCACCTTCACCGCGGTGAGTTCCACCAGTAGCGGCAGGGTCGCGGCGGTGACCAGCGCGAGCCGCAGGGCGCAGCGCCCGGCGAAGCCCGCCGCGCCGGCGGCGCCGCGCGGCGTGCGGGTGGCGGTCAGCGCGCCCGCGGTCAGCATCAGCAGGGCGGTGGCCACCGGCAGCAGCCACACCCGGTTGTCGAGGCCGGCCAGCCTGCTCAGCGTGATCGGCTGGTCGGGATGACCGGCCAGCAGCCGGTTCACCGGATCGGGCAGCACCTGCACCAGCGCCCCCGTGGCGGTGCCCCGCCACGGCACGAACAGGCCCAGCGGCACCGCGAGCCAGACCCCGTTGGGCGCGCCCAGCAGCGCGGAGCCGACGATCCTGCCCGGCTCGTCGCCGGTGGCGGCCGCGTACCCGGCCGCCGCCAGTCCCGCGACCTCCGCGACCACCAGCATCAGGGCCATCGCCGACGCGGCCGGCCGTACGGTGCGGTGCGCACCTTCCCAGCCGGGCGGCAGCGGGGTGCGGCGGGAGGCGAGCAGCGCCAGCAGCAGCACTGCGAGCACCCACACCAGCCCGCCGAGCAGGCTCCGCCCGGTGTCCACATGGAAGCCCACCGACGTCTTGGCCTTCACCAGCCCCGAGAGCCCGTCGGCCAGACCGTTGCTGAACTTCCCGATCCCCGGCAGCTTCCCCAGCAGATCGGACGTGGCGCTCTTCGGCGGGCCGATGGACGCGCTGTCGATCGCGACGGTGTCCTGGCCCGCCCAGGCGAGTCCGCCGAGCAGCCCGAGGAACAGCGCGGCCGTCGCCACCACCCGGGCCGCCAGTTCGGCCGGACCGACCACGGCGCCCGCGCCGCGCAGTCCGCGCAGGAAGACCCAGGCGAGCAGCAGCGCGCCGACCAGCGCGACGCCGAGTGGCGCGATACCGATGGCACCCTGCGCCTGCGGACCGCTGATCCCGAACGCCCCCACGTCACCGGTCGGTCGGACCTTCCCGCCCACCGCCATCGTCACGACGGCCGCCGTCATCGTCCCCAACGACCCGGCGGCGTCCGCCCCGAGCAGATGCAGACCCAGCGCGGCGGTGCCCGCCATGGCCAGAAACGCCCAACTCACCGCGGAGACCGCGGCGAGCAACACTGTCGTCCAAGGTGTTCTCCGTGCGGTCATGCCGACCCCCCGAGGTCGTACGTCCCAGCTCTCCCCACTGTCGGGGGGTGCGGGGATCGCGTCAACGGGCGCCGCCGGACGCTGTACACGAGGGCGGCTTTTGATTACGGGAGCGGGCCTGAAATAGTTCCTCCCGATGTTCGCTATCCCTAGACTCCCTCCAGGGGGACTACTCGGGGGACAACTTATGGGGCTTGGGGTGCCTGAACTCGTACTCGAATTGAATGGACAAACCTGGACGCTCGACGCGTCCCGGTCGTACAGCCTGGGACGTGACCCATCGGGCGACCTGGTCATCGACGACGCGCGGGTGTCGTGGCGGCACGCCACCATCCGCCGCGGGGACCGCGGTTGGGTCATCGAGGACCTCGGCAGCACGAATGGCACCTTCGTCCAGGGACAGCGGATCCAGCAGACGGAGGTAGGACCGGGCTCGGCCGTCCACCTCGGTAATGCAACGGACGGACCCCGGCTCAACTTCGGTGGTGGCGCGCAGGGCGGCGCGGACGTCTACAGCGCCGAGACCGCGCACGCCCAGCCGCACCAACAGCAGTACCGGCAACCGCAGCAGATGGCGCAGCAGGCGTACCCGCAGCAGGCGGCGGCCCAGGCTCCGGCCCAGGCACGCGCGCAGGCTCCGGCCCAGGCGCCCGCCCAGGCACCGGCGGCCGGCGGCTGGGGACAGCCGCCCGCGCAGGTGCCGCAGCAGCAGATGGCGCAGCCGCAGCAGTACCAGCAGCAGGCTCCGCCGCAGCAGCCGCAGGCCGGTTGGGGCGGGCCGCCGGCCCAGCAGCCCCCGGCGCCGCGGCAGCAGCCGCAGCAGCCGGGCGGTCAGCAGCCGGGCTACGGCCAGCGCAGCCCGACCACCTTCCACCAGCTCGCCCTCGGCCGGGTCATGAAAATCGGCCGTGCGCTGGAGAACGAACTGGTGGTCTCCGACCTCCAGGTCTCCCGCTACCACGCGGAGTTCCGCGCACACCCCGACGGCCGCTACGAGATCGTCGACCTCGGCAGCCACAACGGCACCTATGTCAACGGCCAGCCGATCCAGCGTCATCTGCTCGGCCCCAACGACATCGTCGGCGTCGGCCACTCCACCTTCCGGCTGGTCGGCGACCGGCTGGAGGAGTTCGTCGACACCGGCGCGGTCTCCTTCTCCGCGCGCCGCCTGTCGGTCACCGTGCCGCACGGCAAGACCACCAAGACGATCCTCAAGGACGTCTCGTTCGGTGTGCCGGAGAAGTCGCTGATCGGCGTCATCGGCCCGTCCGGTTCCGGAAAGTCCACGCTGCTGCGCGCGCTGACCGGCTACCGGCCCGCCGACCAGGGCGATGTGCTCTACGACAACCGCAACCTGTACAAGCAGTTCGCCGAGCTGCGGCAGCGCATCGGCCTGGTCCCGCAGGACGACATCCTGCACAAGGAGCTCCAGGTCAAGACCGCGCTGCGGTACGCGGCCAAGCTCCGCTTCCCCGGTGACACCGCGACCGCCGAGCGCGAGGCGCGGATCGACGAGGTGCTGCGCGAGCTCAAGCTCGACATCCACGCGGACAAGCGCATCACCTCGCTCTCCGGCGGCCAGCGCAAGCGGGTGTCCGTCGCCCTGGAGCTGCTCACCAAGCCGTCGCTGATCTTCCTGGACGAGCCGACCTCCGGCCTCGACCCGGGCATGGACCGCGACGTCATGAAGCTGCTGCGCGGTCTGGCCGACGACGGCCGCACCGTCCTGGTGGTCACCCACTCGGTGGCCGAACTCGCGCTGTGCGACAAGCTGCTGGTGATGGCCCCCGGCGGCTCCGTGGCCTACTTCGGCCCGCCGGACGAGGCGCTGAACTTCTTCGGCTACGAGACCTGGGCCGACGTCTTCTCCGCCTTCGAGAACTACCGCGACTACGACTGGTCGGGCCGCTGGCGCGGTTCGCAGCACTACCAGATGTACGCGGCCGAGCTGGACGCGGCGGCCCCGCAGGCCGCCCCGTACATCCCGCACCAGGCGGCCCGCCCGCCCAAGCCGCAGGCGTGGATGCCGCAGCTGTGGACGCTGGTGCGGCGCTATCTGTCGGTGATCATCTCCGACAAGGGCTTCATCGGCCTGATGCTGATCCTGCCCGCGGTCCTCGGTGTCGTCAGCGTGCTGATCCCGGCGCAGAGCGGCCTCGCCTACGGCCCGGTCAAGTACCACCTGCAGAACAAGGACGCGGGCACCATCATGCTCATCCTCGCGGTGGGCGCGTGCTTCGCGGGCGCGGCGAACTCGGTGCGTGAGCTGATCAAGGAGCGGGTGATCTACGAGCGCGAACGCGCCGTCGGCCTGTCGCGCTCCGCGTATCTGATGTCCAAGATCATCGTGCTGGGCCTCATCACGGCCCTGCAGGGCGCCATCATCAGTGCCATCGGCTTCATACCGCGCAAGATGCCCACCAAGGGCGTGGTGCTGAGCGCGCACCCGGCGATCGAGATGGCGCTGGTCATCATGGCGCTCGGCTTCACCTGCATGATGTTCGGCCTGATCATCTCGGCGCTGGTGAAGACGGCCGAGAAGACGATGCCGCTGCTGGTCATGTTCGCCATCGTCCAGGTGGTCTTCACCGGAGTGCTGTTCCAGCTCTACGCGAAGCCCGGCATAGAGCAGTTCGCCTGGCTGATGCCGTCCCGCTGGGCCGTCGCGGCGCTCGGCGCCACCGCGGACATGAATGTGCTGATGCCCTGGGATCCGACCGACCCCAACGGCGACCCGCTGTGGAAGCACACGGCGGGCGCGTGGACGCTGGACATGTTCGTCCTGCTGCTGATCGGCGCCATCTGCGGCGTCGTCGTCGCACGACTTCTGCGGCGCCACGAACCCGAGGTCATGCGGAAGTAAACACAAGCACGGCATTACAAAAGGGCGGTGGGACCAATCGGTCCCACCGCCCTTTTGCTTACGGCGTGTTGGATCAGTGCGCGGATCAGTACGCGGAGTTCACGTTGTCCATCGAACCGTACACGTGGTACGCGTAGTTGCACGCGGCGGTGATGTTCGCGACCGGGTCGTAGATGTCCCACGAGGTACCGGCGACGTGGTATGCCTGGAAGGTGGGGTCGATGACCTGGAGAAGGCCCTTCGACGGGATACCCGCGGCGGCGTTGGAGTCCCACAGGTTGATCGCCTGCGGGTTACCGCTCGACTCGCGGATGATGTTGCGGTAAATGCCGTCGTAGCTGCCCGGAATACCGTCGGCGGCCATGATGTCGAGCGAGTGCTTGATCCAGCCGTCCAGGTCGTTCGTGTACGTCTTCACGGCGGCCTTGGGGGCGACGGCGGTCTTCTTCGGCTGCAGCACCACGCGGTGCGTCGAGCGGTTCGCGGCCTGCTTGGCGCGGGCGCGCTCGGCGGCCAGTCGCTTCGCGGCGGCGGCCTTCTTGGCAGCGGCGGCGGCGTCGGCCTTCTTCTTGGCGGCGGCCGCGTCGGCGGCCTTCTTCGCCGCGGCGTCGTGGATCGCCTTCTGCTTGGCGAGGTCGGCCTGCGTGTCGAGGCTCTTCGCCTGGGGGGACGCGACGGAGAAGCCCGTCGGGTCGGCGGCGGCGGACGCACTCCCGCCGGTCCCCTGCAGACCGGTCACGGCCAGGACGACAGCGGTCGCGGCAACGGCGCCGGCCGCCGTGATCTTGTGGGTCTTGGTCAGACGACCGAACTTCGGGATCGTGGGGAGCTGCATCAGGATTTTCCTCTTCCGGTTGCGGACCTGAGAATTCTTAGAGGGTCCGAAATCGGGGGTCAATCAGCTCCACTACGAGCCGTATTCGTAGTTGTTCGGTGAACGGTCTCGCGGAATCCCTATTCCTCGCGAGCCGTCACGGGCCTCCTTTTCCACTAAGCGACTTAGTATGTGACGCACGTCCTATAGGTCACCTCACATGGGTGCGCCCCCTCCGTCGCGCAAGGTGACGAAGGGGGTGCTTTATGTGACCTTTATGGCAGCAGGAGATTCACATCGCCGAATTCATGCCAGCGATAGCCGCCTTGTAGTGCCGCCGCGTAGACCCGCTCCAGGAGCCGGTCCCCCGACAGGGCCCGCAGCATCAGCAGATGCGACGCCTCCGGCTCGTGCAGCCCGGTGAGCAGCCCGTCCACGGCGCGTACCCCGCGATCCGGAGTGACAACCAGATCCGTCCAGCCGCTCGCCGGCCGCACCACGCCCCGGCTGTCCGCCGCCGACTCCAGCGCCCGTACCGCCGTCGTCCCCACCGCCAGCACCCGCCCGCCCGCGGCCCTCGCCGCGTTCACCTGCCACGCGGTGCTCGCCGGTACGGCGAAGGGCTCCGCGTACGGCGGCTCGTGCGACTCGGCCGACGCCACCCCGGTGTGCAGGACGATCGGCGCGATCTGCACACCCCGGCTGACCAGCTCGGTGACCAGCCCGGCGGTGAAGGGCCGCCCGGCGCTCGGCATCTCGGCCGAGCCCGCCCCGTCGGCCGACGGCACCGAGAACACCGTCTGGTACGCGGCCAGCGGCTGGTCCCGCTCGGTGTAGGAGTAGCGGATCGGCCGCCCGTGCCGGTGCAGGTACGCCACCGGGTCGGCCATCGACGGCTCGGTCACCCACAGCCGGTCCGCGTCCGGGTCCAGCGGCTCCCGCAGCGGCAGCAGCCCGCCGCCGGCCAGCTCCACCACCGCGCCCGCCGGACCGCCCGGCCTGCGCACCGTCGAGCCGTGCCCGTCCGGGGTGCGGATCTCCACCACCCAGCTGCCGTCGTCGCGGCGGGTGGAGAAGTGCGCCACCACCGGCTCGCCCGCCAGCCGCCCGTCCACCGCGGCGGGCAGCGTCCGCGAGGTGTTCACCACCAGCACGTCACCGGCGCGCAGCAGCCCCGGCAGCTCACGGAAGCCGTGGTGGCTCACCTCACCCGTGCGCTGCTCGCCGACCAGCAGCCGCACCGCGTCCCGCCGCGCCGCGGGTGCCCTGGCCAGCAGCGAGTCCGGAACCCTGAGCCCCGCCAGACTGCCGGTCTTCTCCCCTTTATCTTTTATGTGCGTATTCCTCCCTATATAGAGGTGCCTGTCCTTGCTGACCGTCCCGCTCGCCGTGGTCATCGCGTCTCCAGCAGCGCCGGGGCGGTGTACCGCCCGCTGGGGGAGCGCTCGTCGAGCAGCCGCAGGAAGGCCGGGGCCACCGTTTCGGGCAGCGGCCGGTCGGCGAAGTCCGCGTCGTCCGGCACGGCGGCCGCGTACAGCTCGGTGCGCAGATCGCCCGGGTCAACCCACCACACCCGCAGCTCCGGCTCCTCCTCGGCGAGCACCGCCGACAGATGATCGAGCGCGGCCTTGCTGGCGCCGTACCCTCCCCACGTGGGGTACGCCTCCACCGCCGCGTCCGAGCTGACGTTCAGCACCGCCCCGCCCGCCGCCCGCAGCCCGGGCAGCGCCTGCTGCACCAGCGCCATCGGCGCCGTCACATTGGTCTCCAGCGCCTTCCGCAACCCCGCCACCGGCAGCTCGGCCAGCGGCACCAGCGGCTCGGCGCCCAGCGCGCTCGCGTTGTTCACCAGCAGATCGACGCCGGTGCCGTCGCCGAGTTCGCGAGCCGCCGCGACCAGTGCGGTCCGGTGCCCGGGGTCCGTGACATCGCCCGGCACCGCCCGCACCCCGCCCGCCGGCCCCGGCCCCTTGGCCGCGAGCCGCTCCAGCTCCTCGGCCGCCACCCGCAGCGCGTCCGCGTTCCGCCCGTCGAGTACGAGGTCCCAGCCGCGGCCCGCCAGCTCGGCGGCCAGCGCCCGCCCCAGTCCCCGCGACGCTCCCGTGATGATCGCTACCGGCATGATCCCGCCCGTCCTGTCTCGCCCGGCACGGTCCGGCCTGCCGCCGGACCACCTGCCACCCACCGTAGGAACGGGCCCGCGCCCGGCGCCTCGGCCGCCCGGCGCAGCCGCCGGGGGCACTTGTGCCTAGGCCGCAGGGCCGAGGACGGTCGGTCCGGCGCCGCATACGGGCTGTCACCCCGCGCCGGTACCGTGGGGGCATGTCCACCCGGCCGCCCAGAGGCGGAATCGAAGCGGTCAGCGCCGCGGTCCTGGCGATGAACCGCCAGCTGGAGGTGCGCGAGGTCCTGCAGACCATCGTGGCCTCGGCCCGTGAGCTACTGGACGCGGAGTACGCCGCGCTGGGCGTGCCCGACGACCACGGCGGCTTCGCCCAGTTCGTCGTGGACGGCGTCAGCGACGAGCAGTGGAAGTCCATCGGCCCGCTGCCCCGGCAGCACGGCATCCTCGCCGCGATACTGCACGAGGCCACCCCCCGCCGCCTCGCCGACGTCCGCGACTTCGAGTCCTTCCAGGGCTGGCCCCGCGCCCACCCTGAGATGAAGGACTTCATCGGCATGCCGGTGGTCGACGACGACGAGATCCTCGGCGCGATCTTCCTGGCCAACAAGCACGTTCCCGCGGGTCCTGCCGACCTAGGCCACGGCTGCGGATCCGGCGGCTTCACCGAGGAGGACGAGGAGCTGCTGCGCATCCTCGCCGACCACGCCGCGATCGCGCTGACCAACGCCCGGCTCTACGAACGCAGCCGCGAGCTGACCCTCGCGGGGGAGCGGGCCCGTATCGCCCACGAGCTGCACGACGCCGTCTCCCAGAAGCTCTTCTCCCTGCGGCTCACCGCCCAGGCCGCCGCCGCCCTGGTGGACACCGCCCCGGCGCGGGCCAAGAGCGAGATCCGGGAGGTGGCGGCGCTCGCCGCCGAGGCCGCCGAGGAATTGCGCGCGGTCGTGGTCGAGCTGCGCCCCGCCGCCCTCGACGACGACGGGCTGGCCGCCACACTGCGCACCCAGGCCGATGTGCTCGACCGCGTCCACTCGGCCACCGTCACCTTCCACTCCCACCAGGTGCGGGCACTGCCCCCAGCGCAGGAGGAAGCGGTGCTGCGGGTCGCCCAGGAGGCCATGCACAACGCCCTGCGGCACGCCCACGCCCACACCGTCGACATCGTCCTCGAAGGCCACGGCAAGGGCGCCCGGCTGCGGGTCCGCGACGACGGCCGCGGTTTCGACCCCTCCACCGTCCGGCGGGCCGGCCGCCACCTCGGACTGGTCTCCATGCGGGACCGGGCCAGCGGCGTCGGCGGGGTCCTCAACGTGCAATCGGAGCCCGGCAAGGGCACTGTCATCGAGATGGAGGTGCCCGGTGGCTGAGAAAGTGATCCGCGTCCTGCTGGTCGACGACCACCAGGTCGTACGCCGGGGCTTGCGCACCTTCCTCGAGGTGCAGGGCGACATCGAGGTCGTCGGCGAGGCCGGCGACGGCGAGGAGGGCTTCGCGCGCGCCCAGGAGCTGCGGCCCGACGTGATCCTCATGGACGTCAAGATGCCCGGTGTCGACGGCATCGAGGCGCTGCGGCTGCTGCGCGACGCCGAGAACCCGGCACGGGTGCTGATCGTCACCAGCTTCACCGAGCAGCGCACCGTCGTCCCCGCGCTGCGGGCGGGCGCCGCCGGATACGTCTACAAGGACGTCGACCCGGTCGCGCTCGCCGACGCCATCCGCTCGGTGCACGCAGGCCATGTCCTGCTGCAGCCCGAGGTCGCGGGCGCGCTGCTCTCCCAGGAGCTGCACACCACGGGCCAGGGCCGGGGCAACGCCCTGACCGAGCGCGAGCGCGAGGTGCTCACCCTGATCGCCGACGGCCGGTCCAACCGCGAGATCGCCCGCGCGCTGGTGCTCTCCGAGAAGACCGTGAAGACCCATGTGTCGAACATCCTCATGAAGCTCGACCTCGCCGACCGCACCCAGGCGGCGCTGTGGGCGGTGCGCAACGGCGTCGGAAGCTGAGCGGGGGCGGAGCAGAGCCGACGTCGGGTCGGGCGGAGCCGGCGCTGGGGCGGGCCGCTGCGGGCTGAGATTCATACTGTCGGGTGTATGTCCCCCGAATGGCGCATCCGGATGACCGGATGATCCGTTCAGCAGTACGCACCGCGGCGGATTGCCGCGCTGCTCCCCCAGCTAACGCTGGGAGGTGCCCCCTGCAAGGAGGAAGTTCTCAAGTGATGAACCTGAAGAAGGCCGTGACCATCACGCTCATGGCGGGCGGCCTGGCCGTCGCCGGTACCGGTGTCGCCTCCGCCCAGGCCGACGCCTGCGGCTCCGCCACGCACTCCCCGGGTGTCGGCTCCGGCAATCTGGTGCAGGTTCCGGTGCACGTCCCGGTCAACGTGAGCGGCAACACCGTCAACGTGATCGGTCTGCTGAACCCCGCGTTCGGCAACTTCGCGGCCAACAGCTAGCCGCCACCGGGCCCCGGGGTGCGCGATCCCCTCCCGCCCCCGGGGCACCGCACACGCCCGACGCCCGGGCCGTCACGACCGGCGGCGCTCGGCCTCCTCCACATACGCGTTGTACGCCGCCACCTGCGCCCGGCGGGCCGTACGCTCCACCGGCCGCAGCAGATCGGCGCGGGCCGCGATCTGCGAGGCGCTCACCGCGCCGCCATGGCCGACCGAGGCGATCTCCACCAGCGCGGTGACCCGCTGCGCCAGCTCCAACACCCGCACCGCGCGCGGCGGATAGCCGGGCGCCAGCACCTCACGGCCCCGCTCGGCCCGCGCCCGGTAGGCGTCCAGCGCGGCCTGCGCCGCCGGACCCGCGCCCGCCACGTCCAACTGGCCCAGCGCGTGGGTGGCGTCCCGCAGCGCCTCGGCCAGCTCCCGCTCCGCCTCGCCCAGCGACGGCACATCGGCCGGGGGCGCGTCCCGTACCGGCAGGCACTCCCACTCCACCTCGACATGGAGATCGCCCACCGGGCCGGCCTCATGGATGTCGGGGACCAGCCCCAGCGCGAGGTCGCCGACGGTGACCACCGCCTGGCCCGCGGCCATCGCCCGCGCGTTGAACTCCGGCGGCCCGCTCAGACCCAGCGGGTGCCCGGCCACCGGCAGCGCCAGCCGCAGCCCCCGCACCCCCAGCGCGCGCAGCCGGCCGAGCCCCAGCGTCAGCCCCACCGGCATGTGCTCTCCCGGCAGCCCCGAGATCCGGTGCACGGCATCGCCCGCCGTGATCTCCTGCGCGACGTCATCAGGCGCGGCAAGTCCGGCAAGCAGGGCATTTCCCCACGCGGCCAGCCGTCCTGAACGAGGTTCCTCAAGCATGCCCCCAGCCTAGGGACTGGACCCGTCGTGCGGTGGCGTAAGTTTTCCCCGGGGGTTCCTCCGGGATCCGCACCCGCCGGCCCACCCGACGGCCGGCACGGCGGTGCCGGATCCGCTATGCCGAGACTGCAATGGGAGACAACGCGCTCATGAGCGATGTGCTGGAGCTGGTGGACGTATCCGTGGTCCGCGACGGACGGGCTCTGGTGGACCACGTCTCGTGGTCGGTCGCCGAGGGGGAACGCTGGGTCATCCTCGGGCCCAACGGCGCGGGCAAGACCACCCTGCTCAACATCGCCTCCAGCTACCTCTTCCCCTCCAGCGGCACCGTGCAGATCCTCGGCGACAAGCTCGGCGGCGTCGACGTCTTCGAACTGCGGCCCCGGATCGGCATGGCGGGCGCGGCGATGGCCGAGAAGATGCCGCGCCGGCAGACCGTCCTGGAGACCGTGCTCACCGCCGCGTACGGCATGACCGCCACCTGGCAGGAGAGCTACGACAAGATCGACGAGGACCGGGCCCGCGCCTTCCTCGACCGGCTCGGCATGAGCGAGTACCTGGACCGCAAGTTCGGCACGCTGTCCGAGGGCGAGCGCAAGCGCACCCTCATCGCCCGCGCCATGATGACCGACCCCGAGCTGCTGCTGCTCGACGAGCCCGCCGCGGGCCTCGACCTCGGCGGCCGCGAGGACCTGGTGCGCCGCCTCGGCCGGCTCGCCCGCGACCCGATCGCCCCCTCGATGATCATGGTCACCCACCATGTGGAGGAGATCGCCCCCGGCTTCACCCACGTCCTGATGATCCGTCAGGGCAAGGTCGTCGCCGCCGGTCCCATCGACCTCGAACTCAGCTCCCGCAACCTCTCGCTCTGCTTCGGCCTCCCGCTGGTCGTCGAACGCCGTGGCGACCGCTGGACCGCGGCGGGCCTGCCCCTGTCCTGACCCACCCGCCCGCCCCTACGATGAATACCGTGGACGGATGGGTGTGGTGGCTCATTGCCGCCGTGGGACTGGGCATTCCGCTGGTGATCACGGCGATGCCCGAGTTCGGCATGTTCGCCGTCGGCGCGGTCGCAGCGGCGGCCACCGCGGGTCTCGGCGCCGGGATCGTGCTCCAGGTCGTGGTCTTCGTGCTGGTCTCGGTCGCGCTGATCGCCGTCGTACGGCCGATCGCGTACCGGCACCAGACCCAGCGCCCCGAACTGCGCAGCGGCGTCGACGCCCTCAAAGGCCGTCAGGCCGTCGTCCTGGAACGGGTCGACAGCGGTGGCGGCAGGATCAAGCTCGGCGGGGAGGTCTGGTCGGCCCGCGCACTCGACACCGGCCAGGTGTTCGACCCCGGGCAGAGCGTGGACGTGGTGGAGATCGACGGAGCGACCGCCGTCGTCATGTGACGGCGTGCACAGGGTAAGGGCAGGGCACCAACCAGGTACCGCGGTACGGGAATTCGCCGAACCCCGCCCGCGGCGGGCCGACGGTCTGCGAGAATTGATCATGACGGAGTACGCGTCTCGTCCGTCGTGACTTCCACAAGTCAACCGGCGCTGGGAGTGGACATGCAGCCCATCATCATCGTCCTGATCATCCTCGTGGTGCTCGTGTTCATCGCGCTGATCAAGACGGTCCAGGTGATTCCGCAGGCCAGCGCCGCCATCGTCGAGCGGTTCGGGCGCTACACCCGCACCCTCAGCGCCGGGCTGAACATCGTGGTGCCCTTCATAGACACCATCCGCAACCGCATCGACCTGCGCGAGCAGGTCGTGCCGTTCCCGCCGCAGCCGGTGATCACCCAGGACAACCTGGTGGTGAACATCGACACCGTCATCTACTACCAGGTGACCGACGCCCGCGCCGCGACCTACGAGGTGGCCAGCTATATCCAGGCCATCGAGCAGCTCACCGTCACCACACTGCGCAACATCATCGGCGGCATGGACCTGGAGCGGACCCTGACCTCCCGCGAGGAGATCAACGCGGCACTGCGCGGCGTCCTCGACGAGGCCACCGGCAAGTGGGGCATCCGCGTCAACCGCGTCGAGCTGAAGGCGATCGAGCCGCCCACCTCCATCCAGGACTCGATGGAGAAGCAGATGCGCGCCGACCGCGACAAGCGCGCCGCGATCCTCACCGCCGAGGGCATCAGGCAGTCCCAGATCCTCACCGCCGAGGGTGAGAAGCAGTCCTCCATCCTGCGCGCCGAAGGTGACGCCAAGGCCGCCGCCCTGCGCGCCGAAGGTGAGGCCCAGGCGATCCGTACGGTCTTCGAGTCGATCCACGCCGGCGACCCGGACCAGAAGCTGCTCGCCTACCAGTACCTCCAGATGCTGCCGAAGATCGCCGAGGGCGACGCCAACAAGCTCTGGATCATCCCCAGCGAACTGAACGACGCGCTCAAGGGCCTCGGCGGCATAGTCAACATCCCCGGCGCCCCCGGCAACGGCAACCGCGACGCGGCCACCACGCCCGCCCCGCGCCGCGAGTCGCCGCCGTTCGACAAGGACTGAGCAGGGCACCGAGCAAGGACCGAGACGGCCCACCGGCCGGACCGCCGCCTATGACATGATCACCGCGCACCCCTCGACCTCAACGGCGGGGAGGAGGCACAGAGATCATGGAGATGAGCTATGTCCCCAGCAGAAGCCGTGGCCGTCCTCGCGGCCGGAATCGGCGCGGGCACCATCAACACCATCGTCGGGTCGGGCACCCTGATCACCTTCCCCGTCCTGCTCGCCGTCGGCCTGCCGCCGGTGACCGCCAACGTGTCCAACGCCCTCGGACTGGTCCCCGGTTCGGTCACCGGGGCCATCGGCTACCGCCGTGAACTCGCCGGGCAGCGCGCCCGGCTGGTGCGGCTCGGCCTCGTCGGCCTGGTCGGCGGATTCAGCGGCGCCGTCCTGCTCGTCACCCTGCCGTCCAAGGCGTTCGACGCGATCGTCCCCGTCCTCATCGGCGCGGCGCTCGTCCTGGTCGTCGTCCAACCCCGCCTCGGGCGCGCCCTCCAGGCCCGCCGCGACCGCACCGGCGCCGACACCCCCGCACACGGCGGCCCGGCCCTCGTCCTCGGCATGCTGCTGGCGAGCATGTACGGCGGCTACTTCGGCGCGGCCCAGGGCGTGCTGTACCTCTCCCTGATGGGCCTGCTGCTCGACGAGACCCTGCAACGGATCAACGGCCTCAAGAACGTCCTCGCCGCGATAGTCAACGGCGTCGCCGCGCTCTTCTTCGTCTTCGTCGCCCCGATGAACTGGGCCGCCGTCGCCCTCATCGCCGCCGGCGCCACCATCGGCGGCCTGATCGGCGCCCGGGTCGGCCGGCGCCTGCCACCCACCGCCCTGCGGGCCCTGATCGTGGTCGTCGGCATCGCAGCCATCGTCCAACTGCTGCTGAAGTAGCGCCGGACGGGCCCCAGCCGACGGGCAGCCACGAGCCCGCCGCCGGGACCTGTCACGGTCCCGGCGGCGGGCCGGGATCAGCCCGGTGCCCGACGCGTCAGGCCGGGAGGGCCAGCCATTCCGGCAGGCCCTCCCGCTCCCTCACGCCCAGCGCGAGCAGCAGCGCGTCCGCCGGTGTCGGCTCGAACGGCCGGGTCAGCAGCCGCATCCCCGCCTGCTCCGGAGTACGGTCCGCCTTCCGCTGGTTGTCCTCGGTGCAGGCCGCGACCGTGTTCAGCCAGGTGTCGCCACCCCCGCGCGACCTCGGCTGCACATGGTCGACCGTGGTGGCCCGCCGCCCGCAGTACGCGCACCGGTGCCGGTCACGTACCAGCACACCGCGCCGCGACCACGGAGCCCGTTGTCGGAACGGCACCCGCACGTACCGGCAGAGCCTGATCACCTGCGGCACCGGGACCTCCACCGCGGCGGCACGGATGCGCAGCCCGGGATGAGCCTGCTCGACGACGGCCTTGTTCTGCATCACCAGCACGACAGCGCGCCGCAGCGACACCGTCGACAGCGGCTCGAAGCTCGCGTTCAGCACCAGCGTCTCCCGCATTCCGCCCACCTCCCGGGCCCTGCTCCGCCCCCATGACGAAGTGGCTCCACTGTGCCCTCGGGCACACCGGCGGACAACGCAATTTCCCTGTGTCAACAGGAAGATGGGCAGCCCGAAAGGCGGCGTTCACCTGCGCGCACCTCTGAGCGAGGGCGGCTGGGAAGACCGTGGGAAAACGGTGGGGAAGACGCGCGCTCCGGGTGCCGTCCCCCGTGCGAAACAGGCACCCGGAGCGCGTCAGTCGGCGTGGCCGCCCGGCCCGCAGACCGGACTCCGGCAGGCGGCCGGCAGCGCGTGGCAACCGCCCCAGCGCAACGCTCCGCCGCCCCCGCCACCGCGGTGCCGACAGGACAACTGTGCGACGGGGCGGCGGCGGACGCAACGTAATATTTTGGATGCTCAGAGCAACCAGTCACCAGGGGCGACAGCGGCGCCCACCAGCGGCCGAGCCGCGCTCAGCCCTCGTCAGGAGCCTCGTACTCACCGATCAACTGCGCCCGCCCCAGGGTGTGGAAGCGCAGGTTGAAGCCGACCACCGCGGGCGAGGCGTCCGCGTCCGGACCCAGCTTGTCGGTGTCCACCGCGTAGACGGTGAAGACATAGCGGTGCGAGCCGTCACCCGGAGGCGGGGCCGCACCGCCGAAGTCCCGGGTGCCGTAGTCGTTGCGCGCGTGCACCGCACCCGCGGGCAGCCCGGGGAAGTCACCCGACCCAGCGCCCCGCGGCAGCTCCGTCACCGACGCCGGGATGTCGAACAGCGACCAGTGCCAGAAACCGCTGCCGGTCGGGGCGTCGGGGTCGTAGCAGGAGACCGCGAAACTCCGCGTCCCCGCCGGAAACCCCTCCCACCGAAGATGCGGCGACGTGTTGCCCGCCGCGTACACCTGATCGTCCTTGAGCACCCCGCCCGGCGTCACATCGTCGCTCACCACGGTGAACTCCGCGACCGGCGGATGGAAGTCATGGGGGAGCGGCCGCCGCGCTTGCTCGGACACCTCGACACCTCCTGGTTGGGCCTGGCTTGAGAACTGGCATGCCCTGCCGAGCTTAGGCCCGTCGTCAGAACCAGTTCCGCTTGCCGCCCACCTCGGCGAGCCACTGGTGCAGATAGGCCGCCCAGTCGGTCTGCTCGAAGGAGTGCATGCTCATCGTGAACGACCGGTACGTGTCACTGCCCTCGCTGAACAGCCCCGGCTTCTTGTCCATCTCCAGCACGACATCCATCTCGTTGCCGTCCGCGACGAACGTCAGCTCCACCTGCTTGAGCCCCTTGTACTGCTCCGGCGTACGGAACTCGATCTCCTGGTAGAACGGCAGCCGCTGCCGGGTGTGGCGGATCGTCCCCTTCTCCAGGTCCGCGCTGCGGAAGCCGAACCCCAGCCGCCCGAAGGCGTCCAGCAGCGCCTCCTGCGCGGGCAGCGGGTGGACGTTCACCGGGTCGAGATCACCCTTGTCCACCGCACGGGCGATCTGCAGCTCGGTGGTCACCCCCACATGCATCCCGGTGAGCTGCCGGCCCATGAACATCGTGATCGGCGTCTCCCACGGGATGGCCAGCGAGAACGGCACATCGTGCACCGCACCCGGCGCCACCACGAACTCCCCGCCGATCTGCTCCCGGTGGAACTCGATGTTCTGGTGGTACTCCGTCTCGTTGCCGTGCGCGTCCTTCCGCTCCACCTCGACCCGCGCCTGCAAGCCCACCGTCAGCCCCTGGATCCGCTGCTCGACCGAACCGCCCTGCACACGGACCGACCCCTCCACCACCCCGCCGGGGTACACATCGGCCTGCCGCAGCTCCGTCTCCACCGATGCCCCACCGGCCCCCATGCTGGCCAGCAGCTTCTTGAACCCCATGCGTCACTCTCCCTGTCCGCGTCACTTTGCCGTCTGTTGCCCTGTGCTTGGCGAACTCTACGAACGCCGGGGCACCCCGTGCGGTTCCACTAGGCTCCTACGACGTGATCACGCCACCCGAACGGGTCCCGCTGCACCGGTCGTTCTTCGACCGCCCGGTCCTGCGGATCGCCCCCGACCTGCTCGGCCGCACCCTGCTGCGCGACACCCCCGACGGCCCCATCGAGCTACGGCTCACCGAGGTCGAGGCGTACGACGGCCCCAACGACCCCGGCTCGCACGCGTACCGGGGCAGGACCGACCGAAACGCCGTGATGTTCGGCCCACCGGGACACGTCTACGTCTACTTCACCTACGGCATGTGGCACTGCCTCAACCTGGTGTGCGGCCCGGAGGGCGCCCCCAGCGGTGTGCTGCTCCGCGGCGGCGAGATCACCGCGGGCGCCGACCTCGCCAGGGTCCACCGGCCGACCTCGCGCAAGGACAGCGACCTCGCCCAGGGGCCCGCCCGGCTTGCCACCGCCCTCAGCGTCGACCGCGCGCTCAACGGCGCCGACGCCTGCACCCCGGGCCCGCTCCAGATCCTCACCGGCACCCCGCCACCCCCCGCCGCCATCCGCACCGGGCCGCGCACCGGCGTCGGCGGCCAGGGCGCCGCCCACCCGTGGCGCTACTGGATCGACGGCGACCCCACCGTCAGCCCCTACCGGGCCCACACCCCGCGCAAGCGCCGATAATCCACTCGCCGGAACCGCGTACCCTCGGACACGCTGGAACCAGTACCACTCCATCCCGTACCCGCCCATACAAGGAGACACGAGACCCGTGACGGACATCGTCGACGAGCTGCAGTGGCGAGGGCTGATCGCCGTTTCCACTGACGAGGACGCACTGCGCAAGGCGTTCGCGGACGGCCCTGTCACGGTCTATTGCGGCTTCGACCCGACCGCGCCCAGCCTGCACCTCGGCAACCTGGTCCAGATCCTCACCATCCGCCGGCTGCAGCAGGCGGGACACCGCCCCCTCGGCCTGGTCGGCGGTGCCACCGGTCTGATCGGTGACCCCAAGCCGACCGCGGAGCGCACGCTGAACGCGCCCGAGGTCGTCGCCGAGTGGGTGGAGCGGGTCAGGGCCCAGATCGAACCCTTCCTCTCCTTCGAGGGGCCGAACGCCGCGGTCATGGTCAACAACCTGGACTGGACGTCGGGCATGTCGGCCATCGAGTTCCTGCGGGACATCGGCAAGCACTTCCGCGTGAACAAGATGATCAGCAAGGAGGCGGTGTCCCGCCGCCTCAACTCCGACCAGGGCATCAGCTACACCGAGTTCAGCTACCAGATCCTCCAGGGCATGGACTTCCTGGAGCTGTACCGCCGGTACGGCTGCACTATGCAGACCGGCGGCAGCGACCAGTGGGGCAACCTCACGGCCGGCATCGACCTCATCCACCGGGTGGAGGGCGACTCGGTGCACGCGCTGGCGACCCCGCTGATCACCAAGGCGGACGGCACCAAGTTCGGCAAGACCGAGGGCGGCGCCATCTGGCTCGACCCGGAGATGACCACGCCCTACGCCTTCTACCAGTTCTGGCTGAACGCGGACGACCGTGACATCGCCACGTTCCAGCGGATCTTCAGCTTCAAGAGCCGTGAGGAGCTGGAGGAGCTGGAGCGCGCCACGGAGGAGCGGCCGCAGGCCCGCGCCGCCCAGCGCGCGCTGGCCGAGGAGCTGACCACGCTGGTGCACGGCGCCGACCAGTGCGCCGCGGTCATCGCCGCGTCCAGAGCACTTTTCGGCCAGGGCGATCTCGCCGAGCTGGACGAGGCCACCCTGGCGGCCGCGCTCAGCGAGCTGCCCCGCGCCCAGGTGACCGAACTGGCCCCGATCGCGGACCTGTTGGCCATGACC
The DNA here is from genome assembly GCF_040680795.1 of Streptomyces sp. NPDC051976. NCBI lineage: Bacteria > Bacillati > Actinomycetota > Actinomycetes > Kitasatosporales > Streptomycetaceae > Streptomyces > Streptomyces sp. NPDC051976. Next base: position 152,944 of record NZ_JBFAXL010000018.1, read on the forward strand.
GAGCTGGTCCCGAGCAAGTCCGCCGCACGTCGCACGATCAAGGAGGGCGGCGCGTACCTCAACAACGAGAAGGTGACCGAGGAGGACGCGACCCCCGTCGCGGGCGACCTCATCCACGGTCGCTGGCTCGTGCTGCGGCGCGGCAAGAAGAACCTCGGAGCGGTCGAACTGGCCTAGCATGGCCGGAAATCCACGTTTGAGCGGCGGCTGAGCTTGACTCGGCCGCCGCTCCTGCGTAACGTAGTCCGAGCCGCAAAAATGGGGCGCCCCGCACGAAGGCGGGCCGCACCGGGCGAGCGGCCACCCACTACCTACGACTTCCCGATCAATCGGGTCACTTTTTGGCGCGCCCAAAAAGTAATTCGAAGGACTCGATTATGAGTCCGCCGGGAAATCGGCTAACGTAGTGGACACGCCGAGAGGCGAGAACAAACCCCGATCCAATCAGGGGCCGGAAACGCAAAGCGGATCTGGTAGGGTTGGAAACACGAAGGGAAAGCCCGGAGGGGCCGGTGAAACGGTCCTGATGGAAGCTTCCGTTCCTTGAGAACTCAACAGCGTGCCAAAAGTCAACGCCAGATATGTTGATACCCCGTCCCGCGGACATTTTGTTCGTGTGGATGTGGTTCCTTTGAAGAACAATCAGCGAGGACGCTGTGCATCCGGGGATTATTCCTCCCTGTGGTGCCGCTCTTGCGTGAAGACATTCACGGAGAGTTTGATCCTGGCTCAGGACGAACGCTGGCGGCGTGCTTAACACATGCAAGTCGAACGATGAACCACTTCGGTGGGGATTAG